>WJME01000009.1 GCA_014728115.1 Candidatus Zhuqueibacterota bacterium | reverse complement strand
CCTGCTTTCGCAGGAATGACGCTCGGTGATTATTCTGCATCGACCTGTTTCGCAGGAATGACGTATTTTTTTGAAAGGTGCATTAAACGTCATCCCTGCGGAGGCAGGGATCCATAGCTATGAGCGGAAGCATAGGATGATCCGTCATCTTGCTTTTGCGATGGACAAACTATGACCTTCCCGGCTGATCACGTTAGGCTTTTTTGGGGGCGAGCGGTCGCTCGATTCCGCTAAAAGAATATTTCGCCCCTAACGGGGTGAACAAGATTTTTGGGTTGTGTTGTGCTAAAAATATTCTGCCCCTAACGGGGCAGGTTTACCGGTTGAGTGCAAAGATGTTATTGTATTTTGACAAGGTTTTTAAGCGCGGGTTGCGGATGATGAGGTTTGATTGGAGATTTTAGGATTGGTTTGCTTTTTTGGGGGTCAAGACCTGAAAGGTGAAAAGACACCTTTCAGGTCGTCTGGAGTAGGGGTGATGTGCGATGTTTTAAAAGAAATGGGGCTATCGGGCGTTTTGAAAGTCAACCGATCCTCATAAAAAGTAGATACACCTCGCTTTGTCGACAGCCGATCTTTATTCTTGCCCCAATCTTTTCTACCGCTCCGGGTGGTATGGATATCCAGCCCCGTGCAAACCCGGTTGGTTCTGTTCAGTTTCCCTGATATGAAAATCCATCAGCCTCACAGCGACACCCCGAACCGGCTGCTGTGACTGTTTTGATCTGGCAGGTTTTTTAACCTGCCAGGTCTGGGAAACGCAGAGGATGGAAAGCGTCTGCTACCAAGAGCCCAAGCGCATAGACCGCTTGACAATGACCAAAAAATAAATTATGTTAGCTAAATATCGTTCAAACAGCAAATTAGGAGATAGGTATGAGAGTTGCATTATTTGTTCTTTTTAGCATTGTCAATGCCTATGCATCGGTCTATAATATCAAAGAATACGGCGCAAAGGGCGACAAAGAGACCAATGACGCACCCTACATCCAGGCTGCCATCGATGCCTGTCATGAATCCGGTGGGGGTACGGTTTTTGTCCCTGCAGGAGATTTTCTTTCAGGCGCCCTGCAGTTAAAGGATCATGTCAGCATAGAGCTGGCCAGCGGAGCCACCCTGTGGGTGAGCCGGAATCCGGATCATTTTCCTGAACAAACCCGTGGGGTTCTGTTTGCAGCCAATGGGGCCAGTCACATTTCCATAGTGGGGGAGGGACGCATCCATGGGCAGGGCGAAGAGGATTATCGCCGCAGAAAAGATGTCCAATATGAGCCACTCTCATTTCGGACGGGTATCTTTTTGCTGCAAGAGTGCGATTTTGTGACCATCCGTGATATCAAGATCGAATATTCCGATGCCTGGACCATCCATCTGAAACGCTGCGAACGCGTGTTGATCGATGGGGTGACGATTTTTAATAATATTTTTCGCGTCAATTCCGATGGCATCGATCCCAACTCTTGCCGGGATGTGCGCATCTCCAATTGTCATATCGTGGCTGGCGATGATTGTATCGTCCTGAAATCAACCGAACCTTATCCCTGTGAAAATATTGTGGTGAACAATTGTATTCTCGAATCCACTTCAGCCGCGCTCAAGATCGGCACCGAATCGCATGGTGATTTCCGCGATATTCATTTCAGCAATATCACCATTCCCAATGCCCGCATCGGATGTGGATTCAATCTCAAAGACGGGGCCACGATCGAACGCATTACCTTTTCTGATATCTCGATACAATCCTCTCAGCCCGAGTGGATCCGTCAAAACGCCTATCCCATTCATATGGATATCGAAAAGCGCAGCAAAGATTCAAAAATTGGTATGATCCGCGATGTCTCATTCAGCAACATTCAGATATTTACAGACAGCAAGATCCTCATTCAGGGCATGCCCGAGAGTCCGCTCGAAAATGTTTCATTCGATCACATGACGTTGCGTATAACCAATCCGCGCGATTTTAGTGATTATCACAAACATGTCGGCGGCAGAAGGTACACCAGCGGCATCAGAGATACCTTGTATGCACGCCAGCCCAATTATATGACCTTTGCCCACATCAAGGGTCTTTCCCTGAGCCATATCCGCATTCTGGCAGACCGAAAGGATCAACCTGCCTCTGAGAACAAGGGGTTTTCTGCCCATCATATCAAGAGATTCACTGCCGAAAACATTGATGTGGATCCGGATTTGGTCGATACCTCCGAACCCTGGTTCAGGTTGGAAGAATGTGTGCTCGTGAACGGATTCTAGTTTTCAAATTTTCACCGTTCTGAATTGGGGAGCAGGGCTAAAGACCAACGCACAGACCGCAAAGCACACAGAGGAATGGTGACCGACCGTCGTCTTTGCGAAAAGAGCGTGTTGCAGATGATGAGGTTAGATTGGAGATCCAAGATCGGTTTGCTTTTCCAGTGGGCCAAGACCTGAAAGGTGAAAAAACACCTTTCAGGTCGTCCGGGATTTTGAGGGCAAAAGTTGTATTCATGCAGGCGGCGGTCAAAGACAACAGAGAGGCGCAGAGAAAAAGACACACGCAATTTTTATATTGGACTCTTGCCGTGTCATTCTCGCGGACCAGGCTGTTGCAGATTGCCTGCGGGCCATCATCCCTGCGGACGCAGGGATCCATAGCTGCGGAATCGTGATGCCGCAGCATCGAGCCGGATTCCACGCGAGCGTCCCTGTAAAGAATTACCCAGAGATCTGACCACCGAAAAAACACTTGCCGGTCTGCCCACCCCGGCTGGTCCCGTTAGGGACCGGATATTTATAGCCACGAGCTGCCCCACCTCCTCATGCGTCCCGTTAGGGACGCGATATTCTTTTTAGAGGCCTGAGCGGAGGTTCGATTCCGCCCAAAGAATATTTCACCCCTAACGGGGTGAACAAGATTTTTGGGTTGTGTTGTGCTATAAATATTCTGCCCCTAACGGGGCAGGCTGGTAGTAGTGAATGGGGAGGAGCCTCCGGGGGGCATCGGATAAATGTTTCCCTCTTCAATGGAAATTCCTGAACACTATTTACGTTAATAAAACTAGAGAACCATTTCATATGCATATAAATGGGGACAAGGCTATGCCTGATCACAATACCGATATTGCCAAAATCCTGAACAGGGTGGGAGATCTTTTGGATATCCAGGGAGAAAACGAGTTCCGCATTCGCTCTTATCGAAATGTTGCACGTACGATAGAAGGATATTCAAAAAATCTCAAGGACATGATGGAAAATGATCAGGATCTGACCCGGATCTCCGGGGTGGAAAACGACATCCTCAAAGAACTGGATGTGGTCATCTGTTCGGTGCACTAAAACACTAATCTCAGCGAAGAGAAACAGACTCAACGAGTTCTCAGGGCTATGGACAATCCCTGTTTTAATATTTTTGCTCACCCCACGGAACGTATCATCGGCAAACGCGAGCCCATGACTATCGATCTGGAAAAAATCATGAACGCCGCCAAAGAACGACAATGTTATCTCGAGGTCAATGCCCAGCCGGATCGTCTGGATTTGTCAGACAAGTATATCCGCATGGCCAAAGAGATCGGCATCAAGTTGGCCATTTCCACCGATGACCTCGATTTTATGAGATACGGCGTGGCCCAGGCTAGGCGCGGCTGGCTGGAAAAAGAGGATGTGCTAAATTGTCACAAATGGCAGCAATTGAAAAAAATGTTAAAACGAAACTAGCCTGGGTATCTTTGAGGACACAAAAGAACTCTGGTAGAATTTTAATGCTTGTCATGATGGGGTATTGCTCGCTCCTAACGTCCTGAACTCAAAGAACTCTGCGACCATTCCCGCTTGTTACAGAGTTTTACAGAAACAAGGAGTTAGACCTTATGGCAAAGAATCCGTTCAAGAAAAATCCGGATACGGATTTTAAAGATATCGAAAAGCTCGATCATAAAGAGGCCGAAAAGCAGGTCGAACAATTGCGCGAGGCCATCGATTATCACGATGATCGTTACTATACCAAAAACGATCCCGTGATTTCTGACCAGGCCTATGACACATTGTTCAAACGCTTGCAGGATCTGGAAGAGGAATTCCCGGATCTCCAATCCCCGAATTCGCCCACCAAACGGGTGGGTGCCGAACCTGTGGATGAACTGAAAAAGAAAAAACACACACGCCCGATGCTCAGTCTGGATTCGGCTCTGGAAAAATCAGAGATCGAGGATTTTATAGACTATGTCGATCGTCATATCGACGATGAAACAGAGTATGTCCTGGAACCCAAACTGGATGGATTATCCGTAGAAGTCGTGTATGAAAACGGATCCTTTGACTATGGCACCACCCGAGGGGATGGCACCACCGGGGAGGATATCAGTGAAAATTTAAAGACGATTGGCTCTCTGCCGTTACAGCTGCAACACGATGGCGAAATTCCCCAAAAACTGGCGGTGCGCGGTGAGGTGTTGATGTCGCGATCCGGTTTTCAAGAGATCAATAAAAAACGTGTCAACGAAGGCAAGGAGCCATTTGCCAATCCCCGCAATGCGGCGGCCGGCACGGTACGACAGCTGGATCCCAAAAATGTGGCCGACAAACCGCTGGATATCTTTTTCTATGAAATGCTTCAGGCTGATGGCTGGGAGGTACACTCGCACTGGGAGGTGCTCAAGCAATTTCCCGAATGGGGACTGAAAACCCATCCACTCAATAAAAAAGTAAAATCCATGCGTGACGCTGTAAAGTATCACCAAAAGCTTACAGATGAACGCGATGATATGGATTACGAGATCGATGGTATTGTCATCAAAGTCGATGATTTTTCCCAGCGAGAAACACTGGGTACCCGGGAACGCAATCCGCGCTGGGCCATGGCCTGGAAGTTTCCCCCTAAAAAAGAGATGACCCGTTTGCGTGATATCGTGGTGCAGGTGGGCCGTACCGGCATGCTCACCCCTGTGGCGTTGCTCGATCCGGTGGATATCGGCGGTGTGACCGTAAGCCGTGCGACCTTGCACAATGAAGATGAGGTCCGCGAAAAAGATGTGCGGCCAGGGGACAAGGTAAGGGTTGTTCGCGCCGGCGACGTCATTCCTGAAATAGCCGAACGGGTCAAGGAAAGAGGCAAAGAACGGGGCAAGCCGTTTTCCATGCCTGACACCTGCCCGGTCTGCGATACCGGGGTGGTCAGGGAAGGAGCCTATACGTTTTGTCCGGCCGGACTCTCGTGCAGGGCTCAACTGGTGGGGCATATCATCCATTATGTGTCGGGTGATGCCATGGATATCGAAAACCTGGGGGAAAAGATCGTGCAGCACCTGGTGGATCGTGAGATGGTCAAAGACTTGAGCGATCTCTATCGCCTGGAAAAAGATGATTTTCTACAGCTGGAAGGATTTGCCGAAAAATCCTCGCAAAAGCTCGTGGATGCGATTCAAAGGTCTAAAAAACCAGAATTGGATACCTTTTTATACGCTTTGGGGATACGGCATGTGGGACAGCATATCGCCCGGGTTTTGGCCAGGAAATATCAGGATTTAGGTGCTCTGCGTAAGGCTGATTTTGATGACTTGAAACAGACACGGGAAATCGGCCCCGAGATCGCAGAGAGTGTCACTCATTTTTTCAAGGAAAAAGAAAATCAAAAAATCATCGACCGGTTGCAGAATGTGGGGGTCGAGGTAAAGTCCGTCCAGGTGTCTGAAAGCGACGAGCTAAAAGGACTCACCTTTGTTTTTACCGGTGAATTGGACTCGTTTACGCGTGACCAGGCCAAAGAGCGCGTCGAAAAAATGGGTGCGCGAGCCACATCCAGCGTGAGCGGCAATACCGATTACCTGGTCGCCGGGGAGGATCCGGGCAGTAAAATGGATGATGCCAAAAAACACGACGTGAAAATCATCGATGAAAAAGAGTTTAAAAAACTCTTGCATGATTCCGGTGGATAGAGATGAAAAAGGATTTTGTCCAGTCACTTTTTTTTGCTATACTGTTATACTCGTATAAACAGGAGATGAAAATGAGATGGTGGTTAACAGGAGTGGCTCTGGGTTTAACGCTGCAGGCTGCGGCACAAAATCCGATTCAGATCGATGGTGACTTTATGGATTGGCAAGCAGTGCCAGTGGCCGTGACCGATCCGGCAGATGATGTACACGATACGGATGGATATCCTTTGGGCGGTAAGCCATTATACCGCGCTTACTCTGATGTCGATTTGATCGAGGTAAAGTTTGCACATGATGATGAGAATCTGTACGGATATATGAAAGCAACCGGTGTGATCGGTCGTACCTCATCGGATACACTCGGCCATGCCAGGGCCGGGCGTTATTATTTTATTTTTACCATCGATGTGGATGACGACACGGTGACCGGATATCCGCTGCGAGAAGGGGGCTATTATCCTGACAGCCGCGGCTATGATGTCAATATGGAAGTGGAGTTTTATAACGGTGGGTTCAACACCGGCCATTATATCAATCATGAATTTCTTTCCCAGTACCAGGTCGATACCCAGGGCATTCAGGATCTCAAGGATGGCATTATTCGCCTGGCGCCCGGAACATATGACTATTATACCCAGTGGGTGACCCTGCCCGATTCGAGCACCATCCTGGTCTCGGACCGCGGACCGGTGATTCAGGGCATTATCACCATCGCGGTCTCCCCGGATGGACACGAAGCAGAAATAAAAGCGCCCATGTGGGGATTTCTCGAAACCCCCGAGGGTGAACCTGTTGTCGGATTGGGCAAAACCATCGTGGTCTCGGCATCGCTGGAAGCCAGCGGTGAATTGTCCGAAGAAGCCGTAAAACGGGGCTATACACCCGGCAGCAAGTCGGTATGGGGATCGGACACAGCCGATCCTTTTCGATATACCATCAGCGATCCGTCGACAAAAGTGAGTAAAGGTTCATCTCAACTCCCCCGGACCATTCGTCTGGATCAAAATTATCCCAACCCCTTTAATCCGTCGACAATGATCTGCTTTGAACTGACCGAGCCGCAAGAGCTCACACTGGTGATCTATGATGTTGCCGGCCGGGTGGTTACGACGATAGCACAGGGTAAATATTCTCCCGGCATGCACAGGGTGAACTGGAATGGCCGGGACAGTCAGGGCCGCCGCGTAGCATCTGGGCTCTATTTTTACGAGTTGCGTACGGAAACACATCGCCATGTACGCAAGATGATAGTTGCGCACTAGATTTACAAGGATGACACGTCATTATCGCGCATCAGGTTGGTTCAGATTGCCGACTGGTCGTCATCCCTGTGGACGCAGGGATTCATAGCTATGAACGGAAGCAACGGATGATCCGTCATCCGCCCTTATTACGATGGACAAACCCTTGATGATTACAGACCAGTGCGTTTACGAACCTCATGCTCTACACATTTAATGAGGTTTTCCCCAGCCCTGGATTACTGCTTTCCAGGCTGTTGCGGATGACTTTTTGCCCTGTGAATCGGGTGTTGCAGATTTACGACAAGATTCGCCACCGCGGGGTTTATCCCCGCGGAGCGATGACTGACTGCCAAACCGCAGCCTTTCCCCTCTGGCCCAGTGGTGTAAAAGGGTGTAAATGTTCGATGCTCCTGTTTTGCATTGCAGCTTTTTGCTCGATATACTTGTACTCCGCCCTTTCAGGGCTCTGGACTGGATGTTGACTGTTTTTCCCAGGGCTATCGCTATCGCCCTGGGCTGAAACACTCCGCCCCTTTGGGGCTTGGAGCGATTACCGCGGGTAAAAGCACACCTTTCCATAGAACCGTTTCTGACAAATGGCCTAATCCGATAGTGT
The DNA here is from genome assembly GCA_014728115.1 of Candidatus Zhuqueibacterota bacterium. Lineage (GTDB taxonomy): Bacteria > Zhuqueibacterota > Zhuqueibacteria > Residuimicrobiales > Oceaniaggregativiventaceae > Oceaniaggregativivens. Next base: position 12,151 of record WJME01000009.1, on the reverse strand, counting down.
AAATGGTTTTGCCCTAATCTGCAACAGACTGCATTCGCGGGAATGAGACGAAAAACCAGAGTAGATCGGGCTATTTGAACTTGTCTGTTACTTTTTTTACAGAATCGCTCAGGGTTTTCCAGGCTTGCTCGGTCCCGGTCTTGAGTTCTTCCCAGGCATCTTCCCGGGCATTCTTTAGTTCATCCAGTTTCAATTCGGCATTTTCCCGTTTGATGCGCAGGTTTTCCAGCTCGTCTTTATATTTGCTTTTGGTCTCTGCCTGCGATTGTTCGGCTTTGGCCTGCAGTTTTTCGATTTCTGCGTCCAGCTCTTTGAGTCTGGCAGCCAGCTTATCGATATACTCTTGTCTGTTTGCCATTAAAATTCTCCTTAATCGTGTATATCATACTGTCTTTGCACAGCGGGGTGTAAGAGCCGCATATGCCACTTTGGTAACGATAATCGCTCGAGGAATCATCCGCTCACATGACAGGGTAATGAGTGGGTTCAGGTGGCTTTTTCGCAAAACAGTTTGATGGCATCCATATCATCGGCCAGGGCTCTGGTCATGGTCTTTTTGAACAGGGGAGTCAGGAGCCGGGGCAAGAGTTTTTGCGGTTTGGCTTTCATGGTAAGGATCAGTCGGGTCTTTTGGTCTTTAGTGGATTCTATGGTGAATACGGAATCCCAGACCGTGCCATGGCTGTCGGCGACAAGCCGGACATATTCATTCTCTGCATATTCGGTGACGCGCAGTTCGGTGATGGATTCACGGTTGCCCATTTTTCGGGTCTCGCGAAACCGGGTGCCGACCCCTGTTTTGATATCCGAGAGATAATCAATTCTTGTGACATGAGGAACAGCTTTTGCAAACAGGGTGGCGTCTGCAACCGTCCGGAAGACCACGTCTTTAGGAGCCCGGATGGTTCTGCTTACCGTGATTTTTGTCATGATCGGTCTCGTGGTTTTGGCTGTTATAAGAATATCGTGAATTTTTCCGCTTGCTCAGGAAAACTTTTTCTTGTGGGCCACCTTGAGTATCGCTTTGATCACCCGGTGGGATTCATCGGATTTACGCATAAAGGCAGAGGCGCCGGCATCGAGCATGGACTGGGTGGTGGCAGGATCATCGTGCACGGACAATGCTACGATGGCGATATCCGGCCAATGTCGGGCGATTTCGCGGGTCGCTTGCACACCATTCATGCGGGGCATGTTCACATCCATCAGCACCACATCGGGATCGAGTTCTTTTACGGCTTCCAGAGCTGCAATCCCATCCTCGGCTTCACCCACGCATACGATATGGTCATTATCATCCAGAATCGTGGCTATGCCTTCACGGATGATCGCATGATCGTCCACAATCAGGACCTTCACGCGCGTGTCCTGCGTGAGTGATTTGGTCAACGCCGTGGATTGGGTTTCCTTTTTCGCTTGTATTGTGACAGCCTTATCAGATTCGGCGCTGTCGGTTCGAACAGGAATGTTTATTCTCATGCGGGTGCCATCACCGGGTATGGACTCTGTAATCATCTCGCCTCCGAGGGCGGCCACACGTTCGCGAATACTAAAGAGTCCGAATCCTTTTGGAAAAGGGCTTTTTTCGATTTGGCTGGCATTAAAGCCGATTCCCTTGTCGCTGACAGTGATTTCCAGTCGATTATTTTGGGATTCGACCTGAATGTCGGCCTGATTGACGCGAGCGTGCTTTACGACATTGAACAAAAGTTCGCGAACCGATTCAAAAAGCAGTGCCTTGGTATCGTCGTCCAGTTTTATAGGGTGTTTGCAGGCATTTATCTCTACTTCCAGTTTATGACGCTCTTGCATCTCGGATGCCAACCAGCGCAGGGCCGGCACCAGGCCGTCTTCATAAAGCACCGGGGGACGCAGAGCACGGGTCAGGTCGCGCGACGAATCTATGGACTTGCTGATCAACTCAATGGCCTGGCTTATGGCTTCGGTTACAGCGGGTTCCTTTGCCTGGTGCACACTGTAATCGAGATGCACTTTGGCGGCCACAAGGAGCTGCTGCAGATCATCATGCAGAATCGCGGCCAGGCGCTTGCGTTCGCGGTGTTCGGCAGAGACCAGCTCACTCGCCAGCCTGCGAAGCTGTTCGGTCTGGCGCGCCAGTTCATTGGTGCGTTCAGCGACTTTTTCTTCCAGGGTTTTGCTCAGCTCGCGAAATTTCTCTTCATTGGCTTTGCGACTCGCTTCAGCATTTTTCAGCTCTGTAATGTCGATCAGGGTCATCCTGAATCCTTCGGACCAATCATCGAGGAGCGGACGCGCCATCACCTGCATACGAATCCACATGTCTCGTTTGTCTGGCCTGTCCAGGCGGAGTTCACAGAATTGAGGCTCTTGCTCGTTCACTGCCTTTTTTAAGCATAGATAGCACTGATCGCGATCGTCATCGTAAATTAATCTTTCCAGCCTTTTGTTTATGAGGTCGGATCGGTCCAGATTGAAAAAGTCACAGGCCTGCAGATTGGCTCTGCGAATGATTCCCTTTTCATCCAGAGTCAGATAGCCGACAGGTGCATATTCATACAAATCTATAAACTGGTCGCGTACTCTGGCCAGCTGTATTTCTGTGCGTCGCAGTTCCTCGTTTTGAATTTGCAGTTCTACCTGGTGAACCTTCAGTTCGTGTACGAGTTGTTCGATGCTATCGATATCCATATCATGAATGCTGGCCTTTTGATGACGTAACCGTTCGAGTGCTTTTTCTCTCAAGGAACTCATAGATCATCCTCAATGGGTTTCTTTTGTGACGTCCTTGAATACCAAAAGAATAAGGTTGGGTTCATTTTGCTCGTTTTCGAGTTTTCTTGCATTCAGCAAAAAGGTGCGATGGCCGATATAGGGAAACTTTTGCGAGATTTTAAAATCGGTCATGACCGAGTTTGTGCTCAAAATGTTTTCCAAGAGATTTCGTAGGTCCGGATGATCCCATTGACCATTGCCCAACTCATAGATATACTTGCCTTTTGTTTCTTCCTCATGCGTACGAAAGGTCTTGTACCAAATACTGTTGACGATGACCACTTTTTGATTTTTGTCCAGAACCATCAAAGGTTCTCTGAGCGTTTCAATAATGCCTAAAAAGAGATCTTTGGCAAGAATGGCGGTGTCTTTTTCCGCTTCGATCCGCTTGAGACGGTCGATATTGATGAATGAAACGACGACGCCGTCGATCACATTGTTTACCGTACGATAAGGCATGATCTTGACCTGGAACCAGTGTCCGTTTTTGTCTCTGATTTCAGTCTCTTTGGTGGCCAAATTGTTCAGGACATGTTCGCAATCCCGGGTCAATTCATCATAGGGTATAGTACTCGTTAAATCGCTCAACGGCCGGCCAATATCCGTTTCGATAAGCCGGATAACATCTTTGGCTTGTTTGGTGTACCGTTTGACCTTTAGTTCACTGTCGAGAAAAATCGTCGCGATCTGCATGGCGTTGAGCAGGTTATTCATATCATCGTTGGTTCTGGCCAGGGCTCTGACTTTGGATTCTAGCTCGGAATTTACCGTATTGAGCTCTTCATTCAGCGACTGCATCTCTTCTTTGGAGGTTTCGAGCTCTTCATTTGTGGATTGCAGTTCTTCATTGGTGGATTGTAGCTCCTCGTTACTGCTTCTGAGTTCTTCGTTTGAAGTTTCCAGTTCTTCGATGGTGCTCTGGAGATTCTCTTTTGTGTACGCGAGTTCGCGCTCCATCTCATCCAGGGCGGATGGATCGCGGGGACCCTGTTTTTTGGTTTTTTTCGACGAGTTGGTGGATTCCACAGAGGACTGGACCAGGGTGATCAGGATCATGCCACGCAAGACTTTGGGAGTGCTCAAGGCTTCTATGCTAACATTTACATGAATATGTTCTCCATTGGTTTTCACTTTGATGTCTTTTTTTTCCACCCGAATCATCTCTTTTTGCGACTGTTGTATGCCTGCCCGCAAGGCCGGTCTGAGCCCTTCGCGGGCCATTTCCAGGATATTGTTTTTAGGTTCGCCCTGCTCGGGCTCGAAATAGAGCCCGGTACGGCCTTGTAAATAAATGATTTTATGAGTATCATCGATAATCGCTGCAGCGGGAACGAACCGTTCCATCAGCAGTGACTGAATGATGCGGCTGAGGTGTGCTTTTCTCCTGTTGAGAGGAAAGGTCTGGTCCACACCCGCTTCCGAGGATTTTAGATCCCTCCCAGGCAGTGGATGGGGCTGATAAACATGTCCTGGTTTGTCTTTTTTTCGGAATATTTTGTGTTTATGGTCAATAATTTCAAACATATCGCCAGACTCACCCAGAGATTCGGAAGACCCCAGTACCATCACTCCACCTGGCTGTAATGCATAATGTAACGTCGGAAGAACCCGCTGCTGGGCATCATGATCGAGATATATCAGAACGTTTCGACAGGCGATGAGATTCATCCGCGTAAAGGGAGGATCGCTAATCAGATTTTGTACGGCAAAAACGATCATATCGCGGATATTCTTATGGATGCGAAACGAGCCGTCTTCTTGCGAAAAATATCGATTCAGGCGTTCCGCAGAGACATCGGCTGTAATCCCTTGGGGATATAGCCCACTTCTTGCCGTTTCGATCGCTTTGTGATCCAGGTCTGTGGCAAAGATCTGAATTTCGAACAACCTGTTGATTTTCCAAAGTTGTTCATCGAGAAGAATGGCCAGGGAATAGGCTTCTTCTCCGGTGGCACACCCCGGTACCCATACACGAAGGTTATCCCCGTCATTGAGCTGTTTCAAAAGCTTTGGCAGGATATTTTCAGCAAGAAATACAAAAGATTCTGGATCCCGGAAAAAACTTGTCACACTGATCAAGAGTTCCTGGAACAGGGCATTCAGTTCTTTGGAATTCTCTTTTAAAAAACGACTGTATTCACCTGGCTCTTTGATGCGATGCACATTCATTCTGCGTTCGATCCGTCTTGCCATGGTGTTCTGCTTGTACTCTGTAAAATCGTGACCTGTGTGATAACGCAATCGTTCGAGAATGGAACGAATCGCGCTTTCGGGAAGCTGGATCATGGGGGCTTTGGAAGACCGTTGCAAAAACGGGCCCCGGCAGTATGCGATCAGGGCAGCGGGCATCTCTTTGGGCGGCAGTACATAATCGGCAAAACCCGTGGCCTGAGCGCTGGCCGGCATGCCGGTATATTCGGCAGTGCCGGTATCCTGGACCATGATCATGCCACCGGTCGATTTGATCTCTTTGACCCCGAGGGTGCCATCATTGCCAGAGCCGGACAATATGACTCCGATGGCATGTTCTTTCTGGTCATGGGCCAGGGAGCGAAAAAAATGATCGATAGGATGATACGTCATTTCTTGCTCTCCATCCCATTTTTCAGAATAGAGTTTGCCTTTCTCGACATTCAACAAAGAGTCTTTGGCGACAATGATCTGGTTGACTTTGATTTCAGTGTCTTCTTCTGCTCTGATGACAGGAATATCTGTCGCATTGGCCAGGATCTCTGGCAACATGCTTGCGCGATGGGGTTTGATATGGGTGATAACGATGAATGCGATACCACTGTCTATTGGGGTGGAGCTGAAAAATGACTTTAAGGCCTCCAGTCCTCCGGCTGAAGCACCGATGGCGACAATGGGTGTTCGACCGGAGTTTGGTTGTTCCCTGGCTGGCTCGGTCGATGGTTGATCGTTTTTTGTCATTATTATTTACCGAAATTAGTCTAGTCTGTTTTGATATTGGGTTCTCTAAAATAAATGGACTATTTTAAAATACCTTTTCTTGCAGAGATATCAAAATGAATAATGAACTTTTTTCATATTGCGTGACAAAGGTATAGACGTTGTTGTCGCCCTCTTTGCAGGTAAAAACAATCCGGGTTTCATAGAAAGACTTTATAACATGCTGTACAATTTAAGTTTATTGATTGTGTTATTTTTACACAAAAGAGAGATTCGCTCAGGGCTCTTTGTGTATTCCATTACAGATAAAAATCTCTCGTTTTTTTTCATGGAAACAAATGTTCGAATTTGTTTCATCCTCGGAACCCTGGACATACACTTGATAGATAACTGGGGTTATGAAAAATCGAAAAGGGGTATTGTACATTGCTCCAGAATCCAAGGGGTGATGCTTTTTTGTGCGTGTATAATATGGAAATTTCTTTAAAATTTCATCTGTGCTGCTTTTGTGAAACCTTCTGTTTAACATTGCGTCTATCTTAACGGCTCTTGTAAGAGAACCATCTTACCCTGACGAATCTGAAAAAATAGAAAAGGAATCCACCGTGCAACGATCACGTTTCTGGCTTGTCGCCCTGCTCTCCATGTCACTTATCGGACTGGAGCTCACCTGGACCCGTATCTTTTCCGCTGAATTTTTCTACACCTTTGCGTTTTTGGTTCTGTCCCTCGCTGTATTGGGACTCGGTCTCGGCGCCCTGACCCTGCGTCTGATACCAGGTCTGAACAAAGAGAAAGGGTTGCCCTGGCTGCTTACGCTCACGGCCTTGTTCACTCTGACCGGGCCACCGGCAGTGTTTTTGCTCGGTCTCGATTTCTCCGCTCTCTTTAACAGCTGGGTGATGGCGGGCAAGGTGCTGATCGCGATCCTCTTGCTCAGCTCTGCCTATTTTACCGGCGGCATCAGTCTGGCTCTGATCTTTCGCCAGCATAACACGGAAATGCCCCGACTTTATATGGCCGACCTCATCGGCGCAGCCGCAGGAGTCTTGGCAGCCATCCTGCTCATGAATACGCTGGGAACTCCCTATGCAACGTTTTCCATCTCTGTTCCGGTCATGCTGGCGGCCGTGCTCTCGGGTCGCACCTGGCGCAGGACCCTGCCGCTTGTTCCCGCCCTGCTGATGGTTTTTTTCATGTCCCGCGGAGATTCGCTCTTGCAAGCCGAACGCGAGGAGCGCTGGCCGGTGATCCATATGCACTGGGATGCCATGGCCAAGGTCAAGCTCTATGAAGCACAGGAAACCTATCAGACCCTCAATATCGATAATGTCGCCCATACCAGCGCCTATAAATTCGACGGCGTTTGGGACAAACCCGATTCGCAGAAACTCGATTTTACCATTGACTTGTCCCGTCTCATCGCACGATTCGATTCCTGCCGTTATGTGGTCATCGGTGCCGGCGGCGGGGGAGACGTTCTGCAGCCGCTGCAGGCAAACGCTGCCCGAGTCTATGCTGTGGAAGTCATTCCCTATATCAACGACATGCTCTATGACGGTCTGTTGACCGAATTTACCGGACGCATCTATCAGGATCCCAGGGTCGAGGTCGTGACCGAAGACGGCCGGGCCTTTGTACGGCGCCATGAAAACGCCTTTGACATACTCTATTCCTCCAGCTCCAATACCTTTGCCGCTCTGGCATCGGGTGCATTCGCTCTGGCCGAAAATTATTTGTTCACGACCGAAGCCTTTTATGATTACTGGCGGGCATTGTCGGATAGCGGATATATGGTCCTCGAACATCAGGTCTATGTGCCCAGAATCGTCAGCGAACTCCAGGATGCCCTGGCCCTGCATGGGGTCGACGATGTGAATGCTCATTTTGCGGTGTATGACTGGCCAAAAGCCCGCCGTAATGTGCTGCTGCTGTCCAAACAACCCCTGGATCAGGAGACCCTCGTCCATGCGATTACCGGGGATAACGAACTGAACGATTCTCCTTTTCAGTTGCTCTATCCTGCGCCGGATTCATTGAAACACAATCTCGTCAACCGCATCGTGCACGAGGGCTGGCGCTCTGCCAGTGATTCTGCCAAAACCGATATTTCACCCTGCACAGATGACCGGCCGTTTATCGCCCAGATGGGCTTGTGGAAAAATTTCAATGCCAACAAGCTGGAAAAAGTGATTCCTTACAGCGATCTCTATGGCTTTCCATTGTCCAAGATGATTATCGTGATTTTACTCGCGATCATTATAGGATTGATCGTGCCCCTGAATCTGCTTCCCTATCTTTTCAAAGGTGCCAAACTCAGGGCCGTGCCCTGGCTCTATTTTTTCTGCATCGGTATGGCGTTTATGATTGTCGAGATTTTGCTCATCCAAAAATATTCACTCTATATCGGTCCATCTGTCTATAGCATTGCCACCGTTCTTTTGACATTGTTACTGGCGTCGGGCATGGGCAGCCGGTTTTCCGGGCGTGTGTCGTCAAAACTGGCTTTTGGGGGTATTATTCTTTGGTTGCTTTTGGAGATCTTTGTCTTTGGCCACGTGACAGATGCCCTGGCGCATCTAACGCTTTTGCCGCGTATTCTCATGAGCGGGATGTTGATCTTTCCGCTGGGATTTTTTATGGGCATGCCGTTTCCCAAAGCCGGATTGCGCGTGGGCGAGCTGGTGGACTGGGGATTTGCCGTCAATGGGGCGGCCTCGGTTCTGGGATCGGTCGGGATCATGCTGGTGGCCTTTACCTGGGGGGTTCAGATTGCGTTGTTGACCGGCACAGTGCTCTATCTCATGGCCTGGGGACTGTTTGCCAAACAGGGGGCCTGGACCTGAAAGTTTGCCTAAAGCCGGTTCGCTCGGGCAAACCGGCTTTTTTTTAACAGCTGGAACCACCACCCCCATACCTCCCTTGACCCGTTGTATTATTTATATTTTCTTTTTATATTTGTATAGCCCTCTCGAAAATTTGAAATCTCTTGTTGCAGATTTATAAATAATGCAGGCTGTATGAAACTGACTAAAAAAACACTTTCAATCATTCTTTCACCTCTCTTTTTGCTCTGCACTCCTCTGGTGAACATGTTTTCCTTTCATCCGGTTAAAACCCCTGCCGATAAACACGTTGACTTGCCGCAAGGCATCACAGAGGTCGTGATCAAAACAGCAGACGGCCAAAAGCTGGTGTGTTTACTGACTGAACCGGATTCTCCGGACGGCGTGATGATCTATTTTCACGGCAATGGCGGTAATATCTATCATCGCACCGATCGGTTGCTGGAGCTTGCCGGGTATGGCAAAACAGTACTGGGAGTCAGCTATCGCGGGTATGGCAAAAGCTCGGGCAAACCCTCAGAAGCCGGTCTTTACCAGGATGCCCGGGCTGCACTCTCTTTTGCAGAAAATGAACTGGGCTATACAATATCAGAGATCATTATCTATGGCCGGTCTATCGGCACGGCGGTCGCTGTCGAGCTGAGCCAGCATATCGAACCGGGCCGGGTGATATTGATCGCACCACTCACCTCGGCAAAAGAGATGGCCAAAGAGATGGGATTCGGTTTCCTGTCGGGCATTGCAGGGGAGGCATTCAACAGTCTCGGCAAGATCAACCACTTAAAATCACCCCTGCTGGTGATTCATGGGACGGATGATGATGTCATTCCCTTTTCTATGGGAAAAAAATTGTTCGAACAGTATAGAGGGGAAAAAAAGTTCGTGACCATAGAAAAAGGTAACCATAACCAGCTAGAGCATTTCGAACCGGAAAAATTCAGCAACGCCATCAAAGCGTTTATCCGATAAAATCCTGCCGGCAAAATCAGGCAGGGTCAACGTAAAATGAACCGTTTCTAAACAGGGTGGAAATGACGATGTTAAAAAAACTGATCATCTCGATTGCAGTATGTTCATTGTTTTATGGATGTGAAAAAAGTTCAATACCCCCCGGCGAACGGTTATGGTATACACAGCCCGCTGCCCACTGGAAAGACGCTCTGCCCCTCGGTAACGGACGGTTGGGCGCCATGGTCTTTGGAGATCCGGATGTCGAGTGCCTGCAATTGAATGAAGAGAGCTTGTGGGCCGGATGTCAGCAAGATCCTTATCCTGAAAATGTGGGAATGCATTTTGCCCGGTTTCAGGAACTCAATCTGCAGAGGAAATTCGACGAGGCCATGCACTATGCCATGCAGCATCTGGCTGCACACCCGACCTCGTTTCGTTCCTATCAGCCTCTGGGAAACCTCTATCTCGAATTCGGACATGAACAGGTGCAGGACTATAAAAGAACCCTGGATCTGGAAACAGGCATTGTCACGATCGAATATTCCATAGACGGCAACCGGTTCAAAAGAGAGACGCTGATCTCACACAAATATGATGCCGTCTATTTTAACTTTTCGAGTCTCGATCATGTCGAAACAGATTGCCGCATCCGGTTCGAACGGGAAAAAGATGTGCAGATAAAAACTGATGAGGATCAGATTCTGCATGTGGACGGACAGATTTTCGATGATCCGGAAGGGTATGATGATAATCCGGGTGGATCCGGACAGGGCGGATATCATATGAAATTCGATGCGCATGCCGGTGTGCATCCCGGGAACGGCCAACTCGAGATCACAGACAATGAGCTGATGGTTTCCGGTTCTACCGGATTCACCGTTGTATTGACGGCTGCTACAGACTATAACCTGGAACGCTTGAATTTCGACCGCAGCATCGATCCACAAGCCAGATCCGGGAAACAATTGAATACCGCCATGAATGCGGATTATGCACAGGTGAAACGCGAGCATATCGCGGATCATTCCTCGGTCTATAACCGCGTCGAATTAAACCTGACCGATATGCTTACCGATACTGTTCCTACAGACCAAAGATTAAAGCAACTCTATACATCCGGAAACGACAACTATTTGACCCAGGTTCTGTTTCAATACGGTCGATACCTGTTGATGGGTGCCTCGGCCGGGAATGCGGTTTTGCCTGCAAATCTGCAGGGAATATGGAATGAAGAAATGTGGGCCCCATGGGAAGCGGATTATCATCTGAACATCAATTTGCAAATGAATTACTGGCCTGCAGATGTTTGCAATCTCTCCGAGTCCATGATCCCCCTGTCAAATTACATGGTCCTGCTGGCGCAGCGGGGTCAGATGACTGCAAAAAAGTTTATCGATTCCGAGGGCTGGGTCGCTTTTCATGCCACCAATCCATTCGGACGTGTGACCCCCTCGGGGTCGACGGTGCGTTCCCAGATTGCCAACGGATATTGTTTTCCTCTGGCCGGTGCATGGATGTCTGTCACGCTCTGGCGCCATTTTGAATTCACTCGGGATGTCGGCTATCTCAGGGAGACCGCTTATCCGGTGTTGCGCGGCGCAGCACTGTTTATTCTCGATTTTCTCAAAAAAGATGAAAACGGCATGCTGGTCACTGCTCCGTCCTATTCGCCGGAGAATACCTACATCGATCCTGAAACCGGCAAAGAGATGCGCAATACCGTTGCCTCTGCCATCGATATACAGATTATCCGGGACGTCTTTGATGCGGTCAGCAAAAGTGAAAAGATCCTGTCTCTGAACCATCTGAGCGATCAAATCTCGGAGGCCAGGTCAAAGCTTCCAGAAATGCAGATCGGTGCCAATGGCACCCTGCAGGAGTGGATCGAGGATTATGAAGAAGCGGAAAAGGGCCATCGTCACATTTCGCACCTGTATGCCTTGCATCCCTCCAATCAAATCACGGCAGCAACGCCTGAATGGTTCGTGGCGGCCGAAAAAACCTTGGAAAGGAGACTGGCTCAGGGCGGAGGCCAAACCGGATGGAGCCGGGCATGGGTCGTCAATTTCTATGCCAGATTGTTCAATGGTGACAAAGCCCTTGTGCATATCAACGAGTTGCTCAAAGGACAGGTCTCGAATAACCTGTTCGATATCCATCCGCCCGATATGTTTCAGATCGACGGCAATTACGGCGTCACTGCCGGCATTGCCGAAATGCTGCTGCAATCGCATGAACCGGGTACGATACGACTGTTGCCGGCATTGCCACAGGCCTGGCAGACAGGATATGTCAGAGGACTCAAAGCCAGGGGAAATATTGTCGTGGATATGCAGTGGGAAAACGGGCAGTTGCAAACAGCCCTGCTCGAGGCATTGCAGGGCGGCGAGTTTAAGCTGGTTTATGATGACACTGTGTCACAGATCGAGTTGCAAAAAGGGGAACGACGCGAGATGGACTTTAATTCGAAATGATATCCCATAACCCTTGAAGGAAAAACAGATGAAAACCAAGATTTTTCTTGTTACTGTTCTGCTCTTTATTACAAAAAGTCAGGCGCAATTCGGCAACCATACTGCCTCTGCCATAGTGGATTTTACCGATGTCCGGCAAGAGTGGGACGGATTCGGATTCAACTATGTGGAATCCTGCAAAACCATCGATTATGCGAACCATCCCCAGGATCTCGG
>WJME01000044.1 GCA_014728115.1 Candidatus Zhuqueibacterota bacterium | reverse complement strand
GAATCGAGCAGTAGGCGGGCAAGCGCTCTGGTCTCTAACCGACTCGTTTGTTCCTTGCAATAGAGTCAGATATTTATCATCCACACTCCCGTCCGCTGGGATGACACCGATACCCCAGACGACCTGAAAGGTGTTTTTTCACCTTTCAGGTCTCGATCCGTTGATCAAACAAACCTCTTGTACAATCTCCCCATCAACCCCAAAAAAGAGCAAAATCGACAAAATATCCCTTGACAATGTCAGTTAAATTCAGTAAGATTTTGTTAGTTTGTTAGCCTAATGAACTAAAAAAGGGATGCCCTGTGAATCCTCGATCCGTCAAGGGTTGGATCCTGTTCTTGCTGCTCCTCATGGCTGCTGCAAGCGTTGCCAAACAAACCGGAAAAATCGCCGGGGTCATCACCGACGCAGAGACAAAGGAACCGCTCATCGGCGCCAATGTCATCATCCAGGGTACCCAGCTGGGCGCAGCCACCGACCTCAAAGGCTGGTATGTGATCCTCAACGTCCCTCCCGGAAAATATACACTCAATATACGCTATATCGGATATCAAAACGTCACAGTCAAGGATGTCCAGGTCAATATCGGCCGGACCACGAAAATCAATGTTCCCCTGACCAGTGATGTCGTGGACCTGGGCGAATCCGTCACCATCACCGCCGAACGTCCGATCGTGGAAATCGACAAGACCTCCAGCTCGGTGCATTACGAGGCCTCTGAAATGGAGATCATGCCCGTGGAAAATCTGCGCAGTGTGCTGGAACTGTCTCCGGGCATCAACAAGAACGCCGACGGCACCCTCTCGATTCGTGGTGGCGGCTCGTTCGAGATCAACTATTCGATCAATGGCGTCAAAAGCCTCAATACCAATACCGGCGTGCCCGCTTATGGCACCGGCACAAAATCCGAGAACAGCTGGAAATACGACGTCAACCCGCTGGCCGTCGCACAGATGGAGGTGATCACCGGCGGATTCAATGCCGAGTATGGCAATGCCCAGTCCGGTGTCGTCAATGTGGTCACCAAAGAGGGAGGATCGCAATTTTCCGGGGGACTCCAGGTCGAATATCTGCCGCCCGGAAAATATCACTGGGGCGATTATGTTTATTCGCGCCAACAGCACGAGTGGCAGCAATGGGGCGATTTTGACAACTGGCTGGCAGAGCCGCAATTCCAGGACTCGTCCGGTGTCGTGGATGTCGAGGCTGCCCGCCGCAATTATAATCTCTGGATCAAAAATCACACCCCGTCGGAAGACAATATTCTCGGCGTATATGACTATCGCAAAAAAGCCTATACCCGCTATCTGTTCAGCTTTGGCGGACCCCTGGGCCGCGATGCCAAAAAGATGAGCTTTTTCCTGGCCGGAGAGATCAAGCACAAACCCACCCGCTTGCCGACCCGGGAGCAGGTACAAAAACTCACCAACACATCGCTGGTCCTGACCTACAAGCCCAATTCCATGCATCATCTGAAATTCACCGGCCTGTATCAGCACTATTATTCCGGCATGGGCTCGGGATCCGAAGATATTCGCTGGGCCGGACTCTGGGGCACGTATGGCGCCAAGCGCAAATATACGCTCATCTATGATTCTCCGCGCGAGGAAACCGTATACGCACAATCCATCAACTACAAACTGATCTTTTCGCCCAAAGCGTATCTGGAGACCTCGTTTACCCATCAAAATGAAATTCTTTACGCCCTGCAAACACCGACGCCGGGCATCGATAAAGACGTCCAGCTGCATCCGGATCCGCAAGACCGGCAGCTGGAGGATCGCGGACCATGGAATGAAAAATATCGCGAATATTATACGTGGTCCAGCCTCTACAACCAGGCGTCGGTGACCCATTTTTATGAAGCCAAAGCCAATTACACACACCAGTTTTCCAATACCAATCTGTTCAAGGCCGGCATCGAGACCTGGCTCATGGATCAGGATTATAACGCCTCTTCCTCCCTCTCGGTCTCTGCCTTTATCTGGCGCACCGGCTTTGCCACCAATTACAAGGCCAGGACCTGGTATACCTCTGCCTATATACAGGATAAAATGGAATTCGCCGGCATGGTCGCCAATATCGGTCTGCGGATGGATGCTTATAATTTTGGGGCCGATGTGCCCAAAGATAAATACAATGTCTTTTATCCGGCCCTGGGCAGCAAGAGCGCCGGAAAGCCGGAATGGGAGCCCTCTAAAACTCATATCACGGTATCGCCCCGGCTGGGATTCTCGTTCCCCATCGGCGAAAAAACCGCATTTCGCGTACAGTATGGTCATTTCCGGTCCATGCCCATCATCAACCGGGCACTGGACAATCAGACCTTTAACGGCTGGAACAGCTATGGCAATCCCAATCTCAGACCCAAGCTCAGCGTAAATTATGAAGTGGGGGTGCAGCGCAATCTGTGGGATACCCACCAGCTGGATATCGTCACCTATTATAACGATCTCAAGGATCAGGTGTCAGCCATTTATATCCAAAGCTCCACCGGCAGCCAGAACAAACCGGATGATCTCAAAGGCACTTATCTCAGCTATGACAACAGCGGTTATGGCAATTCCCGGGGCGTGGAAATCAGTTTCTCGAACCGGGTGGTTACACACTGGCAGTACCGGTTCTCCTATACGCTGAGCCAGACCAATTATGGCTATTATGGCGTATATCTCGACCGCGTGCAGATGAGCGAAGAGCTGGAACAAAAATACACCTATTCTGCCAGTGACTTTTTAGCACCCGAAGACCGCACGCACCGCTTTAACGGCGTGCTGACCTACCGGTTTGGCGATAGCGAGCATTTCATGCCGCTGCTGGCCCCGATTGTAAAGAATCTCTCGGCCAGTGTCATCATCTCGGTACGGAGCGGCCTGTCCTATTACTGGTCTCCGGAATATCAGTTCGATTATCGCGTGGAATCCAACCGGCGTTATCCCATGGAATCGCAAACCGATCTGCGCATCGAAAAACCGTTTTCCATCGGACCCCTGGAGCTGACAGCCAGCGTGCGGGTGCTCAATCTGTTCAATAACCAGCACCTGACGCCCATCAGCGAGCGGGAAGAACTGGATCGCTGGGTGCTGCGCAGTGCCACCTATGCAGACCCGGATAACGATCCGGATCGCGATGTCAGGCTGTATAACTATTTTCAGGTCTATCGAAACATCCCGCGCCAGGTCTTTCTGTCGCTGCGGATGTCGTTTTGAAACTCTCGCGGTGGCGCTGAGGCACTGAAAAAAAAAGTTGACTAGAGCGTATGCCAAAACAACACGCACACAATTTCCTGCTTGCGATCATCTTTTTAGCGATGACTCTGGCCCATGGCCAGAATAATACTTTTACTATCGACCTGACCCGGGGCAAACTGTGGCATTCGTTCTATGTTTCGCAGGAATGCGAGCCCATGTCGGACTGGCAGCGCAAGACCTATGGCATGGACTGGCCGGGATTCGATCAAGAGTCGGTCAAACAGAATATCGGCGGCAGCAACAGCTATATCACGGCCGGCGGCTTTTTCATCACTGCTCTCACCGATACCGGTACGGTCTGGGGATGGGACAATTTTGCGACGCATGGCACTGAGGTGGGATTTACCGGCGACCAGTATCGCTATCTGGTGTCACGGGATGCTGACAACCGTCCCATTCACCGCAAGCGCTGGAGCCGGGGACAGAATTACTGGCTGCAAACCGATCCCTATGAAGCAGAGGAAATCATCGACTCGGCCTGGGAAATGAATGGCGCCTGGTTTCAGCCATGGGACAATCAGAACATGCCCGTGGCGGTCAGACGCACGGTTCGCCAGTGGTCAGGCTCTCAGGCCGATGAAAATTATCTGATCATCGAATATACCCTCAGAAACATTCAGCGCCGCAATGCGCTCAATGGCGTATATCTGCTGTTTACCTGGGCCCTGTCTCCCAATCATCGCGGCTGGAATCTCACGTTTCCCAATGCCCCGGCTGGCGCAAAAAACACTCGCAGCACATTCGACCCGGACAAAAAATTGCTCGTGGCCTGGGCCGGTGATCTGACCACGACGCCGGGCGAAGACGAGTCGTTTGACTATCACGAGCATGTCCGCTATGATCCCATCGATGACCGCGATATTCTCG
>WJME01000043.1 GCA_014728115.1 Candidatus Zhuqueibacterota bacterium | reverse complement strand
TGGCGGCTCTGTGCGAGTTAATATTTTCTTGCCATTCAGCAAAAAATTTATTCTAGCTCTAGTCTCTATCCGAACCTCGCCCCTATAGCTCAGGTGGATACCGCGTCCGCCCGCCGGCGGAGAGCAGCGGTTTCCTAATTCGGATTGTCTGATTTTCCCCTCTTTAACAAAAACATATATTTACAGCCTAAATACAATTATTACAATTCCTTAAACCACCCAAAAATCAGCCTGTTTTTCACTCTATTTCACCCCATTTCACTCGTTTTCACACCAATAGGTGATGCAATAGGTGATGCAGTTTGAAAGGCCCCTTCCCGGGAGGGTGTGGGGCTTTTTTTATGTTTGGAAGACTTTGCTTAATTTCTCATATTCATCGCGGTGCCTTTTTATGCGATGTACCTCGCACAAAGCCGCGGAGCCACAGAGGGAAAAGGTGTTATTTTTCCATACCAGTATTTGTCACCTGAGAAATATCATACCACAGAAATTTTCTATTATAATTAATGAACGCTTGCCTTTTTTTTAGATGTTGTTTATTTTAAAAGCATTAGATTATAACACCTTACCAATTCAAGGGGTTAGTCGATGCTATTCGAATCTCTTGCTACCTATGAGTTTTTCAATTCCTTTGTTCAAAGCGTCCTGGTTGATATTTTTTACAAATTATCTAAAGACACTTTTGATGATACTTTGTCTGGACGCAAACTTGACCGTGTTTTTTCCAGGGCACTCAAAAGGTGTATCAAAGATTATAAACCAGAAAAGATTAAAGCGGCTAAAGAAGCATTTTTGGATAAACGCATTGAAAACGAAATTTTAGCATTCAGAGAAAAGAAAAAATTTGTTAAATTTGATCTTTTTGCCGAGATTCTTTCTAAAGCTCTGGGGGAAACCAGTGGTAAACAGACATCCGCTTGTATTTTCGAGACACTGCGGATGTTTATTGCCAAAGACCAAAAACTTTCTCATGAAATCGAATTGCTTTACGCTGAATTGAGTATGGACTACTTGCAGCAATTGGTCAAAGAGCATAAAGACCGTAGAGAAGAACATCAACACATCGTAAAAAGCATCCAGGAGATTCAAAAACTCTTAAAAGACATTGGGCATCCGCCTGTTCTCAATGAAAAGATTAAAGTTTTAAATAAAGCTTATCTAAAACGGCTGATGGAGCAAATCAACCACTCATCTCTTGCCTGGATTGATGTTCAGTCGGTTGATTCGGCTCAGTCTGAGATTGAATTGCCTGCACTTTACACTGCACTCATGACTGAACAAACTGAAGCAATGCTCTTGGATACAAAAAAACGAGAGATTAACCATCGCGTGCAGGTTAGCGCTCTGAACCAGCTGAATCGCGATGATCGCCTGGTTTTGCTTGGCGATCCGGGCAGCGGTAAATCCACTTTTGTTGATTTTATTTGCTTATGTTTGGCAGGTGAGGGACTTTGTCATAAAATTATTAATATCGATCTTTTAACTCAGCCGGTTCCCAAAAATGATGAGGATGAAGAACCGGAAACACAAGAATGGGATCACGGATTTTTACTGCCGATTCGTATCGTGTTGAGAGAGTTAGCAACTGCTCTTCCGCAGGATGCACGCGTACCCGGAACCTGTAAGCAGGTTTTCGATCATATTTTAAAACAGCTGGGTTCACATAATGAACCGCATAAAGAACTTCTGCTTTATCATTATTTTACAACCGGTACAGCTTTGATTTTTTTCGATGGCCTGGATGAAGTACCAGATGCTGAAAACAAAAGGGAACAGGTAAAAGCTGCCGTGGCGGCCTTTGTCAGTGAATTTCCTCTCTGCCGATATTGTGTCACCAGCCGTATTTATGCCTACCAAAAACAGCAATGGCAATTACCCGATTTTAACTCAACAACATTGGCATCTTTTTCATTGCCGTTGATCTTTTCGTTTGTTGAAAAATGGTACGCAGAGCTCGGACACCGCCGGGGGGACTTTTCGGAGGAAATTCAAGGCAATTCTATGGACCTAAAAGACCGTATTCAACGGCTCCCACGCCTTCAGGCTCTTGCCGAACGCCCCTTGCTCCTCACTCTTATGGCGACAATTCACGATCGCAAGCGTACTCTACCCGAAAAACGCGAGCAACTTTATGCCGAAGTAGTTGACGTATTACTCAACCGCTGGGAAAAGCGAAAAATTCAGCATATCGAAGGGAAACCGCGAGTTATACAACCAAGTTTATCAGAATTTTTAAATACAGGTGCGGATACCATCCGCCAGGCTGTTAATGGGCTGGCGTTTGATATTCACCAAAAACAGGTAAGATCAAAAAAGGCTGCCAATATTCCACAAGATCAACTCGTTAACAGTTTGTTAAATGTTGGTCACCCGGATATCAAGCCTAAACGCCTTATTGAATATTTGCAAGATCGGGCTGGCCTGCTTGAATCCCGCGGTCAAGGGGTCTATTGTTTTCCACATCGGCAGTTTCAGGAATATCTCGCTGCCTGTCATCTTACCGAAAACGAATCCCCGGATGTTATGGCTTACTTGCTTTTTCAGGATCCGGATAAGTGGCGGGAAGTAATTCTTCTTGCCGGTGCCAAAGCCGCACGTGGTATGTTTGACAATCTCTGGAACCTGGCCGATGCTTTGTGTTATGAGGATTTTACCGACCGAGTATCAGAAAAAAGAATGATAGGTGCTTATATAGCTGGTAAATTATTGATTGAAAACGACGCCCTCGAACGACGTATTAGTGAAAGAAATCAAAAACGGTTACAACGAATTATATCATGGCTGGCCGGAATTATCAAAAACGGAAAACTTCCCATAGCTGATCGAGCGGACGCTGGACGTATTCTTGGCGCACTCGGCGATCCTCGCCGTGGTGTCGGTAAAAATGAAATAACCGGATTGCCGGACATCGTTTGGTGCCATATTCCGGGGGGTTCATTTCAGATGGGGAACAATAAAGGTCTCTATGATGAAGAACCTGTTCATCAGGTGACTCTGGATGACTTTTACATGAGCCGTTATCCGGTAACGCAGGCGCAGTTCACGATGTTTGTTGATGCTGAGGGGTACAACAACGTAGGATATTGGCCTGAGGCCAAAGATGCAAACGTATGGCATGATGGGAGAGTAAAAGGAAGATGGGATGAAAACTGGCGGGAGAAACCTGAGTTTTATGGGTCAATATTTAGCTTGGGTAATCATCCCGTGGTAGGCATTACCTGGTATGAAGCTTTAGCCTTTTGTCGCTGGCTGGACGAACAACTAAGAGAGAAGAATGAAATTATCGTTTGGCACGAAGGCGAAATAACCACAACAAAAATCCCCTCTGGATTTAGGGTTATTCTTCCCAGCGAAGCCGAATGGGAGTATGCTGCGCATGGAGGAAAAAATTACGAATATCTATGGGGGGACGAGATTACGCCTGATCATGCGAACTATGGTGATACCGACATCGGGGCAACCTCTGCAGCAGGTTGCTTCCCCAAAGGAGAAAATGATTACGGCTTGCTGGACATGAGCGGCAATGTCTGGGAATGGTCTCGTAGCCATAAAACGGATTACCCATATGTACCCAAAAAGGGGAGTGAGGAGCTGGGAGCAGGATCTGGTACGAGGCGTATTCTTCGCGGCGGTTCTTTCAACTTTATTGCAGCGCTTTGTCGCTGTGGGTCTCGGAACTTCGACTTTCCTAACCTCAGGGTCAGGTACTACGGATTTCGTTTAGTTTTGTCTCCCGTTCCTGACTCTGAGCTCTGATTCTCTGTACTCTGTAACTCTGGAAAATTTTGAGATGAAATGGATGAATTACATTATTTCCCTTGAGCTTCATATGCAGAT
>WJME01000042.1 GCA_014728115.1 Candidatus Zhuqueibacterota bacterium | reverse complement strand
GGGATAATCGCTCACTGCCGGATTTTCCATGACCTCGAATCCCTTTTCAGGCTCTTTGATAACAGTTTCATCCAGGCCATAATTCCAGGGACTGGTCGCAAGCACTTCATAATAGCCGGGCGGGTGTTCCGTGGATTCGGTGTATTTCCAGTGTTCATCTATCTTTAGAGCATAGACCAACGGACCGCGCACGATACTGGTCGCGTCTTTGTAATAGCGCTCTATAGCGATCTGCATGGGCAGCACCAGTTCGACCCTGTCGCTATCGCTCCAGGTGCGATCGATTCTGACGATCTGTCCGGCTTTTGGCGACTCCCATTGTTCCCCATTGACAGAAATAACCGCTTGTTGGCACCAGGCCGGAATCCTCAGATGCAGCGGAAACTCGACCGGCTGTCCGGTTTGAATCTCGAACCGGATCGTATCTTCAAAGGGATAGCGGGTTTTTTCCGTGATGGTGACTCTATTACCATCAGCCACCAAAGCATTGACCTCGCAGGGCGCATACATGAGAGCAGCCAGTCCGCTGTCCAGGCTGGCATACCAGAGATTATTGACCAGCTTGGGCCAGCCCTGGTGCATATTCGTGGTACAGCACGGATAGCCTGTGGTGGTGCCATACACCAGGCGATGGGGATTGTCGGTATAAAAATTGTGATCGCCCCAGGTGACTTTGACCTGGTTGGGTTGCTGATAATATTGTTTGGTGGTAAATTGATCGTCGATTTGTGTAGGCAACGAGTTGTAAGCAATTCGCTCCAGATGATCGGCATAGACCGGATCCCCAAAGATCTGCAGCATGTTTTCCAGCGAGAACATGAGCTCGACAGTGGAGCACAGTTCTGATCCCTGGGTGGCACCCTGACCGTGCAGCGGCTCATCGCCACCGTACATGCCCTGCGGCTGGCCATGGTATTTACGCAGATCAGCGAATCCTTTTTGCAGCGCCTCGACATGGCTCGGATGGGGATCCTGCTGATAGTAAATCGCAGGCTGTTTGAATCCTTGCGCCAGGTTGACGCAATGGAACTGAAACATGGAGCTGAGCACATCGCCTTTTAAAAACATATCGGTATAGGGGTGGGTCTGGTCGTTGAGGATCCGGGTGAGATCCAAAAGGAACTCGTCTCCGGTGAGATTATAGAGCCAATAGACCACCATCATGTTATCGCCACCACGACGGTTGGCCCAGAACGACCAGGTGTCCAGCGGCGTGGACGGCAAGGTTTCCAGCTGATAGCGGAAATAACGCGTCAGCAGTTCGATAACCCGGTCATCACCGGTGGCCATATAGTATTGCTGCATGATCTTGAGCATGACCATCTTGGGCCACCAGTCCCGTCGCCGGGTCTTTTGCAATCCCGGTTCATCCGGAGGCTCTTGTTCGAACGGCACCGGACCAAAATAGCCCTCATCGGTCTGATTGGCGATGGACCATTCGATCCACGGTTGTACTTTGGCCATGAGCATCTCGTCATCGAGCAGATAGGCCAGCGGCAACAGGCCGTCGATCCAGTAGGGACCGCGTTCCCAGCCATCACCGTCGCCGCCTAACCAGCCATTGCGCGGACCCACGACTTTGGTATAGACTTTGTCGAGGTTACCGGTCAGTCCCGTGGCCTGACGATTCAGTTGTTCCAGAATCCAGCCCTGTGGTTCGATGGCGCCCAGGGGGAGTTGAGCAAAAGGCACCTTGACGAGAGGCTCCCGGTTGAATATATATCCTACCCCCTGATCGCTGTCATAGCGGGGTTGAGCGAAAATGAGCGAGGTGAACAATAAAGAAATCAGAATTAAATTTAATCTCATATCTTCTCCGGATATTGGTATTTTTACAAAAAATGGTCTGGAATCACTCTTGTTTCTATCAAAAAAATTCGCTGATAAATCTCACGCTAAAATTAACATACGAGACGCAATGACGCAAAGAATAGCATTTGCAATTAAAATCTGACACTTGGATATATCTGTTCAAGCCATTAGATCAACCAGGGCTCCTTTAATTCTCAATTCTAAATTATTAATTGACCGCTGTATTTTCAATTAAAACTCTCTCTATTCAGGAGAATTTCTTTACCAGCATGTGCATCCACCTCTATCCGTTGGTCCTTGTAAACAATAGTGAGAGGGTCATTCTTTTCCGGTCGCAAGCGCGCCTCTGTCAGCACCCCGTTTTCCCATTCCATATCCACCTCGACAGCGCCGCGGGCGCGCAGGCCGGTGATGGAGCCTTGCGGCCAGGCAACGGGCAAAGCGGGCAAGAGCCGGATCTCGTTGCTGTGGCTCTGCAGCAGCATCTCGGCGATACCGGCGGTGCCGCCAAAGTTACCGTCGATCTGAAATGGCGGATGGGTATCGAACAGATTGGGCAGCGTGGATTTGGCGAGCAGCTGATGCAGGTGGTGGTGGGCCTGCTCGCCATCCAACAGACGGGCATAAAAGCTGATGATCCAGGCGCGGCTCCAGCCGGTGTGTCCTCCGCCATGAGCGAGACGCTTCTCGATGGTGCGACGGGCTGCCTCGAACAGCTCGGGTGTATGTGGATTGATCAGGGTGCCGGGATAGAGTCCGAATAAATGCGAAATATGGCGATGACCGGGTTCGGCCTCTTTATAGTCCTCGATCCACTCTTGCAGGGTGCCATCGGCGCCGATTTGCAGGGGCGGTAAACGATCCAGGGTTTGTTTTAGTGTTTGCGCAAAATCAGAATCCTGTTCCAGAATCCCGGCAGCCTTTATACAGGCATTGAACAGTTCGTGGATGATCTCAATGTCGATGGTAGCGGCATAGGTCAGCTGCGTGGTCTCCCGGGTGCCTGGTAAATAGAATGCATTCTCGGGCGACATGGAAGGAGCGGTGACCCAATAGCCATCCGGACCCTCGACCAGAAAATCGAGGGTAAACTCGGCTGCGCCTTTGAGAATGGGATAGATCTGTTCCCGGAGGAGCTCTTTATCCTGCATGAACTCGTATTGACGCCACAGAGACAGGCACATCCAGGCTCCGGCCAGCGGTGAGGTGCCCCATTGAATGCCATCCATGAGTCCGGTGCGCCCGAACGGATCGGTGACATGGTGCATATTCCAGCCATCGGCGCCATACATGTCACGGGCGGTGATGCGGCCGGGAATGCGCAGCCGGTCAAAAAATTCGATAAGCGGGGGTACGGTCTCGGGCAGATTGGTGACCTGGGCCGGCCAGTAATTCATCTGCAGATTGATATTGGTATGGAAATCGGAATTCCAGGGGGCCTCGTAATGATGATTCCAGATGCCCTGCAGATTGGCAGGGAGCACACCAGGTGCCCGTGACGACCCCATGAGAAGATAACGGCCATATTGAAAATAGGTCGTCATCAGACCGGGGTCATCGGCCCCTTGTTTGACGCGTTGGAGTCGTTCATCGGTCGGCAGATGATCAAGGGTATCCGGTCCCAGGTCGAATTTGACCCGGTTAAAAAGGGTTTGGTGGTCCTTTAAATGTCGGGAAACCAACGTTTCAAAAGAGGATCCCTCTGCGGCATCGAGGATATCCTGACACTGCTGAACAGGATCAACAGTCCGATCAAAATCGAGCTGATCGCGGTCATAATCGGTGGCTGCGGTAAAAAGGATCAGCGCTTCAGAGACATTTTCCAGAATCAGCACATCTTCCGCAGAGGACAGGGTCCCGTCGGAAATGTTCACATCCAACAGAGCGCCGAATCGCATATGCTCGCCACCCGGACCCTTTTCAGGATCAGGGTCATCGATGATCTGGCCCTGCATGAGCAAGCGGTTATCGCTGACCACATGCACACGGGCATCGCGTTCACGGGTCAAAGCGATCGATCCTGACCAGCCATCCCCACCCTCTGTTTTGAGATGAACTGCGAGCAGATTGTCGGGTGCCGAGCTAAACACCTGACGGGTGACCGACATGCCGTCAGAGTCATAACGAGCCAAAGCGATTCCGGTAGAAAGATCCAGCTCGCGCGTATAGTTATGAAAGAGCGAACTATTTTCCTTCCCGATCAGATAAAGATCACCAAGGGTTTGGTACGATCGTATTTCAGGAGGTGTGCCTAAAAGCGTCTTTTGCGCCAGGACAAAGGCTTGTTGATTTTTGCCCTTGAACAACAATTGACGGATTCGTGGCAGGTTTTCCAGGGCCAGGGGATTGTTATTATCGATAGGCTGGCCGGCCCACAGACTCTCTTCATTGAGCTGAATGCGTTCGCTATCCGGATTGCCAAAAACCATGGCTCCCAGCCGGCCGTTGCCGACAGGCAACGCTTCAATCCACTCTTTTGCAGGCTCATCATACCATAATGTATAGGCCCGAGTGTCATTTTTTTCTGTACAGCTGCAGAACATGATCGTAACCAGACAAAAACCCGGACCTAACCATCGCATCAGACCGTTTTTCATTATTCTCTCTCCTTTGATAGCGTCCGGTCTGCAAGCCTGGCAGGACAATGATCTGCAAATGGATTAAGTGCGCCAGAATTGGCAGCCGGTTCAGACTAAAGATACAAAGCTTTTTTATAACTGTCCAGAATTAATCGAACCGGCTGCCAGGGGGTTATTTGACAAGCAGCAGTTTTTGAGTGGCCTGATAATCTTTTGTTTGCATATGACACCAATACACCCCGCTGGGCAGATCACGGGCATTCCACACCAGACGGTGTTCACCAGCCGCTTTGAAACCGCGGAACGGTGTGGCGACCTCACGTCCCAGAACATCCAGAACTCGAATGTGAACCTCAGAGCCTTCTGCAAGAGTAAAGGACAACGTCGTCTCTGGGTTGAAGGGATTCGGATAGTTGGGATAAAGCTCGGTCTCGAGTGGCATGACTCCGATATGCTCTGTCATCGAGGCCGGTTTGGCTCCGCTCTTGTCATCGCTCTGAACCTCGAATTCCACGATCTGGCGATAGCCGCCTCTGAAATAGTCCGGTGAATGCAGTCTGAGCATCACATATTTTGCCTTGACCCAGCGTCCCAATCCACGCCATTCCGGTGAAGTGCCATCGGATTTGCGTCGGAGTTTTATCACGGACTCGAAATTTTCAAAATCGATACCGGTTTCGCTGACCAGGACCTCCATAGTCTTTGCCTGAGCACCTTCGACAGCATCGTCCGAAGAGCCGTTGTCGGTCTGGAAATTGATATAATTGAATTGACGGACTTTATTATCTGCAAAGCGGAATATGGCCCATGCTGATCCGCTTTCATCGCCTTTGGACCAGCAGGTACCTTCCCAGCCATCATGATCGCCATCTACCGCATTTTGCCAGGAACGGTCATCATCTCCTTTGGCATAGGTCGGCGTCCCTTTGACAAAAACCAGAGCATGATCTGCCTTTTCTTCAACGCTCTCGGGTTCTAGAATCTCGGTCTCCAACAATGCATATGCGCGGGCATAATCCTGTTCAAAAAAGGCAGACAATGAGGCCTGAACGAGTTCAGCATCCAATTCAAGACGACGGGCATTGTATAACAACTGTGGATAAGAACGAACCTCATCATCGATATTGGCCAGACACGGGTTTGATCCCTTGAAATCACGGCTATAGGTTCGTGTCAGGGTCTGATATGCGTCTGTATAATTCTGAGAGATCTCGACATGCGTACCGCGATTATAATCATTCCAGCTGTGGATCAAAGCCCACTCAACCGACTGTTGCATGGCCAGAGTCCAGGTAGAGTCATATACCCCAGTTTCCTGGCGATCCATCCAGCGCTCGGAACCCAAAGTCCACTCACGGTCATCATAGCCAGGCCATACACCGGCAATATTTATGGCCTGGGATTTATCGGGCAGCATAGTATAATATTGCTCAAGATAGGATCGGCCCCAGTTTAGACCCCGGAGATCATCCCATTCCAGACTCTGCACCCAGGGATAAATCCCGTCAAATGCCGGATCCGGCTCAGGATCATCCGCATCCCAATTCTTGAACAAAGCGACCTTTTGGCCTGTAACCTGTTCGAGCACGGTCCGAAACTCTCCGGCATCGAGAGCCGTCTTTTCTTCATAGAGAAACACGGGTATGCCGAACTCTTTGGCACCAAAGCCATGATTCTGATAATAGGCAGGATGGGTTAAAACAGAGTCGGCAAGATACATCAAATTTTCATCACGGTCACCAAGAGCCGATTCATGATAACAGACCAAAACATCGAATTCAAATCCCAAATGACGATAGGCCTGTTCCAGCTCATAGACGCGGTCCAATACTTTTAGAGTCGTTTTATTTTCATAGGAGGACTTGCCATACCATTCGACGACAAAGGCGTCGATTTCATTCATCCATGCGGACAGGATCTGATATTCAATGAGCGCATCGCTTTGTGAATCGTACTGGCTTTGCCAGGATCCGTGTTCCGGAAAATAAAAGTCAAACAGGGCGCTGTCCACAGCCATTCCCAGATGATCCTCATGCCAGTGACGTCCGGCTGAATCGGATAATGCAGAGCCATACCACGGAGCAAACCACGCCATCACGGTTTTGCAGCCCTGGCCATTGCCCTCGACAAATCCAAAATCGGCATGAGTGAGATGGCTGCCGCCCTCGAGTTCGACATGAAATTGCGGGGTAGCAGTGGTCAGGGAATAATCATCGGGTAACGATGAGGGATCGACCTGGATGGTATATTTGCCCTGTACGATTTTGTCAAACAGGTATTTTCCGTCCGCGCTGCTACGGGCTTTACCGACAAGCTGACCGCTTTCATCGTACAGGTAGAGAATAGCATTGGCAAGAGGGATTTCATTGGGATCCTGTTGACCGTCCTTGTCAGCGTCATACCAGACATAATCGCCCACACTGGCCAGAGCCCCATAGGGTACGGGTACACTGGGCACAGGCTTGCCATTGACAGATTGTCCGATAATTTTTTCAAAAAATTTCCAGGCATTATAGTTGTGCAGATCCATGCCAAAGACATCGATACGATAGGTGCCGGCAGGCAATTCATCGGCATGATAATCCATGACAGACCGGTCAAAAGGTGCAGTATCGATTCGAAACCGTTCCCATTCCTGATTGGCCGAGGGATTGTCATTGACGTACTGATTGCCCAGCGGATCGGTAATCATATAGGACACAGGAGGATTGACGGTATAAAAATTCGACGATCCATCATCTCGAGGATTGGCACCTCTTTTGCCTTCATAGCCCGTTCCGGTGCCGGCCGCCCAATCGGGCATGACATCATTTGGCGTATCCGGGTCATCGGTATCCTGAGCAGGTCCGCCGGTGGGTCCGAAATAATCAAAATCACCATCCCATATCTCCAGGTATTCAACCGGTTCTTCGAGATAGAAATAGAGTGTCCAGTGGCCGTCGTATTTTTTTACATCAAAAGAGGGATAGTTTGGATATAGAGTCAGAACATCTTCCCAGCTATGGAGCGCCCCGGAAAAGGCTACCAGGGATGAGGCCAAATCGATCTTGCCCAGCGCGCGCACTTTGAACTGGTTGCTATAGCCTAATTTGGATTTATCCGTGCTTTTGATAATGAGATAATAAGAAAAATTACCATTTTCATTTCGTGCAGATTCTTTGGTGGGGTGGGTGTATTTGAACCACGAATTATCTGGCAGTTCATTACTGTTCCACTCGGCGATTTTTTCCAGAGAGCTCTGATCCATGTTGGGATCTTGATAAAGTGTATAGAGATGCAAAGGAGCGTTGTACGGCGAATCCCAATGCCCTCCCACATCGCCATCAAAAATCCCGATCTCGGCCTGGGTGGAATGGGAAGAGACCTCGATAGCGATCTCTACATTAGACCCGACAAAGCTGCTTTGCCCGCCTCCGGCAATGATAAACATTTTACCATCATCATCGACAGCGGAAGGCAAGTAACTGTATTGGGCATAAAGAACAGATGAAAATAAAAATAGAATCGTAACCAAACGTTGCATAGTCCGTCTCTCCCATTTAATGTGTTCAATTTTTGTAAAAGTAGATCCTCGTCAATTACAAAAATGCAAAACGCGTGCCATATTAAAAGACATTGAAAAATAGTGACTTGGACAATTAACCAGTTCAGCCTGGATATTGATTTGACATATTTTTTTTACACTTGTCATAAATTCATGGAATCTACAAAAAGATAAAAATAGAGCTTGAATTTACACCTCATCTTTAATATATTCGGCAGATGCGCTGCTAACGTGTGCAGCAATTTACTATTTGGTTATTCCTTTCATAACATCTAAAGTATCTCCAAAATACACTGTGACAAAAGGTGAACCATTACAATCCATCGAATACTTGATTATGGTCTTGCACGATCAGGAACCGGCAATTTTGGTAATGATGAGGCAGGATTGAAAACAGATCAGGAAAAGGAGAGGAATCCGGAATGGAGGAAAAAAGCAGGAATCTGGTCAGTCAGCTGGATGCGGTAGAAGAATTCGAGCGTACGCCGGTGCCGCAGCGCAAATGGAAAGGCTGGGGCAGTTTTATCGGCATGTATGCAGGTGAGCATACAGCCGGGACTGAATTCGTCATCGGTCCGCTCTTTGTGGCCCATGGAGCCGGAGCCAAAGAAATTCTGTTTGGACTTTTGGTCGGCAATCTGCTGGCGGTATTGAGCTGGGCTTTTTTGTGTGCTCCGATTGCTGTCAAATATCGCCTGACCCTTTACTACATGCTGGAAAAAATCTGCGGCAAGAACCTGACTCTGATCTATAATGTGGTCAACGGACTCATGTTCAGCTTTTTAGCCGGATCCATGATCGCTGTATCAGCGACCGCTGTGGGTATTCCCTTTAATTTGCCCATGCCCTCTCTTAGCGATTGGCTGCCCACCAGCATCGGATGGATCGTGGCGGTCATTGTCGTCGGATCTATTACGACGGTCGTTGCTATGTTTGGTTACAGTTGGGTATCCCGCTTTGCCAATTTTGCGGCTCCCTGGATGATTTTGGTGTTCATCGCCGCTGCCATCGCAGTGCTCCCGGATCTCGGTGTGCACTCTGTGTCCGATTTCTGGACGGTCGCCAAGGAAAAGATATGGACCGGCAAAGCTCTGGAGGGTCAGAGTCAATTCACATTTTGGCATGTGACCTTTTTTGCCTGGTTCGCCAATATGGCCATGCATATCGGCATGGCGGATCTGTCGATTTTACGCTATGCCAAAAAATGGTATTATGGTTTTTCATCCGCCACCGGTATGTACGTGGGCCATTATATTGCCTGGCTGGCTTCGGGTATTCTCTATTCATTGTTTCTTTTGGAAACCAATTTCAGCACTGAATTCGCACCGGGTCCCATCGCCTATAACGCTGCCGGATTAGCCGGAGCGATTTGTGTGGTGATTGCAGGTTGGACCACGGCGAATCCCACGATCTATCGTGCCGGGCTGGCTTTGCAGGCTGTGCGTCCCCGCTGGAAAACCTGGCGCGTAACCATGGTGGTGGGTTTGATCACCACCTTTGCCGCCTGTTTTCCGGCGCTGGTGATGCAACTTCTCGGATTTGTCGCGCTATACGGACTGATTCTCATGCCCATGGGGGCGGTGATCATGATGGATGTCCATATCCTGCCCCGCATGAACCTGACGCCGTTCTGGGCAGAACATATCGGGACCACGGTCAATCGTGCCGCCGCATTGGCCTGGATATTGAGCCTGTTATTCGCTCTGATTTTGAACAGAACGACAGGGATGGAAATCTTTTTCCTCGGCCTGCCCGGCTGGTTTGTGGCTTCTGCGATCTATGTCATCGCCAGTCTATGGATTCAAAAGAAACGACAACAAGGAGCGAAAATATGAAAACCCTATTGAAAATCATTTCCTATGCGGGTTTGGCCCTTACGGTTACACCCTCTTTTCTGGTTTTTCTCGGTACCATCGATCTTTCTACGCACAAGACCTTGATGCTGGTGGGAACGCTGATGTGGTTTTTGACCGTGCCTTTTTGGATGGGAGAGGAAAAAGAAACTGGATGAAATGGTTTATGGAAAAGGATTATTTTACCGCGAATGGACTCGAATAAACACCAATCAAGAGTGTTCATTCGCGGGATTATTTTGAAGGATAACTCTTTTCCATTCCAGTTTTGGATTTTTACCATTCAGAATCAACCCTACTTCAATTCCTGTTATCCTCAGATAATTTAAAACCTGGCCAATATGTTCTTGAATAATAGACTCTACCATTTTGATTTCCACAATGATTTTATGATTTACCAGTAAATCCGGCACAAAACAATCAACCTCTACCCCCCTGTAATAAATCGGAAAAGAACTTTGTTCCGCTATATTGCAATTCTACACATAAAGCTTTTTCATACGTTTTCTCGAAACCCACGTCCTAATTC
The DNA here is from genome assembly GCA_014728115.1 of Candidatus Zhuqueibacterota bacterium. Classification (GTDB taxonomy): domain Bacteria; phylum Zhuqueibacterota; class Zhuqueibacteria; order Residuimicrobiales; family Oceaniaggregativiventaceae; genus Oceaniaggregativivens. The sequence continues at coordinate 47,356 of WJME01000042.1, read as the reverse complement.
ATTGATAACAGAAAGGGCACATCCGACAATTTTAAATATTAATTCTTTTTCAATCAATTCAACTCGCTTTTGCATAGAAAATTCCTTTTTAACAAATCCACTCAAATTTGCGTATATTCGCGTTTATTAGCGGTTAAAAATTCAATATAAGAATATTATATATAGAATACGACAAAAAATATTGCATATTTACAATGACGCAAACTGGAGAGATCGAACAAAATCCCCTTGCATCTATATAAAAATATGGTTATATAAGTAAACTGAACAGAATTCATTACAGGAGAACAGATATGATATTGCATCATGAATTTATCCGGACGGCCAAGCAATTCAAAGAAAAGCTCGCAATAAAGGATAGAACCACAGATCGTGAGGTCACCTATGAGCGGGCACTGATTGCCAGTCTCATTCTGGCTAAACGGTTCAAGAAATTCAAGGACGGTGACATTGGCGTCATGATCCCGACCTCTGCAGGCTCTTTCCTGACCACCATGGGAATCGTGTTTGCAGGCAAGACCCCGGTCATGATCAATTACTCTACCGGCGCTGCCGAGAATGCCGAATATGCTCAACAAAAATGTGGATTCAAAACCATCATTACCTCCCGAGCCTTGCTGGAAAAAATCGGTTGCCGGTTGGTCAATGGCATGGTTTTCATAGAAGATATTATGGAACAACTCCGGCCCACGGAAAAACTCGCGGCTGCATTGCGTTCCAAAATGGCATCCGGCATGATCATCAAATCCTTGCCCAAGGCCAATATCGATGATAATGTCGTCATCCTCTTTACCAGTGGTAGCGAAAAAGATCCCAAAGCCGTACAGCTCACACACAGGAATATCGGCTCCAATATAGAGGATCTGAAAAAGGTATTCGAGTTTTCAGCAGAGGATATATTCATGTGCGTCCTCCCGCTTTTTCATGTATTCGGACATACCGGTAACTTGTGGTTGCCCATGACCGTCGGGATGACAGCGGTGACCAATGCCAATCCGCTTGAATTCAAAAAGATCCCCAAACTTATCCGTGAAGAAAAAGCCACCATTATTGCCGGCACTCCAAGCTTTTTTGCCGGATATTTACGCGAAGCCAAACCCGGTGATTTTGAAAGCTTACGCATCACACTCGCCGGAGCCGATAAAACTCCGCAATGGCTGCGCGATGCCTATATGAAAAAACAAAATACGGTGTTGCTCGAAGCCTACGGAGCCACAGAAACCAGTCCGGGGGTCAGTGTCAACACTCCTGAACATAATCGTCCCGGAAGCATCGGCAAAGTGTTGCCCAGTGTAAGAGTAAAAATCGTGGATATCGACAGCGGTGAGGAATTGCCCACAGGCAAAGAAGGCAAAATCCTGGTCAAGGGAGACTTGATCATGAAAGGATATTTTGACGATATCGAAGAGACCTCTTTACGCATCAAAGACGGCTGGTATGATACCGGCGATATGGGGATGTTCGATGAAGACGGTTATCTATACCATCGTGGACGTCTGAAACGCTTTGTCAAGATCGGCGGAGAAATGGTCTCTCTGGTGCGTACCGAGAGCATCATGGAAAAATATTTACCGGATGGAATCGAATGCTGTATCGTCGAAGTCCCGGATTCCGTCAAAGGAGGAAAAATCGTCGCAGCAGTGACCGCTGCGGTGGAAGAGCGGGATCTGGTTAAAAAGATGTCCAAGGAACTCCCCTCGATTGCCCTGCCAAAGCAGTTTGTGGTGATCAAGGAATTTCCAAAAATGGGAAGCGGAAAAATAGATTTCCGGACTGTGACCCGCTGGGTTCGTTCGAAAATAGAATAGCCGACTATATGGGCGAAACGAGGACAAGGGGGGATCCTCGTTTCGCATTTCACTTTTTTTCATGCTGCACAACTCTGTTATTCCCCTTTATACCAACACCCATTTCCATGGCACAATTATTGTCCTCTCTTTGTTTGACATACGATTTCTTTGGTTTTAGGCCTCTCGTAGGTAAAAATCTGTGACATCGAAACCAGCATTTGTCAAATATACATGTCATCATAAAAGAGGATAATGTTGGATATGAAAAAATGGTACCTTTTTTTAATTTTGTTATGTGCACCGATATTGTCAAGAGCACAATTCTATATCCGCACCGCAGAGAATGACACCCTGATAAGCGTCAAAAAGGATACGACCCTGGGAATCGGAATTACCTCTCCAGTCGAAAAGCTGGATATCAAGGGCGGACTCAAACTGGGATATACCTCAAATCAAAATGCAGGGACGTTGAGATGGACCGGTTCACAGTTTGAAGGCTATGATGGGTCTGCATGGTTACCCCTGACCGGCAGTACACCGATCACTGATGCCGATTGGCAGATCAACAATTCGGACATGCATGCCGGGGTAAGCGGAAATATTGGAATCGGTACCACAACACCATCAGAAAAATTGTCAGTTACAGGTAATGTGCAAATCAGTGAAAAACTTGCTCTCAATCAGGCTCTAGTCAGTGACCAGGCCATCATCAATATCGGCAATCTGACCGGTGCACAACGCGCGATCAATGTAACGTCTACCGGTGCAGACTATAAATCCACCGCGCTTTACAATACCGTACGAGACGCCATTTCGACCGGTGCACTATTTGGCGTTTACAATGACGTTCAAGCCAGCGGTGGACGTGATTTTGTGGGAATGTATAACGACATGAGTCTCGGCAAGGCTCAGGGCATGTATAATATTCTCGATGTATCGGAATATGGATTTGGTGTACGCAATCAATCCATTACAGTCGCAAATCACGGAAATGGCTGGGGAATGTTTACCAGCTTATCCGGTTCCGGACGTTCCATGACCGGGATCGAAACTCTAGTCGAAACCAGTGGTGGCTCTGGAATATTTCCGCATCACAACATCGCCGTTGGTACCAAAAATGCACTCACTTCGAACAGTGACGCAATTTATCAGGCACTCTTTGGCACACTGACTGTTTTGGAAACCAGCTCAGAAGATAGCGCCTGGGCGCTGCATATTACGGATAGGGATGGAGCTGCAGGTACACAATACGGTTTGTATATGGACTTGGATGGCTCGGGAACCAATTATTCCGTTTATATAGAGCAAAGTTCCGGCGACTCGTATTTTGGTTCCAATGTGGGCATCGGCACAGACCAGCCTCAGGAAAAACTGGATGTTCAGGGAAACGCGATCATTGCCGGAATGCTCGATCATTCTCAACAAGCCAGTAAACCGAAAATTTTCAGCCAATCCACTGAACCTGATATCCCCAATAACAGCACAGCGTTCTGGGTGGATTCAGATGATCAGCGCACATTTCTCCTGCTCGATGTCCAAGGAACTCAGAAAAAATTGGAATTGCAATAACTCGTAACCGGGGCAAACCAAAGGAAAAGGGCTAAAAAAGGAGCTGCGTTTTACAAAAATGCAGCTCCTTTCCTTTTATTCACAAATCGAGTTCCAAAACCCGCTCATGGCCGGGTCGATAAAAAACCTGGCTGACTGAGCGTTCGTGATGAATACGATTGATGGTTTTGACAAGAAATTCTGAGAGACAGCGCACGGTCACAAATGGCAACAACATGAACTGTTTAGTTTGGGGAATACTGTTGGTAATGATAACCTGTTTTAAACCGAAATTTTGATGCAGGGCCTTTAACCGTTCATAGGCTTTTCCTACACAGAGATTATGAGAAACCCCCAGGTAGATTTCCTGGATGTTTTTTTCTTCGACAAGCTTGCGTATCAGAGCGTCGATGGTCCCTCCCCCGCTGATCATATCATCCAGGATAATGGCAATGCGTTTGCGTCTAAAATCACCGATAATTTCAGAGATTACGACAGTTTCGGGTTCGGGTCTATATTTGGAGGCAATCGCGCAGGTCAGATTGAGGGCACGTCCAAAGTGAGTGACGAATTTCGAAGCCCCGGCATCGGGGGCCACGGCAATGACATCGTCTCTCCCTTTGTAATTCCGGAATTCATGAATGAACAGCGTCAATGATTCCAGCATATTGACCGGCATAGCGCCGTAAAAACCTCTGATTTGATTGCAATGCGGATCCCAAACGATGAGCCTGTCCAGTCCCGCTGTGATGCTGAGATCGGCCATCAGCCGGGCAGTCGTGGGTTCGCGGGTGAACTTGGTGGGTTTATCCTGACGCGCATAAGCGAGATAGGGCATCACTCCCGTGATATGGCGGGCACCATGTTCACGCAAGGCACGGGTCGCAATGAGAAACGCCATATAGTTCTGATCGATAGAGAATTCACGTGTGGGATCAAAAGGAGCCTGAAACAAAAACGCATCAGATCCGCTTACATGCTCTTCCAGACGAACGCAGGTCTCTGAATCGGAGAAGCGCTTGTCGATATTGAGCAAATCCAAAATCGACTCGCGGCTGCCCATGTGATTCAAAAGAGCTCGGTATCGTTTGACTACTTTTTCTGCCAGTTGCGAACCGGATTGGCACGCTGCAACAAGTAAACGCCCCCGGGGGATAGCCAATTCTTGTCCTTCTTTTCTTGCCAGTGCTTCTACAGTAACAAAATGGTCCTGTTCTGTCAACGAATCCATAGTCTCCTCCCTGTAGAGTGCCTGTAAGAATCTAGGAGTTTCAGCAATAAGGTGCAACTGGAAAAATAGGGTTGTCGTTTTATGGCCGTGGTTTTCGCAAACGATCGACGGGATTGCTGGCCAATCCACCGACCTCTGCGGTTTCTCTGCATCCTATGCGTTGATTTTTTGTCTATTTTGGACCCGAGTGATTCTCTGGGATACCCGACTCGACCGGATTTTCAGGGTCAGAACTCCACTCGAACCATCCCCCGTCATAGACAGCCACATTTGGCCACCCCATGAGCCAGGCACAGAAAAAGGCTTCGCTGGCACGCCAGCCTGTACCACAATAAAAGGCGATGCGTTTATCCGGTGTAATCCCCATTTGTTTCCAATTGGCCTCGATTTCGTGAAAACTATGCATGGTATCGTCATGATTACGGTAATTTTCCATATGATAGGCATCAGAACCGTTATTGCCAAAGACAGCACCTTTGATACGTCCCTTGGGACCGACATAATGATATCCGCTGACATTACCGATATATTCTTCCCAGCTGCGCATACTGACGAGTTCAGAATCAGATCCGGCAATCAGGTCTTTTGCCTCCGGCGTATCGACAATATATTCAGGATGCTCGGGGATATCCAGTCCGGTCGCGCTCACAGAACGGGGTTCTACTTCCTCATGGGTGATCGAGTGTCCGGCTCTGAGCCAGGAATCGAGGCCGCCATCCAGCACCCGGACGTCTTGCACACCCGCATACATGAGGATCATCGCCGCACGCATGGAGGCGAGCTGTCCGGCTTGTTTGCCCGGATGATCTTGTGACATGTTTGGGTTGGCGGTACGGCCATACAACACCACCATGGTATCCCGCGTGATCCCCAGATCAGCCAGCTCCTGTTCCAGTTCCCCGGCCGGGTGTCGGTTCCATGTTCGTTCACTTTCCAGACAGAGTGTATCCAGCCAGATGGCGCCAGGAATATGTCCTTCATCATAGTCGCCCCAGTTATCAAAATTGACATGGGCGAGCACATAGGGTTTCATATCCGTTTTATCGGGATTTTCGCCGTTTAGCAATTGTTCGAGCCATTCGACATGCACCAAATGACGATAACGAGGCAAAAAGCGTAATGGACGATCCTCCTGGCTGGCCCAGTCGGGAGTCCCTTTTTCATGTACCTGGACAGCATCTAACCCAAATCGATTGAACCCGGATGCAGCACGGTCCAGATCATCAGGATATCCTGTGAGAATGATATTTTCCGAGAAAAATCCTTTTTCTGACAAGATCTTTTTAATGGTTTCCTCATCAAATAATTCAAACCATTGAACCGGAAAAGAGACAGAACCGGGAATATGTCCGCCTCGTTTTTCACCGCGTAAAGCCCAGCCGTTATAGGCTGCGGAAGGCCGCACATCCACCAGTACTGCATGGTTCTGCGAAATAGTATCTGCAAGGGTTTGGGTCGTTATTGAGGTTGCCATATTTTGACTCCTAAGGTTATACGTTTGGAATATGATGCAATTTTTTCTGTATCAGCCTGTCGTGAACCGCGATATGATCGATTAGGGTTGGTGTGAGATTGAACAGATAACAACCACCTGGGCTCTGAATACGTCATGAATTCAGCTGCCACACAGAATCGACAAAATACCGGCGTTTATCAAAAAAGTTTTTGACAACCCTGAATCCATTAAGGGTAGCCAGACGATGAATCGTCTCCAAATCGTATTTCCTGGACATTTCCATGACAATGGGTTCATATTGCTTGAAATGAAACTGCCTTTGCAACGCATTCAGAGTGACCGTATGCTCACAGGTACTCAACAGATGACTCTTGGCTACTCCATCGACCGGGTTATAAGTCTCATGGTGAATAAAGTTTTCCAGATCAAAATTTCCATCCAGCTCTCGATTGATTCTGAGTAAATGATTGAGATTGAATCTTCTGGTATAGCCGTGAGGATCATTATATGCCTGCATAATCACAGCAGGGTCTTTTTTCAAATCAAAACCGATGAAAAGCATGTCATTTTTATTCATCACATCTGCAAGATCCTGGAAAAAATCATGGCACTGTTGATCGTCATAATTGCCAATATTTGATCCCAGAAACAAAATGATTTTTCTGTTAAAATCGACTTTGTTGAGTTCCCGAATCATTTGAAAATAGTCCCCGACTCTCTCTTCAACCGCGAGTTCGGGAAACTGGTTTTCAAGACTGGTGACCAGCTCTCGAGTCGCTTTTTCACTGATATCGATGGGAATATACTTGAACTTTGCATGCTGTTCCAGAAAATGGGTCATCAATACTTTGGTTTTCAGACCGTCTCCTGCGCCCAGTTCTATGAGATCGAACTCTTGACCGTTACCGGAAAAAGTATGTTGGATCTCTTTGGTCTGTTGGTCGAGAATTTCATATTCACAATCTGTTAGATAATATTCCGGCATCTGCATAATTTGCTGGAAAAGCCTGCTTCCCATATCGTCATACATGTATTTTGAATAAAGGAATTTTGGCTGGGCTGACAATCCCAGCAGAGTATCCTTTGCAAAGGGATTCAATGCCGTATCGACGGTTTCGACTTTCATGTCTTGACTCATGTTAGTGAGTTGTCGCTTATTCTTTTATTAACGAATTTTTCGAAATTCTATTCCAATGAGATCATATTCAAACGGTTACCGGTCACATCGTTGATCAGTGAAACCAACCTTTTTCACCCCTGTATTCTTGAACTGACGATATAACGTCGCATACTGCTGAGAATATGATCGCGCAGTTCCCTTGACGAAAGCGCGGCCGTAATATGTCCCTTGTCGATGACTTTGATCGGATGGTCGCTATAACTCTTTTGCTGACGATCGCAGCGAATAAATTGATCATATCGAGCCAGCAAGGGCAGAACATTCCGTTCTGTTACGGCTTGAAAACGATCCTCAAAATTCAATGCCCGAACGATTTTATCAGGATTTTCTCGTGCAAGTGAACCGGCCATTTTACAATATCTGGAATGAAGGAACAAATCATCGAGCGCAGCACCTGCTAACAGGGGCACATAGAGATCCGCGCTGTTGAAAAAGGTGCGATGTAAATTGGTCACCCACCCTCCCAGGCTGATCCCTGAAACCACCACCGGAGTGCTGTTTAAACCGTGCAGTCTAAAGACAAGGGCTTCCACAAGGCTTACGGACACACTGAGCATGGCCATAAATTTGGACAAATCAGATATGTTTTCGTGATATTCCTGAAGCGTCAAATCATGAAACGGGGCCTGGATCGCAATGATATTCGCACTGATAGCCTGAGGAGAGTCTACAAAAATAGATTTAAAGGTGTTCAGCGACTTTTTGCTAAAGTCAAAGGGGCGTTCGTTATTACCATGGTGATAAATGATGGTTGGAAGCCTGCTTTTATTAAACTGATGGACCAAAATGGCAGCATCCAGAGGTCCCTCCAGCGAATCGATTCGGAACTCGTGCAACCCAGGCTCGAGATCTTTAACCTCTATATCGCTCGCCCGGATATGTGTTTCAAAATCCTGGCTTTCAATATTGTTGGCAAAAAACTTTTTCTTGCCGCTCGCAACAGAACCCAGAGTAGCGGTAAGACGGTCATAAAATATATGCTTGTTGATCATAAGGATTTACGAGTGGCATTTTGTTTACTTGGTTTAACGCCATGACTTGACCGAGAAATTCCTAAAGAGTAAAAAGAGTTTTCAGGTTTTTCTCTTGTGTATGTTCTACGAAATTTTCAACTTTAATCTATTAAAACAACAATCATTTTTCTCCTGCCAATCGTTTCACATAAAGCCAAGTTCATCGTCTCACCCTTCCTGTCAATGGCATGATATTTGCTTATTGAATTATGTTGACAGTTAAACACAGTATTCTCAGGCCCAATACCCCTAAAAAGTGTCAGTTTTTCGCAACATGTTGTAATAAAAAAATAACATGTTCTTATTACACGATAAATAAATATTCGTAAAAAATTTTTTTACGGAATAAAAAAACCGAGAAATACCTATCCCATCACATTTATGCTCAGATGATTTATTGATAGTATTTGAATGTCGAAATTTGAACTATAAACTTGATTTCGCACGGGATACAAAAAATGATTTTTGATAAAGCAAATCACAATCTCAAAAAGAGGGGGAGATCAAAGTGAATAAATTATGGACAATCACTAATGTACTCTTGTTTGTATTTGGAACAGCCTTTTCTCAATTTATTGTCAAATCGCCTTCCGGTTCGAATTTGATGATGGTCCGTGAGGATGGGTTTGTAGCAATCGGGCAGACTGAGCCAGCTGCATATCTTCACATACAACCCAGTGAAAATCCCACGGAAGGAGCACCCCTATTTATCGTTCAATCTGCCGGCAAGACTGAACGTTTTCGGGTCGAACACCTTGGCAGGGTATATATCGAGGACAGCTTGTGGGTCAATGGTACTGCTACCGTCACTCAAATACCCAGCGTTCAACAAAAACAGGGAAAAGTAATCATTTCAGATGCAGAAGGACATTTTTTTGGCATCACCGGTAACACAGAGGGTCAAATTCTTAAATGGAAAACCAGTGACACCATGCTGGCGGGTGGTGCCTGGACGTTGGCCCAAGATGAAACGGGTTCCGGAGGAACGGCGGATGGTGTCGTAACAAACGCAACGGTTAGTGGAGGTTCGACAAAAATGGTCACATTGGAACGTTCAATCGGTACCGATGTCACGTTTGATTTCAGTGTAAACGATGCAGACCATAGTACAAGCAACGAACTCCAAACTTTAAGTATCGGCGGACCCGATGACAATGAACTTTTTATTTCAAACGGCAACAGCGTTATATTACCAGGCAGCAGTGACAATCAGCAGTTAAGTATTAGCGGTCACACGCTTTCATTAGATCGCGGTGGCAGTGTGACATTACCGGATAACGTGAATGATGCAGATAACATCGTCGGCAATGAATATCCACAGGCCGGTACTATGATTACAGTTAGCGGACGGCAGGTCAATCACGATGACACCTCTGATCAGAGTAGTGTGAATAATAGCGGTCGTACGGTTATCCAGGATGTGACACTGGATTCAAGGGGACACATTACAGGGTTGAATAGCACGACCCTGGTGGATGCCGTTAATGATGCAGATGCCGATCCCAGTAATGAACTTCAAGACCTGAATTTGGTGCTTGGTCAAGGTGACAATGCAAACAGCCAAAATATCAACAATCTCAATCGCCTTGGAGTCGGCGTATCTTCTCCCAATAGCCGTATCCAGGTCTTGAATATCGGCACCTCTGTCACCTTGAAAGGTATAACCAATGCAAATGTCACACACAGATTTGGTACGTATTCTGAAAATCGAATAAATAATCAGACGTCAAAGGGAATATATGCCGTCATGGGTTCAACTTTTAGCCCGAATACGACAACAGGTGGTTATTTTAGTGGCGGTGTGGCCGGCAGGGCGTATGATACCGTTGGAAGTGACATTCTGGCACAGGGTGAATTGGGTAAAACACAGACGACAAATACTGGTCGCTGGGTCAGCGGAACCATGGGAAATATCAATGCAGATAATACCGCTTCGTTCGTTGGTGGGACCGGCAGCGGGGCGGCGGTAAGAGCGTATGTCTATGGCAATAATGAAAATCATGCGAGAATCTGGGCAGGCTATTTTGAAGGTGCAAAATCCTATTTTAGTCACACTGTCACTATGCCTGGTGCTGATTATGCCGAAATGTTTGTCAAAGAAGGGGACCCCTTACCCGGCGACTTGATCGGTATCAATACTGCAACCGGTAAGGCCCGTACGTACCAAGAGGGTGATGTCTTTATCGGTGTATACAGTGAAAATCCGGCCATTGCCGGAAATTTTGACATTCAAACAGAAGTAGAAGAAACGCATATTCCGGTCGCACTTTTTGGGCAAGTTAATGTAAATTCTGAACAAACCCTAGTCGAAAATGGCGTTGTTTATACCACGGATAATATAGAGGTTGGTACCCAATTGAGCAATGGGAAAATTCTAATTGGTTTTTCCAGCAGACAACAGGCGAAATAATTTTGCTCAAGGTTCTGGATTGTATGTCCCATATAAAGCAATCACTCTTAATACTTAAAAATTTTCATTATATTCAGCTCAAAGACAAATAAAAAACCAACCAGTCTGAATGCAAAGTTAACACATCAGGAAGACGGTGGTTCACGAGCTTTTTCAACTCTCCGAATTAACCATGGGTATGGTCGGAATTTTTGTCATCGTTGGGATCGCCAAATTGTTTGGTCGTACCAGCAAACTCTGATTCACTTTTAGATCACCACGGGTCGGTCATTTCTCAGCAGGTGCTCGTCTCTTTTGCTGATGATCACAACAAATAAAATAGGCATAGCGAACCAAGTGTCGTTTTTCTTGCTCGCCTTAACGCCATGACTTGACCGAGAAATTCCCAAGAGTAAAAAGAGTTTTCAGGTTTTTTCTTGTATGTTTTCCACGAAATTTTTAACTTAATGCATACAAACCATCATTTTTTTCCTGCCAATCGCTATACATAGAGCCAAGTTCATTCAAAGGGGGTTCAGATGGTTCGAACAGTCCTGTGTATGCTATTCTTGCTGATCTCACAAATTCTCTAGGCCCAACTGGAACCGGGCGCAAAACACTCTGTCTCCGGCACGGTCACGTTTGAAAAGACAAACTAACCCATTGAAAATATGTTCATCCATGCGTTGAACAGCTTTAGTCATAGGCAAGTCGCCAGCGTGCAGACAAGGGAAGATGGGTCGTTTGTCATCAATGATCTGAATCCCGGTAACTATATCATCGAGGCCTCTGGCATGATTATGGACTATCCCTATACTTTTCAGGTCTATGCCAAAGAGTACTATCCGGATCAACAGGACATCGATAAAGCGACTCCGGTCAATGTAAGTCAGGATGTAACCGGAATAGACTTTCAGGTGTCCTATGGAGGCGGGATCAGAGGACGGATCATACGGCAATGGGATTCTCAACCAATCCCCCATACCATGGTAGGCATCAGGGATACGACGGATAAATATGTCGTCAATGCCGTGACCATGACAGACAAGGAAGGACAATTCTTTATTTCCGGCCTGCCAAAAGGGTTCGTTGGACTGTTGTAGATGTAGCACCAGAGAAACAAGCTGTTCTTCCGGCCTGCTCAGGACTGAAACAAAACTATCCCAATCCCTTTAATCCATCGACCATCATACCTCTTGCCCTGTCAAAATCCTCAAACGTCCACCTGAATATCTATAATTTGCAGGGACAACATGTTAAAACGCTTTTTTCCGGATGGCGAAAGGCCGGAGAGCACAGAGAAACATGGTGGGGTAAAGATTCGCGAGGTAAGATCGTCACCCAGGGAATTTACTTTGTCGTTTTCGAAACAGAAACGGTGAGAGATATCCGGCGGATTGTCTTTATCAAATAGAGTTCTAATCCTGATTCAGAAAAAATTTTTCAATATTTCCTCCTCAAAGGCGAATATATGATCAAACACTCTGATTGTATTCTATGGATTAACACACCAGGAGAGCTTATGATTCGTACAAAAGCATGGACGGTTTGCATGATGGTTTCCCTGTTATGGGGAGGGCTTTATGCAAGCGACATTAAAATCAACGACGATACCGGCACAGCCGATCAGACATCCCCATGTGTGGCCATGAGTTTGAGCGGGCAAACAGTCATGTGCTGGCAGGATGAGCGTGATGAGAAAAACAGAGTATTTTTTCAGATTTTGGGTCGCAATGGAATAGAATTATTAAGCAACCAACCGGTCGTTGAGGATCCAAATAAAGAGCAGTACACTCCGAGTTTGGCCATAGATGGACACGGGCGTTTTATCATTGTCTGGCAGAATGACGAGGATGAAAACGCTACGGATGTGTATTATCGAAGATTTGCAGCCAATGGTGAGCCATTGGAAAACCCGGTCAACCTCACTCTCAAATGGGCTCCAACCCGTCATTATTCACCAGATGTGGATATGAACATCGAGGGCAAATTTGTGATCGTGTTGATCGGCAAGGATTCGGCCGGCAAAACCAAAGTGTATCATTCCTTGCGAAATGTTGATGGAATTCCAAAAAGTCAAGGTGTATTAATCGATGGTGCACTGAGCGCTCCTCAAGTGAGTATGAATGCTATGGGACAATTTGCGGTTGCAGCCTGTGATCAATCTTCCGGGGCATACAAGAAGGTTATTGCTCAGGCGTTTGACGCCGAGGCCGAACCGACCATGGCTGTTCAGCAAGTTTCGGTACGGACAATACAAAAAAACCACGCCCAGCAACCCGATATCTCTATGGTCAATAGTGGAGATTTTCTCGTTTGCTGGCAATATTGCACATCATCGTCCGGATTTCCCTGGCATATCTATTCGCGTTATTATGAATCCTCGAGTAACGAGTTTAAAGAAATTCAACAACTGAGCGATTTTACAACCACATATGTGAACAACAAGCCTAATATTACTTATTTGCATGCCGGATTGAGATATATGAATTCGGAACAGATCCCATCAGAGACCCACGTGGTTACATGGTCTACGGATGTGGAAAATGTAGCCAGCACCTTGCCTGAACCCATGGATATCTATTATCAAAAACTGGTCAACGGCGTCAAAGAGGGTGTTCCAATACGGGTAAACAAGGATACCCAGAAAGATCAACTCGAACCTGCAGCCGCCTATTGTGGATGGATCGATACAAAATGGACAGTCTGGCAGGACAAACGCAATGGGCATTCTGATATCTATGCGAGATATCATGCCCCAAAATCTCCACTCCGTTTGATGTATCAGATGATGCACCGGGACAAGATTGTTCTAAATTGGGACCCCCCTTATCGAACAGAGGGAGTATCAAAGTATCAGATCTTTAAGAGCGAACGAAGAGATGGGCCATATACGCAGGTCGCAGATATTGACCTGGAAAAACGGGGACCTTTGGGCATGCAACTGCGGGACTGGGTTGACACAGAGGTTGAAGAAGACAAGAATTATTTCTATTACATCACCAAAGAATCCTTTATAGCGAGCAGCGATACTCTGAGTGCCGTTGTCAGTGCCCGATTGGCCTCTGGTAAAAGAGAAGAATCAGCCCCGGCACAAACCCTACCTGTCATCGATGGGGATATCAGACGGGAGGAATGGCAGGACGCAAACACATTTCAAAAGGGACAAATCGTTTCATATTTACCCCATATGGCAGCGGTATACATAAAGAACGACAAAAACACATTGTATATCGCCATCCGCGATTCAAATGACACCAACCTCGATCCGGGTAATTATCTCGCGATTTGCTTCGATCATGATAATAATGGCAAATGGCCGGCGGATAATACAGGGAATGAAGGGAATATCATTCTCAGGCCGGGTACAAGGCCACAGTTTGTCCAGATGTGGGGTAAATATCCCGATCATCTCAGTTCTGCTCCGCCCAAAAATGAACCGGGGGTAGAAGCGGTGATGACTGACGAGCATGGAATGGTGCAGGTAGAAATAGCTATTGATAAACGCTCGAGCCATATGCAGTGGAATCCGGGAGATGAAATCGGTTTTTCCATTCTTCTCGACGACCCGGGTACGGAATATTTTTTGAATACAGGGTACCTTGCTGTTTGCGGTCTGGATGCCACATTTTACAACCCGGCAACCTTTTCAACTCTGATCTTTGCGAGTGACTTTACAGGCGTTGACTCTGAGCTACATGCCGGCCAACCCCTTTCTTTTGGATTAAAACAAAACTATCCCAATCCGTTCAATCCGGAGACCAAAATCCGTTTTAACCTGGCCCAAAACGGATACACCACTCTGACTGTCTACAATCTAAAAGGCGAACGGGTACGACAGTTGCTCGCAGAACATTGTTCAAAGGGCAATCACAGCGTCTTATGGGATGGACGAGATGATAAAGGATCAATGTCTGCTTCTGGTATATATCTCTATACCCTGCGGAGCGATGGAGAGACAAAAAGCCGAAAGATGATGTTAATACGTTAACAGGGGTTCGGTACAGAGGGTCAGTCATCCTGATATAATAAGGGACTTTCAATCAGGCGAGGATTTGAGCTGGTATAGGTAAATATTATCACGAGGTAAGAACGTGAAAATATGCACCAGCTCAAATCCTGTCCCGGACATGATTTCCAGTACCTCCTCTTTACTCATAAAATGAGATTTCCAAAAATCCACCTTTTCTGGCACAGGATCGATGATGGCCAGTTTAGCACCGGGTTTGAGATCCGCGATGACATTGTCCATCCATTTTACAGGTTCTGTAAAATCGTGAAACGCCTTCATCATGACCACCATATCCAGCGTGCTATCCGGGAACAGAGGATCCTCGACCTCACCCGGTATCGTAATAATGTTATCAAATCCTTCTTTTTGGGCACGGGATGAAATGATATCCAGGCCCTGTTCATCGATGTCATTGGCATAGACGCGTCCTGTCTCCCCTACCCTTTCGGCCAGAAAAAAGGTAAAATAGCCGCTTCCGGCCCCGGCTTCGCCAATATACATCCCGCTCCGGATCCCCAGGGAATCCATGATCGCATCAGGCTTTTGCCACTCATCGCGGGCATCGTCCTGTGCGAACAGGGCAAACGGCATGAACAAAAGAACAATAAGAAACTTTTGCATTTCTAAACTCTTTCAATTTTAGCTGACATCCCAGCCTGTATGATTCATAGATTCAGGAATAAAAAATTTAATTTTCCATAAATCAGAATTTTATCTCAAACGTCAAGTTTACCTTAACCACATAGAAACAACGCATTAAGAATATGAATGACTTACATTTTGGCCCAATATCCTTTTTGTTATTCGTGGAACATCCAGGCCAGTACCTTGATATGATATTCTGGGCAAAAAAAAACCCCGATCAACAGATGACCGGGGCTTGATTTTCAACGAAATTTTCAAACTTTGGTTACATTTGCCGCTTGCAATCCTTTGGGGCCGCGTTCCACATCAAACTGGACACGATCACCTTCGTCTAAGGAGCGGTATCCATCGCCCTGGATCGCTTTGTAATGCACAAATACGTCTTCACCTTCTTCTCTTGTGATGAAACCATAACCCTTGGAGCTGTTGAACCACTTTACAGTTCCTGTTTCCATGCTTAAACCTCTTTAATAAATAATTGTGTTACGTACAACTCTGTTCTCAACCGGCCCCGAGAAAAAGGTCTGTCCGGATGTTTGTCCGATTCGGCCTTTTTTGGTTATGCTGCATTATCAATTAATGCGTCATCACCTGTACAGAGGGGTGAAAGACAGTGTACCTTAAATTGACAGTACAAGTTAAATAATGGTTTTTTAAAAAGCAACAAAAAAGTGCCTGTGATGAAAATTTAATTCTTGCAAAAGATAGTTTGCAATAGAATAATATAGGGAGGGGGTACTAGGCGGTGTGTACCTGGTTCAGATGATTATGGATGATTCATTTCAGGCACAACGAATCGCTTTGTTTAAATAACAGCGAACAAAAGCAAAAAAAAAGGGCCGATGAATATCGACATCAGCCCTTTAGGTTATCGATCAAACAACCATTTCCCAGCCAGGTTCATATTCCCGGCTCCACATTTTCATGGCTTGGCTATCATCGACAATGCGACCATTCATCGGATCGATGGCCAGAGAACGGCCGAGTTCCTGAGCGATATTGGCCAAATGGCACAACAAAACACTCTTGTGGCCTTCATCGATAGGTGAGTTTTGTTTTGCACCGGTTCGAATCGCATCTAAAAAATTACCGATATGCAAACCGTTCAGAGAGCCGCCTGCACCGGTGGTATCGAGTGTGGCGTTTTCATCACCGGATTCCATCTGTTTCAGGACATTGTTCTTTTCATCATAAAATGTATGTCCATTGCGGTCGATAATCAGGGTACCTTTGGTGGCATAGATCGCAGCACCGCGTCCTTTTCCTTCGACAGGTCTCGGATTACAGCTGCGGCCTTCCCATACGATCGATTTCTTGTCACCAAATTCGAACCCGACCACCTGGGTATCGGGAAATTCCCAGTCATCATCATAGGCATAGCGTCCACCGGTAGAGGATACCTTGGTCGGGTAATCGAGATCCAGAAACCAGCGGCATACATCGACTTCATGGGTGGCATTATTACATGTTTCTGCGGTACCCCAGCGCCAGAACCAGTGCCAGTTATAATGCACCACATTATCGCGGTAAGGGACACGAGGCGCAGGACCTTGCCATAACTCATAATCCAGCCACTCGGGCACAGGCACGACTTTGCCATGTCCGATGGGCCCGCGGTTGTTAGCATAAAATGCTTTGCCCATATAGGGTTCGCCGATCAGGCCATCCTTGAGATCACGATACGCTTGTTGAGACTGGATCGATGAACGTTGCTGATTTCCCATTTGCACGACTTTATTGTACTTTTTCTGGGCAGCGATCAACAGTTCGCCTTCGCGGGGGTTATGACCGCAGGGTTTTTCGACATAGACATGCTTGCCAGCTTTGAGGCCCATAAGTGTTGCTGGAGCATGCCAATGGTCCGGTGCGGCGATCACCAGGGCATCCACATCTTTGTCTTCCAGGGCCTGGCGAAAATCAACGATGCCCTTTGGTTTTTTGCCCTGCATTTCATTGACTTTAGCCACACTGCTTTCCACCACACGGGAGTCGACATCGGCGATATAAGCAACCTCTGAATTTTTCAGTGTTGCAAATTCTGAAGCCAGTGCCATACCCCGGCTATTGGTGCCCATGACCACGACACGAATCCGGTCATTTGCGCCGAGTACGCTGGAAGGAACGGATGACATCAAGGCAGCACCGGCAATGCCAGCTGCTGATTGTTTCATGAATGTTCTTCGGCTTTTCACGATTCTTTCCTCTCTTTTTATGACCAATCAAGTCCTCAAACATATCCTTGTGATGATGCAGGATTGCCAGGACTATAATTATAAAGTGTTTCTGTGATTCCACTTTCACCAAGCCCGGTTGAATTTGAACCGGTTTAGTAAAATAATAAAACTGACGATCAGAGTCAAGCAAGAGTCTGCCAAACTGTAAAAACCGCATCTATCTTTTCTGTAAAACCGTCAGAATCTCTGACCTCATGGCCAGCTTTGTCGAAATTCGGGTCCAGATCCAACCGCTCAAAAAGATTACAGCAAATATGACACCAATGGTCAGAACAGGTATGGAAGTGCCAGGCGTCAAAAGAGCCGGTAACACAGCCACGAGCGCACTGCCAGCTCCCAGAAAAAGCCCCAAGGACAAGAGCCAAACATGTTCATGAATAACCAGTTTATCGAGCCTCTCAGATGTCCAGCCCAGGGCCCGCATCACTGCCAATTCCTCCCGTCGTTCCATGACGTTTCTAAAAACCACAATGGCAATGCCTGCGACGCCCAGCATCATTCCCAGCCCTCCAAGCAATAAAAAGATAGAGAGATACGTATTCGTGACCTGATTAAAACCGGCCAGTCGTACACTCGACCGGGAGATCTGTGCCCCTTCATCCTGCAAAGCCCAGGCAAGATGATTTTGAACGGAATCAAGCTTGTCAAAAGGGGCGTCGATGAGCATGATATGAGACCCACTCATCGAAGGATATCTTTGCATAAAATGCTGACGCGAGATCATGACATGTCCTTGCATGATACTGGGGGCCAGACCGGCGACGAGTTTGACATAAAACTCGTTACCCTGTTCATCGAGATATTGAACGGAATCTCCTACACTTTTGCCCAATCCCCAAACAATGACTGTCTCATCGGCAATCCCGGGAATAACATCAGGCGCCAATTCCTCTTGTAATGAAAGCCAGGGTTTATCGGGATCGGTCGCATTTGTCAAGGAGGTGAACGTAAATGCTCGTCTCTCGTGCAACTCTAAAGGATCAACACCTAAGAGATGAGGTGTATTGACGCGATGCAGATTTAGACAACTGGCATCAGTACCGGGTCGCAATTTCAGCTGCACAAAATCCACCGAGTCGAGGGTATCCAGGGAATAAACCTCTCTTCCCTCTTGCGAATCAAGATCATAGAGAATAGGCAGACTGGTTTCTGCAAACAGGGCAAACCCTCCCGTACCGGAATGTCGCTCCTGTTCATCTGCAGACATACTCTGACGGTTTGCCCCGACCGTAAACACGATAAACAGCGCACTGGCGAGCAAGGCTACCAAAGCCAACGTGCGGCCTCGCTTGCGTGCAGCACTCAGCCAGGAAAGACGATTCAGAGACAATCGCCCCGGATGATGGCGGAGAGAACGCAACAGCATGCCATATATAAAAACAATTCCGGCGACAAGCAGCAACGTGCCTCCTGCAAAAAATGCCCCTGCTGCCTGTTTTGTTTGTCCGGCCGAGGTCAAAATCAAAATGGCGACGGCAATGAAAAGCAATACGAAAGCCACAGCAAATGACACATTTTGCCATTTGTGGCTGCGAGGGATCACAGCCAAAGTCCCTCGCTGGAGTTCAGTTACGGGTCTTGTGGCTTGTTTGCGCAGGGCAATCAGCATAGATAACAGCGCCACACCAAAACCGATCCCAGCTCCCAAAACGAGGGTGCCGCTCTCGACGACCAGTGTCAATGCAGACGTTCCCACGGCTCCCCGCCAGATGCTTTTGAGTGCCATGAGAACCAGTTGATTATAGATAATTCCTCCCAGCACACCCAAAAGGGTTCCCAGGAGAGCGAGTACCGCACCTTCGCTCAACAGCATTCGCTGTATGTGTTTTTGAGTAAAGCCGACGGCAAGCAAGAGTCCGGTTTCCTGCTGTCGTTGTTCGACATTGAGCACAAACAATAGGGTGGTTAATAACAGGGCAGCAATAATGATAAAAAACGACAATCCCAAAAACAAGCCTGCAAAATCCACAGATTGCGAACTGGCTTGCTCACCCTGTTGACGCACATTCAAAAGCTGCAATCCGAGCATACCGGGGGTTAGATTGGCTTTCAGATGCTGAGAAATATTTTCCAAAGATTCATTAAAGCGAATGGCAGTTAATTCTCCGAAACGGTTTGCCCACATGTCTCGTCCGGTATCGAGTCTGATCAACGCTTTGGGCGTTCCCCGATATTCATCCCAATAGATTTCATCCTTTTCCCGGATCCGATCCAGATCGACCGGAATACCGGGCTCCCAGTCCCGGCAATTTTCTTCATCCGCAAGACCCGGGAAATCCGGTAACAACTCTCGGTCCAGCAGGCCGGAATTCATGGGGATAATTCGTTTGATGGCAAAGGTACGGCTTTTTTCGATCAGAGTGCGCATGGGACCCATGACATAAAAAGTGAGCTGCAGTGAATCCCCTGCCGCAGCGCCGAGATCCTCGGCAAGCCAGGTATTGATCAGAATCTCGTCCGCATCCCATGTAACGGTATTGTCAAAAGATGGCATGGCCGTCACAAAGCTATAAGGGGTTGAACGGCCATTAGCAGACAGTGAGTTCACAAAATAGGTCAAAAGGGGCCTGGCGCCGGAGAGTTGCGAGGCCACCCGTTCGACCTCCGGATCGATAAAGATTCGCTGACTCGAGAGTTCAACACTATTTTGACCGGGTAACTCGGATAGTTCTAGACCGATATCCGAGGGGGTCCACACGTTGTCGAGTTCTTGTTTTAAGAGGTCTGTATCTGTTTCATGCGAAGGAAATAAAAAAATATTGGCCTGATTCTCCAGATCCATCTCTTGATTCAGGCGCTCAACGCGCATAAAAACATTCATGGGAGCGACCTGATCGGGATTGAGGTTGAAACGTCCCCCCTGGGTATCATCGATAACTGCCATAATACTCATTCTTATGGCCCGGGAACGGTCATCGACCGTGGCTAAAGGAGCATCTTTGGGAAGATAATCGAGATTTTCAAGCCGGATAAGCAGCTGATCGCCGACATCGACATTCAACCGATTGGCCAGATGATTGTTAATGATCATCTGATTTTGAGAAAGCGCTGCATAAAGACTGTCGGTGTTGAAAATGCGATCAAAGCGTTCATCGATCCCATAGATTCGCAATCGATTGACTCGAGTCTCACCACCCCGGGCTATGGCCAGTCCCTTTGTTTGTAAAACAGGTACAGGAGGTTCTGTAAATCGTTGACTCAACTCAGCACTGACCATTCTGTCGCCGGTGATCAGGGCATGGTGTGCGGAGCCCAGTCTGAAATCCACGAGCCGATGCAAACTGCCACGCACTGAATCGCCGACCACCAGGGCTCCCACAAGAACCGCGGTACTCAATGTTGCCCCCAGGACGATTCCCAGATGAGTCCTGCGATAATAGACTAAATTCCGGAAAATGTATTTTAATGGATTCATAATTTTATGGCCATGCTTGATCTCTTTACACCCTTTAGTATCAAGAATTCTGATCATGATCCCAGAGTCGGCCATCGCGCAAATAGAGTGTGCGCTCCATTCGCTCGGCCAACCGCTGGGAATGCGTTACCATCACCAGAGTCTGAGACTGTTCCTGATTCAGTTCGATCAACAAATCGGCTAACTGGTCGGCTGTACGCTGATCCAGCGAACCCGTGGGTTCATCTGCCAGCAAAAGTTTTGGTCGATTTATCAAGGCTCGCACCACCGCCACTCTTTGTTGTTCACCCCCTGAAAGACGGCCGGGCAGTTTATGGGCATGTTCCAGCAATCCTACACGCTGCAAAAGTGTCTCTGCATGAGACCGGTGGTCCGGTTCATTTTTTCCGGGATCGGCCAACGTCGGTATCAATACATTTTCAAGTACAGTACATTGAGGTAACAAATGGTGCATTTGAAAAATAAATCCGATTTCGCGGTTGCGAATACGGGCCCTGGCATTTTCATCCATTTGTTCCGAATTCCGATCATTAAAATAAAGTGTTCCGGCAGAGGGCTTGTCCAGCAGTCCGATCAGATTGAGCAATGTACTTTTTCCCGAACCCGAGGGCCCTACGATTGCCAGGCTGGTACCTGTCTCCACGGATAAATCCAGATCTTCAAGTACCGTCCGTTCCGGTGCACGGGTTGTCGAACGATAATATTTGTTTATTTTATCACATTTTAGCAACATAGGTGACCTCAAGTCAGTTGACTCGCAAATAGATTCATTTCATTCAGGCAGAGTTGACGACCCTGCGTTCGCGATGCCAAATAATTTACTGAATGTACGCACAATGAGCATATCACCCGCAAGCGTCAGGGTGGCATGACTCTTTTCTCCCATGGAATTTACAGCCAATACCTCAAAGGTCTCACCGGTCTTCAGGACAATTACATCACCCTCCCGGGTTATGGCATAAAGACGGTCATCGATGCAAATGGGCGATCCATAAAACTTTCCGCCCGGTTTTTCACGCCAGATCAATTCACCATCCCCGGCATGATGGCAGGACACATAACCATTATCCATAAAGTTATACAGCAAACCATCTTTTACCAACGGTGTGGGAACATAGGGAGAATATTTTGCCGGTAACCGATAGGCAATCTCCGGAGAAGATCCTTTTACACCTTTGAACGCCACCAGTTCTCCTTTACGCGTCGCCCAAACATGGTTTCCGCTCAGAACCGGGGAAGAGATCGCACGAGCTGACAGAGCATCTGACAGTTCCCAGGCCACAGAGCCATCCTTAACCCTTACTGCCGCAAGCCCATGCCCTTCGCTGGTAAATATCAACACCTTTTCTTCATTTGTCAAGAGTACACATGGAGTTGAAAACGAATTACTGGTGACCGTATTTCTGGGCAATTGCCATCGGATATGACCCGAATTCTTATCAATGGCAATCCACTGGCTGGATTTTTCACTCTTGCTCTCTTCATGTTCCAGAGTAAAAACCACCAGATCGTCGACGATCATAGGAGAACACCCGGAACCATGACGGGTTTTTGGTCCATCAAACGTTTGTTGCCATACCTGCTTGCCAGCATGCGTAAAGGATGTCAACACGGTTCTCTTTTCTTCCAGTATCAGCCAATAAACCCGGTACGCATCTGCTACAGGCGAAGAAGAAGCATAACTGTTATCAGTATTGATATGAAAAGGATCAAACGGCTGACTTTTTTGCCATAGCAGAAATCCGTCCGTTGCACGTACGGCGAATAAATGGATTTTGCCTGCATCGCGATCCGCACTGGTTACAAAGACGGTTTGATTCGCAACGACAGGTGTCGAATGACCAATCCCCTCAAGTGCCAGACTCCATTTTCTATGCTGTTCTCTGAATTCCACAGGGATATTTTTTGCATCCGATAACCCGGTACCGTTCGGCCCTCTGAAACGGTCCCAGTCATCCTGAGCATGTGCCCAAGGTAAAAACCCGCCGATCAACCCTGCGGTGAACAGTATAACAAAGGCAATTCTGGCCATTTTCAGAGTTCCTTTCGCTAGGACAATACATCCTGGTAGACATTGATCATATCATTTGCCATCCTTTGCATCGAGAATTCCTGCAAAACCCTGGCACGGCCCTGGGAGCCCAGGGTTTTGATTTTTTCAGGAGTGGATAATGTGTCTTTCCAGGCCTGGGATAGTTGTTCTGCGGTATTGGGTTCATAAATGAGCCCCCCGCCTGTGGATTCGATAAATTCCGCATAGCCCCCTACATTGGGTTGAACAATAGGGACGCCCGCAGCCAGAGCTTCCACCTGGTAAGCCCCAAAAGCTTCACCATTCAGTACCGGCACTGAGAGCAAGGTCAGGGATTGCAGAAATTTGATTCGGTTTTGCCTGTCAAATTCTTCCCAAATGCGAATATCATTTCCTACCCCGGCCGCATGAGCCTCGGCGAGTTTGGCATCGATAAAGGGTTTATCATCGCCGGTGTATCCACCGGTAAGCCATAATTGTGTATGAGAAAATCGGGAATCTTTTTTTAAATCGATAAAGGCATCCACGACCAGACCCAAGCCAAAGTACTCGCTCATGCGGCAGAGATAACCGATCACAGGAGGATCCATTGGCAAATCGGACTGAACATATCCGTCGAGATTCACACCGCCATAGACCACCTTGACTTTGGCGGGATCCAGTTTCATTTGCTGCACAGAGCGTTCGGCATAGTATTGACTGGCGGCCACAAAGGCATGTACATCCTTTGCGCGTTCGGCCATCAGATCCCACACTTGTTGCTGATATTGGCTTCGCATGGGATCGATCCACTCGTTTTCATCCTGCAACGAGCAGACAATGGCTGCTCCCAAATCATTGCGTAATCGCCTGGCGAGCCCGAGCAACAAAGCATTGGAAAGGTGCACGACATCGGGTTGAATCTCCTTTTGGAGATAATTGATCAGATGCTCCAGTTCAGTTGACTGGCGACCTTTTTCCCCTTTGAGCATAGAGAGCGTCATTTCTTCCAGGCCTTCGGCACGTGTCGATCCCGATCGTTTGGCCACTTTTTGTAAAACCGATTCCGAGTCAAAGAGCCGTTCGAGCCAGACAGGTGCATGCCGATAAAGTGGCAACTTTTCTTTCAAATAGACATTGATGGCCCCATAAAACACCGGAGTGTCGCCCATGATTCCATGGATATCGACGTTCAGGGGCAGGTACATGGGGACCATACGCACGTCATGCCCCGCATTTTTCAGGGCACGGATGAGTTCATTATCCCGCATGCAATTTTGACAATAGAATGTTCCGCCTGATCCTGGTATAATATGTACGATTTTCATGAGCGCTCTCCAAAAGCATAAAGGATTCCGTCTTCACTTCCGATAAAGATCATTCCACCAGTCACAGCGGGTGATCCGGTCAAATCAGCACCGATTTCAAATGACCAGCGTTGTTCACCGTTCTGTAAATCGAGAATATAGAGTCTGCCATCCAGTGATGCGGCAATGACCTTATCCCGGGCGATGACCGGACTCGCATCGACATCATCGAGGGTGGTAAAAGTCCACAAGGGTTCTCCTGTTTGACGATCGAGACAATGTACTTTTTTGTCTCTCCCTCCGATGACCAGAAACTCGTCATTCACGGCAGGAGATGAAAAGAATGGCTGGGCATCCTCTGGCGAATATTGCCAGACAATCTTTTGTTCAGAGAGATCGATCGCAAGAACCTGTGAACCATAATGGCCGAGATAAGCTACATCGTCTTTTAGTGCGGCAGATCCGGCAATGTAAGAGCCGGCATTGACCTGCCCCCTGAGCTTGCCATCCGTACCAAAAAGAATATAGAGCTGTTCGTCACAACCTCCAAAAATAATGCTCTTTCCGTCTGTCGCAGGAGCCCCATTGATATAATTATCCGTTTCAAACGTCCATTCACTTTTACCTGTCGCTGCATCAAAGCAATACATTTTATTGTCATAACTGCCCACCAGAATTCGATGTTGGTCGACATTGACTGGCAGCCAATTTGCAGATCCATAGATTTGATCTTGTGCTTCAAACTGCCAGATCAATTCTCCGGTCTCTGCATCGAGGGTAAAAAACATTCCGCTCAAATTGCCTACAAAAATTTTATGATCAAGATAAAGCGGGGAAGCTTCGATATCATCGTTTGCATCGAATTTCCATAAAAGAGAACCATCCTCTATATCGAGGGCATAGATAAAGCCATCGGTGGAGGTCAGGAACAGTCGATGTTCTGCGATTACCGGTGTGGACTTTATGTCGTTCCCGGTTTCGAACGACCATAATAATTCAGGTTTTTCAGGCAAGGGGCTATCTGATACGCCCGCCAGATCAGTGTTCCCCCGGAAGCCCGGCCAATAAGCTTCTCCGGCATCCAGGAAAGCGTTATCGGGTGTAGAGCAGGCAATGACGAGAACAAACAAAAGGGTTGAAATCAAAAGTATTTTCAAAGGGTACATGTCATTCTCTGATTGTTTTTCAAGGAAACACATGATCAGATTTAAATAATCCGTTTATCGGTTGATCCTTATCCCCATGGAGAGAATTCACTCTCAATACTCTTCGTTATTCATCCATGACAGGGCTCCGGTGGGACAGGATTCTATACATTCCCGGGCAGCGTGGGTAAGAGCATCTTTTAAGGTTTCATTAAATGGCACACGAACCCGTACATCGAATCCTCTGTCAACAAACGTCAACCCGAATTTTTCACCTCTGAGTTTGGTAATGCTCACGCACAAACCGCATTTAATACATTTACCGGACTCGTAAACCACTATATCCTGTTGTACCATCCGTTCGAATTCCGGTCGTTTGCCGGTGCGGAACCGTTTCTGGCTCGATTTATACCGGTCAGCGTACAATCTCAATTTGCATGATTCCGGTTTGCGGCAGTCGCAATGAAAACAGCGCTCTGCTTCCTTTATAGGTTGATGGTCTGTCAGGCCCATTCCTGCCTTAGAGGGTTCAACACGCGGATGTATAGCCGCCTCGTGCTCGAACTCATGTGCCTCACCAGGTTGCAATCTGCCCATCACAGAGTTGAAACGCAATGTGCGGCCACGGAGCGATTTACGTTGTAAAAACTGATCAGCAGCCAAAGCCATGGTTTTACCGTGCCCTGCTGCACGAACCGCCATCTTGCTGCTCGAGACCAGACCGCCCCCGGCAAAGACACGATCCATGCTCGTAGTATGGGTATCCCG
The DNA here is from genome assembly GCA_014728115.1 of Candidatus Zhuqueibacterota bacterium. Classification (GTDB taxonomy): domain Bacteria; phylum Zhuqueibacterota; class Zhuqueibacteria; order Residuimicrobiales; family Oceaniaggregativiventaceae; genus Oceaniaggregativivens. The sequence goes on along the minus strand of WJME01000042.1, from coordinate 21,212 downwards.
GTCGATCACCAGTCCCCGATTGGAAGCCTGCAAGCCCAATCCACTGAGCCATTCACTCTCCTTGGCTCCCATCGCCAGAATGACTGCATCATACTCTTTGAGCCAGGTTTGCAGATTTACTTTGTCTTTGAGCGGTGTATTGCCCTGAAATGCAACACCCAGACGAAAAATTTGTTCGATCTCTGCGTCAAGTACATCACGTGGCAATTTATCTTCAGGCACGCCGTAACGCAGCATCCCTCCGGCTTTTGGATGGTCATCAAACAAGATCGCTTGATGTCCCATCTGAGCCAGATAATAGGCTGCTGACAGACCGGCGGGACCAGCCCCCACGATGGCGACACGTTTCCCTGTAGAAGGATTTATTGGCGGCAAATAGGGTTCATCCCGAGATAAATCCCAATCAGCGACAAAACGCTTGAGCAGGCAAATAGAGACAGCCCCGTCGTGCTGATTGCGGGTACAGCCTTTTTCACATGGAGCTGGACAGATTCGTCCGAGTACAGCCGGAAGTGCAATATCGTGCTTGACGGTGACCAGGGCATCGTGAAATTTTTCAGCACGAATTTGGCGGATCATCAACGGGATATTCATCAGCGCAGGGCAAATACGATGACAGGGAGCCTCACAGTCCCCTACATGCTCGCTCAACAGCAGATCCAGGGTATCTTTACGGGAGTCATGTACCTTGTCATCATCCGTGGCAATATTCAAACCTTGTTGTACCCTGGCAGAACACGCAGGAACGAGGATATCCCGATCGAGATCATGAACCATACAGATCATGCATGAAGTAAACGGTTCATGCCCCGGTGAATGGCAAAGTGTCGGAATCTCAATGCCCAGCTTTTCAGAGGCTTCCAGTAAGGTATAATGATCCGGCACAGTGACTGTTTTGCCGTTTATGGTCAGGGATACATTCATAGATATCTTTCTAATCGATGCGAATGGCATTGTTTGGACACACCTGAAAGCAGGTATCGCATCGAGTACAATTCTCCTGTAGAATAAAATGTTTCTCATAAGGTACGGGTTCTATTGCATCTGCAGGACATTTTTGAGCACAGAGCGTACACCCGATACAATCATCGGTTACCGTATATTCGATCAGGGCCTTGCATTTTTTCGCAGGGCACTTGCCCTCCAAATGGGCCTCATACTCTTCCCGGAAATAGTTCAGTGTAGAGAGCACAGGATTGGGTGCTGTTTTGCCCAATCCACACAAGCTGCCTGTTTTGGTTTTCTGTGCGAGTTCTTCCAGCATTTCCAGATCGCCCTTTTTGCTCTTGCCTTCGCACAGCCGTTCCAGGATATCCAGCATATGCCGGGTGCCGATGCGACAATACGTGCATTTTCCACAGGACTGATCAAAGGTAAAACTGAGAAAATAGCGGGCAATATCGACCATACAATCGGATTCATCCATGACCAGCAATCCACCTGACCCCATCATAGCCCCAACACTGGTCAGATCTTTAAAATCGATTTTGGTATGTGCGAGTTCTGCCGGCACACATCCGCCTGAAGGACCGCCGATCTGCACGGCCTTGAAACGCTTGCCGTGTTCGATCCCACCGCCGATTTCTTCAACCACTTCACGGATGGTGATGCCCATGGGGACCTCGATCAGGCCGCCACGTGCGATCTTGCCTGCTAATGAAAAGACTTTGGTGCCCTTGCTCTCGTCGGTGCCCATACTGGAAAATGAATCTGGTCCGTGATTTATGATCCAGGGTACCGTGGCAAATGTCTCACAATTGTTGACCAAAGTAGAATGGTTCCATAGTCCTTTTTGAGCCGGATATGGTGGACGGAAACGCGGCATGCCCCGCTTGCCTTCGATAGATGCGAGCAGAGCGGTTTCTTCTCCGCAGACAAACGCACCGGCACCTTCCATGATTTGCAGGGTCAGTAAAAACCCAGAGCCCAGAATATTCTCTCCCAGAAAACCTTGCTGTTCACATTTTTTGATGGCCGCGCGAACACGTTCAACGGCCAGGGGATACTCGGCACGGATATAGAGGTAACCCTTGTGCGCCCCAATCGCAAATGCGCCGATGATCATGCCTTCGAGTACCCGATAAGGATATGACTCGAGAATCATACGGTCCATAAACGCTCCGGGATCACCTTCGTCACCATTACAGACAATGTATTTCAAATCATCTTTTACCTGGCGTGCGATTTGCCATTTTTTTCCTGTCGGAAATCCGGCTCCTCCGCGACCACGCAGACCGCTGGCAATGATCTCCCCGATCAGTTGATCCGGGTCCATATCCAGTACGCGTTCAACTGCTTTAAAGCCGCCGCGATTGCGATAATCGGATAAATCCAAAGGATCGACATAGCCGGCATGTTCGGTGGCAATGTGAATCTGGCGGCCGAGAAATGCCTGGATCAAAGGATCGCGAACATGCATTCCATGCCGGGTAAATCCGCTCGTGCTTTCATCATAAATGGTATCGAGCCACTGGCGAGTTTTGCTCAGAAAACGCTGTTTGAATGAGGGAGGTCGAAAATGCTTAAGCACGATATCCCTTACCTGCTCAGGGGCAACCTTGTCATAGAGAACGGTCTCCTGATCTTTATCCGCAGGAACCAGTTCCAACAGGGGCACGCGATGGCACATTCCTACACAACCTACCCGCTTGACCCGTGTATGGATTCCCGATTCTGTCAGGGTTTCATAAAGCGCATTGCGGACCTCTCCACTGCCACTGGCAACACAACAAGAACCCAGGCCAATACGAATTTCTCCGATATCATCGGCATGACCCGCCACCACCATCGACGATGATGAGGCATCATGATCCCGAGAACTAAAGTCTTTGAGGACATCATGAACTTTTTCAGGCTGTACATGACCATAGGTGACCTCATCGATCTGGACAACAGGAGCCAGAGTACAGCACCCGAGACATGCAACTTTTTGCACAGTGTAGAGATGACTGGCATCCGTATCTTCGCCTTTGGCAATATGAAGTTCATTTCGAAAGGCATCGTGCACCCGTTCTGCACCCTTGACATGACAGGCCGTTCCTGTGCAGACCTGGATGATATGATCGCCGACAGGCTTGTGGCGAAATTGCGAATAAAAGCTAGAAACCCCCATGATATCGGCCGCACGTATCTCTGTAAGATCGCATACCGCCCGTAACGCAGGTTCAGGCAGATATTTATAGGTCGATTGAATCGCCTGCAATATGGGAATAATGGCATGAGCATCACGACCATGCCTGGAGATAATGGCCTGGACGGTCTGCATCATTTGGTCATCTATTTTTTGTACAAGACTCATGGTTCAACTTTCTATACAAAACAAGTGTTCTACCCCGCGGATGTAGATACGATCATGCATAAAGACCGGGGTTGCCATGGCATCTTGACCGAGTTCTGCCGAGCCCATCTCTGTATACACTTTATCCATCTTGAACATGTGCATGACACCGGACAAATCCAGGGCATAGACAATATCTCCGACAAGTATGGGTGAAGAGTAAAAGCCATCGTCAAATTCCTGACTCCAGATCAATTCGCCGGTTTTGGTGTCAAGACATGAAATCGTGCCATAGCTGGAGGCCATAATCAATAATTCGGATGTGGCCACCGGACTGGCCACTTCAGAGAGTTCATCTTCATACTCCCAGATCATAGAAGGATTGGGTTCGAGTTGAATGCCTGCCAAGAGTGCAAACTCGTTCACTGCGAAAACCCGACCCTCTGCAAAAGCCACAGAAGGAGCGACCTCACCGCTCATACAATCGATCCGCCACAACTCTTTTCCGGTTTTGACATCATACCCCATCACAAAGGGATTGGAATTGAGAACCACTTGTGTCTGCTCCTGGAAATCGATCAGGACCGGCGAAGCCCAGGAGATTTGTACATCCGGCCGGGGGGTTTCATAAACCAGATTGCCATTAAAGGTATTAAACGCATAGAGCTGCTGACTCTCATTATGATCATACTGTACGATCAAAAGGTCTTCAAACGTCAGCAAAGAAGAAGAGTGACCATAATGATTATCCGGTAATCCCAGATTTTTAGACCACAATATATTGCCGGACATATCGAGACAAGCCAGATCTCCGGTGGCAAAAATCGTGAAAACTCGCTGTCCGTCGGTGGCCATGGTGGGGGCTGCATAGCCGGTATCATCGGTCACGTCAGGGGACTCTGCCGGTGTGCCGGGCACGTTGACGATATCTGAGGTCCAAAGCAGCTCACCTGAATCGGTATCATAGCAATAGACCTGTTGTAAATCCTCGTCTGCGCCCGACAAAAATAATTTTTCTTCCCATATAATTGGGGAATTGAATCCCGGTTTGGGTATCTCGACTTTCCAGGCAATATTTTCGCCACTTTCGCCATCCCATTCTGTGGGAGCAGACGTCATAGTCGCGACACCAAGACTGTTGGGTCCTCTGAAAAACGGCCAATTTTCCGCCATCTCTTTTCTCGAAGCGAATGATCCCTGCTTTGCCGGATCTTTTTCAAGGTCCTTTAACGCACTCTCGGAAAGAGCACCGCCCAAAAAGGCCAACGCAAACAGGGTCACTCCTCCGATAACAAGAGATTTCCTTGACAATATCCGATCCATCCATGTGCGCTCGCTGTCTGATTCATTTAAGTCAGGCAATTGACGTTTCATGGAACTCAGCGTTTTCAGAGAGATGAGCAGAACGAGCACAGAAACGAACAACATGGTCGTCCCTGTACGGATCTGCCATTGATAGGTAAAGTAGGCTTTACGAGCCAAAAGATCCAGTGCGCGAATTTGTTCTTTAAGGGCCTGATCATTGGGATTATTTTGCAGTTGTTTCATCAATTGCGTCAATGCCGGACTGTTGAGCGGGTCCACAGTTTTCATCTGAACCGTATTGGCGATCAACAATATACTGAGCAAGACCGCAAAAATAAAAGAGACGATTGCCACGCGTTTGGCGATCAGGGCTTTTAGTCGATTTTTTTTATTGGTTTCCATTTTCATCCCATACTAGATCACTGGTTCGACGATCCGGCTTGTACCGGACAATAGGAAAAGCACCGGCCACAACTCACACAATTGCCATTATCTGCCGTATACTCGCTTTGCGGACGAAGGACTGAAAGGTTGATGATTTTGATCATGATCACCAGTCCTAAAAAGGCTCCCAATATCCATCCTCCAATTCTGAATTTATTTTGAATTGACAGGGCATTGTCATAGAGCTCTTGCACCGGTGTACCTGAAGAACGAAAGGCCTGTGTCTCATCTGTGGTTTCGCTGATGACCCCCTGATTTTCCAACCGGATTTTTTCGGCCAGGGAAACCGTAAAATGCTGGCGAGACAGGGGCACATATAGTTTTGAGACCACCCATCCGCTGGCAACAATGATGACCGGGGCAAGCACCAGCACAAGAGCGAGTCGTTTGAGTCCCTGAGAACGTTTTTCCGGGGGTTTCGCCTCGGTTGGAGGGTTAATGGCACCGAACGGACACGAATCCTCGCACAGCCGGCAATTGATGCACTCTGACGGGGTTATGGTCACATGCTTGCGCGACAGCCGGGAACTCCAGTTCAACAAAACGCTTAACGGACACAGGAATCTGCAATATGGCCGGCCAACCACGGTGGCCAACAAAAGTAAAAATCCACCAAAAAGAACCATGTTGAATGTGGCACCAAACCGAAAGAAACCGATAAACGGATCGTACCGGCAAATGAGAAAGCCGGCTCCGGTGGCAGCAAATAGAACTGCAGTGCCAAGATACACATAAGGCACAAGACTCAATCCGTGTGCCAGCCAGTTTGGAACACGCACAGGCTTTAGCAACACGACATCCTGTATCGCGCCCAGCGGGCAGACACCGGCACAAAAAGTACGTCCAAAGAACAGTGTAAAAATAAGCGGTATCGCAAAAAAGGCAACCACGACAAGTGGAATCACATATCCGGAATCAAACATGGCCAGCGAGACATTTTGTATGGCGCCGATGGAACAGACGCACCCCTCTCGCCAAAAGCCAAAATAAGCAAGAGAAAAGATCGCTAGCGCAAAAATGTGTTTTCTGGAGCGCTTTTTCAATGCAAAATAGGAAGCCAGACCCAGGGCACCGACCAGGACGATCACATCCAGAATTTCCAGTCCCATTGCGCGGGGTCCGGGGGTGGTCGGAGAAGGCTGTTCATACCCTGTCTGGAAATCGGGTTTTGGAAATCGTTGCACCTGACCCAATGCAATATTGATCCATAGAGTGAGAAAAAGAATAAAGACATTATTTGCGACGCGCATTTTTGATCCAGTTTAAATCCATGGTCTGGTAATCGGTATTGGAGCTATGGCTCTCTTATCCGACCTCTTTGGCCGGGGTCGTTCCTTCTTCCCCACGCAACAAATAGGGCGTCGATGCAGGCACTCGCCGAAAGGCTTGAGACGGGCAAGAGCGAGCAATCGCACATTCATTGCAATTCACGCACACATCATGACAAACTTGCAAATAGAGCGAACCATTGCCAAAGGCACCACATCCTTTGACACATTTACCACAACCAATGCACAGTTTCTCATCGATAGTGTATTCAAAATAGGGATCTTCGATAAACGTTCGTTTGATCGCTCCGGTTGGACACAGCTGATTTTCAGCAGCGGTATCCCTCGACTTTGCACCCGGTTCCAAATAGCCACCACACAGATCACAGTAACCGCACATGGAATAAGAGTGTACACATTTTACCGCTGACTGGGGCAAGATACAGTTTTCAGCACAACGCTCACATTGTACACAGACATCGGGGTCAATTTGCCAAACAGAATCATCAGCCAAAGAACGGCCAATCATGAGCCCGGTCACACTGCCCACTGTGAGACCCGCCAGAGTGTTCAACCCTGAGCGCAAGAAATCACGACGTTTTACATGATCATTTTTTTCATTCGCCACGATCTAGCCTCCTTTGTGGTTACTCTTGCCCGATTGTGAATCCCGTGTTTCACGAGTGCATGTTTTGTATTGTTCACATGACGCACAATTTTGTAGAGAGCAAGCCAGTGTGCCATATATATCTATTTTTCCCTGTTGCCAGGCAACCGCACCAATCCCCGCTGAAATGCCCAGCAGGATATATCGAATCAGGGCTTTGAAGCTCTGGCGACGATTTATTGTCATGATCTACCCTTCCTTTTGTGGATCTTGCTGAAAAACCCGAATCTGATGGCGGCTCGGATCGAGAACATAGACCCTGTCCTGACTATCGATGACGAGATCCAGGCCCAATGCATCGGGATTGAATTGCCCGGCATCCGCGACCACTGCCGTCAGTTGACCAATGGTATTATAAACCTTGATGCGGGGGATTCCCTTTTCCGCGGTAACAAACGATCCGTCACTGCGAATGGCAATATGTGTGGGATTGCAACATCCACAAAACCCTTCGATGGTCATGGCGCTCTCACCCCACATGGTACGGAAATCCCCATCGACCGTAAAATTTTCCAGCAAATGCCTGCCGGGATTCACGACCCACAAATGACCATCAGGATCCATGGCAACATCCATATTGATGCTGGGAATCACCAGACTGGGTACACCATTATCAGGATCATTCTGGGCCACTTGTTGCAAGAGTGTGCCATCCATGCCGAATTTCCACACCGTCATATTGCCCGGATCGGCTGCAAACAAGGCGTCATCGGCAAGGGCAATAGAGGTCATGACCGACCGTTCGCCCATTGAATCCCAGTGTCCGATTTTAATTTTTTCAGGACTAAAAATTTGGATATGATCCACCAGTGCAAGATAGAGATTTCCCTGCTCATCGACAGCCATCGCCGTGGGTGAAACACCGCATGGATTCAGGGATTTTGCGCGTCCCAGTGAATCGAGATCGATCCACATTTCGTCCCCCCCGACAAACAGATTGTCGTTCGGCCCGATAGCCAGGGCTGTGGCGTGTTGCATCGGCAGATCCAAGGTATTGATTTCTGTAAAGGTCACCAGATCAGCACCGCTCTCCTTGAACTGTTCGATATCATATTCATAGGGATTGCCATCGGAACCGGGTTCGCTATCATCTTTAAAGGCCTGAAAACCGAAATAGAGTACGCCCAGCACAGAAAAAATGATAATCGAAAAGGTTAACAGGCGATCATTGAGATTTTTTTCTCCCATAAAACCCTCTATAATTAATTGGCACGGATATCCAGACACACCATTCGACGAGAGTCCCTGGCCAAAAGCCGGCCCTCTACCAACGCCAAGGGTCCCCAGGCATCATGGCCATCCAAAATCTTGGTTTGTGATACCTTGATAAATTCACGGGTACTGGCTTTGGCGATGGTCAGGACTCCTTCATCGCTGAGAATAAAAAACTTGTCGTCTGCCAAAAGAAACGGACCGAGTCCAAATCGTTCGGTCTTGCCGCTGGTCCAGATAATATCAGAACAATCGCGGCTGGAACAGCAGACGAATTGATTTCTTTCAGGTCCGGCATCCTTGGGCAGAATACCAAAAAGATGGTCCTCGTACAGGATTGGGGTTTGTTGCTCAGAGGCCAGGCCCTGATCAGGTTCACATGCTTGCATGGATTCAATCGTCCAGGAGCCGTTGTGATTCGAAACCTGAAAATGCTGGCTTCCGGCACCATATCCTGCAGTCACGTATATCTGACCCTCTCCCACATGCACGGGAGACGGAGCGATAACCGAGGGATTCCACTCGCTCGTGGAAAAAAGGATCTCACCGCGGGATTCCGGCTCTGCCGAGATCCCGGCCAATCCGCCTATTGCGCTGTAGACATAGACTCGGGTTCCGTGCAAGGTCATCGGAATGACCGAAGAGTGACTCATCTGCCAGCCTTCGGGATTCTCGCTCTGCCATTTGATCTCACCGGTATAGAGATCGAATCCTACCAGGAGATGATCTCCGCCTGTGGCTATCACCGCACAAGAATCATCGACCAGCGGGCACTGTCCGGTATACCAGAGGGGGACCTCTGTCCCAAACTCGGCCACCAAATCCCTTCCCCATACAAACTCACCGGAATCGGCGCGGGTGCACATGACATGGCATTTAGGGCCCATGGTCACGACCATGGAATCATAAATAGCAGGGATGGTGCGTGACATCCCGTGATTGCGTTTGACATAGATATCATAACCGCGTTGCCATAGTTCAGAGCCGTCATCCAGGGAAAAACACCGCAAAATGTCGCGGCGATTTTCTTCATCATAATCCAATATATAGACTTTACCATAGGCCACAGCAGGCCCGGAATGTCCCTCACCCAACTCGACAGACCAGAGAACAGGCGGACCTCCTGCGGACCAGGAATTTGCGAGAGGAATACGCTCCTTACTGATATTGTCAATGTCTTTGCCACGGAATCTGGGCCATTGTGTGGTGATATCAGATGCCTGGCCGCTAAAACCGGCAAAATAAGATCCAATCTCCACTCGTTCCTGCGCAGCACCGGCATCTGCCGGCCGATTATCCAGACCTGGTTGCAACATGGATAAATCACTCACCGGAGTCGAAAGGAACCACCACGTGAGAACCACAATCCCCAAAAGGGCGGGAATGATAAATGAAAGGTTTTTAATCCGGTTTTCTGACAGTTTGATCATGTATACAGGTCCGTTTTCAACCCTTTTATGAGCCATACTCCAGAGTCTGTGGTTTTGATGACTCTATTTTATTTTATAAACCATAAGCACATCACCATGGCGCAGATATAGCCGTCCGTCCTCGATCACAGGATGTGACCAATGCGGGCCGCTTCCCTTGTCTACCGGAAAGCGGCTGATGACTTTATAACCTTGCGGGGTAATGTCGAGCAATGCCATTTCGCCCTCTTCACTATAGGCATAGAACAATCCATCGCTGTAAATCAAACTCCCGTCCCCGAGGCCGGTGAACCGATGCAATATCTCGCCGGTCATCCAATCCAGAGCCAGCCATTCATCTTTACGATAGCGCGATCCGTAAATCGCTCCATCCCGGACGATAAACGAGGCCATCAAGTTATTGAATTCTATATTTCGCCATACCTGCTCAACAGAACGGCCATCGTTTGACAGCCGGAGCAAAACAGCACCGGAATTCGGCTTGTTCTCTGCACTGACACATAAAATATGACCATTCTCATAATAGGGAGAATTGGCGTGGATCTTGTTGCGCTGAAATTGCGGGACATGCCATAGCATTTCTCCGGATCCGGCATCGATACCGATAATCGATTCCGTTGTCATGGTCACAATCAGTTTGTTGCCATGATGATTCACGAGAATAGGTGAACAATAAGCAGCCTGTTCGCCATTGCCGGGACTGGTCCACAGGGTCTTTCCGCTAAAACGGTCGAGTGCCACGACATTATGAACAGGCCCACCGGGAGTGGCATAAATGACATCCCCATGTACGAGCGGGGATTCTGCCATTCCCCAGCGGATATTCTCGGCCTCGAACCGCTCGAGCAGATTCACACTCCAGAGAATATCACCGGATATCGAATCGAAACAAACCAAAAGGCCTGTGCCACTCTGTAGGTAAAGATGTTTGCCAATCACAGTCGGAGTGGACCGTACACCCGGATAGTTTGTGCTCCATTCCGGACCATAAGGCGTTTGCCACAATGATTCACCCTTTTGGTCATAACAGAACAAGATCCCCGTCGTATCGAGCATCCCGGCCACATAAATACGATCATTGGCCACAGCCACGGATCCGTGGCCCTCTCCCAATCCCTCTGCGATCCACAGCAGTTCCGGACCCTGAGACGGCCATGAATTCAAGAGTCCTGATTCAGGATATACTCCGGTGCGTTCCGGACCACGCCATTGTGATTTATCGGGGGTGGCAGCAAACCCTGAAATGAGGCAAAAGCACAAACAAAGGATATAGAGCGAGATTTTTTTCATCGTTCAATGTACCCAATTATGATTAGAATGACAAGACCTCAATCGACATGGCCGAAATGAGGTGCGGCAGATGACTCGCTATTGGGCGGCAATATCATAGACCATCATGACTTCACCATGCCGGACATACAACCTGCCATCTTTGACCACCGGATGGGCCCAATGGGGACCCGAGCCTCTGGTGATCTTGAAAGAGCTAACGACATCGAGCTTTTGTGAATTGGGTCTAACCAACGCCACATCCCCGTCTTCGCTATAGAGAATCATAAAACCATCACTAAAGATGACCGCTCCTTTGTCTCCCAGCTCTCGCGCAGAATATTGTGTTTTTCCGGTCTGCCAATCCAGACAATGCCAGCCTTTATTTCGGTGTCCGGATCCATAGAGATAGCCATCCACAAGAACACTGGCACCCATCTGGCTATCGAGTGTTTCATTATGCCAAACGCGTTCAATGGAATTGCCATCCTGAGAGAGTTTAAAGAGCTGACTGCCTGTGGTGCCATAACCACTGGTGGTATGGATCAGGCCATTCTCATAAATCGGGGTATTGGGATTGATGTCATATCGGGTACGATGCGTGTCCTGCCACAGAAATTCACCCGTATCTGCATCCACTCCTACGACAGATTCGCCGGTCATCGTCAGGATGAGGCGCCTGCCATTATGGTTGACAAGCACAGGAGAACAATAGGCAGACTTTTCTCCGTTGCCTTTGGTGGCCCAAAGGGTTTTACCGGTTTTTCGATCCAATGCAGCTATCATGGCATTAGAGCCACCCGGTGTGCAGATCACGATATTATCATAAACCAGAGGAGATTCAGTAAGGCCCCAGGAGAGCTGACGAGCTCCGAATTCCTGCATCATGTCCACACTCCAGATCTTTTTTCCCTGGGTATCGAAACAGACCACCTGTCCCATGCCGCTCACAAGATACAAAAGATCACCCACCACTGTCGGCGTGGTTCGCGCACCGGGATGGCCTTTATCCCATTCAGGCCCATAGCTCGCTTTCCAGAGCTGCTTACCCTGATGATCAAATGCGAACAAATAACCGGTACCGCCTAGCAGGCCGGTAATGTAAACCCGGTCGGATGTAACAGCAGCTGAGGAATAGCCCTCACCAAGATCTTCTGTTGACCACAAGAGCCTGGGGCCGTCAGCAGGCCAGGATTTCAAAAGATTTTCCCGGGGATAGATTCCTTCCCGATCAGGTCCCCGCCATTGGGAAGTGATTTGAGAGAAACCGGTATTTAACAAAATAAAGATCAACACGATACTAAACTGACGCATGGAACCCCTCCTTAAAGGTCTAAACTACATACAGTTCAAGGCAGCCGTGGTTAAATTTGGGAATACTCGGTGGGACAGAGTATCAACTTTGATGTGCTGGAGACACTATCAATAAAACGGTCGTCTTTGCGCAATAGTTCCCATTCGCTTGATCGTCCAAACCGTTTCCAGCTCGCTTCCCGGTCTTCAAGATTTCGAAACGCCATCATATAGATCAGGCTTGGCTGCTGATGCCCGATCACGGTTTTTCCGTAAAAGATGGCATGGAGATTGAGCTTTTGAAAAAGGTCGATCGTACTCCCCTGATTGAACATGGCGATTTTTCGATCCAGTGCCATTTCGGTCGGACTCTTGTAAATACGCAGCTCATAAATACGATCGGTAAGCTGATGAAACGCTGGTTTCTGTACGCGGGGATAGTGGCTGAACGCTGTCAAGAGCCAGCTGTTCATCTGCAGGATTGCAGGATTATCAACGCCTGACTGTAAAATGTCTTGTCCCGCGGAAAGATATTCGGCATCATTTGCAAGTGCGTTTTCAAGAGACATGACAGAGTGGATGGAATTGTGTACGAGAAGGATATAGAGATTAAGACTATCACTCCCTATGACAGGCTTGAAAACGCCTACAGGTGATATTCCGAAACGATTCCAGGCAGGCAGGGCAGCGTCTTTGATAAATGTCTCGAAACGCTTTTTACCTGCACCGGGCAATATTTGATACTGGCGCCACTCGTAAAGTTCAGGTGACCGGGTGGCATCGAATTTCCGGTCTCTGGCACTACCTAAAACCGGCAAGGCCAGAGAGGATGCAGAAATTGTCAAAAAAGATCTGCGATTCATACTCTTCCCCTGAAAAAAGGATTGAGAATCGAAACCTGAAAAATATTCAGCCCTATTGGGCTTTGATATCATAGACCATCAATGCTTCCCCATGCCTCACATAGAGCCGGCCATCGCTGATCGCTGGATGAGCCCAGTGCTGCTTGGAGCCCTTTGTGATCTCAAAAGAAGAGATCAAATCGAATTTTTCCGGGATCGCATTTACAAGACCGAAATTACCGTCTTTTTCTTCATAGCAATAGAGCTTGCCGTCTGCGGCAATGATCGCTCCCTTTGTGATCCATTTGTGCTCATATCGCGTCGTACCGGTCTGCCAGTCCAAGGCAACCCAGTTCCCGTTACGATTATTTTCCCAATTAGAACCATATATGATGCCATCTATGAGCACCGCACCTCCGATATGCACATCCAGGGTAGCGTCTGTCCATTTTCGAGTTACGCTGGTACCATCGGCGGACAGTTCATACATTGCCCCACCATCGTCATAGCCACTGGTTGTATAAATCATACCATTGTGAACGATTGGCGAAACAGGATTGATGGATTTGGCATCATCCTGATATTCACTAAAAGCATCACTCCAATAAACCTTGCCTGTTTTGGCGTCGACACCGACAAAATGATTCTCGAGCATGGTCACGACAATTTTTTTGTTTCCCCGCTCAACCAGAACAGGAGAACAATAGCTCGCTTTATCGCTTAACCCTTTACTCGTCCATACCGTAGCGCCGGTTTGTTTATTCAAGCCGACTAAAGAAGCATCCGGACCTCCGGGGGTCACAATGACGATATCATCGACGATCAGGGCAGATTCGGAAATGCCCCACCTGTCATATTCACCTTTGAACCTGTCGACAGCTTGGACTTGCCATTTTATCTGACCGGACTGTACATCCATACAGGCGATATTTCCCATACCGCTAATCACATAAAGATTGGAGCCATCCACGGTGGGGGTGGTACGAACCGCAGGATAGGATCCTTTCCACATGGGCCCGTATGTTGTTTTCCATAACTCTTTGCCGGAAAGATCAAATGCAAAAACGGTTTCCTCGCCATCGATTTCGCCGGTCACAAAAACTCTGCCATTGGCGATCGACGGTGAAGAAAAGCCGGAACCCAGAATTTCAGTTGACCAAATCAGTTTAGGACCGTCAGGCTGCCATTGTTCGAGTAATCCAGTCTCCGGAGAGATTCCATCCCGATTCAACCCTCGAAATTGTGGCCAATCAGCGGCAAACATCAGCACAGGAAAGAGCATAACAAGAAAAACAGTCAAAATTTTTGATTTAAACTGAGCCATTGCATTCTCCAGAAAGAATAGTCCAAGGGGTATAATTCGTCAATTTAAGGCCTATAATAAGTCAATAAAAGAGATAAATCCAGTAAAAAATTGTAATAGATTGTCACAGGTGGGATAGATACAGTAAATTGCAGCAAAAGTCACCCCCCTGAAATTATGTAGCACTTGATCTGCACATTGATGTATCGAGAAAAAGAAAATTCACCAAGACCAGCAAGCCTTAATGGACAAAACTCTTAATTTTGATGACCAGGATTAGTTTTTTGTGTTCCTAAAACATTCAGGTAAAAACAGGCAAGCTCGGAGGAGAATCGGAACGTGAGACCTGCATTATTCATACATTTAAGAATAAGAAGTTTGGAAAATCTATAAATAACAATTTTATAAATTTACCAAGATCACGAAGGGGAGCCCATAAAGTTAAAAATATTTATGATTAAGGTTTTTACTTTGGGTTATTCGTGGATACTCGGGGAGAACTAGGGCATGACCATTTCAAAAGATCCGGCATTGCCTGCCATGCGGAATGCATCATGATAAAGCACGCGTCGACACACTGCATCACACTCTATATTGGGATCTGCCCATCCTTTATAGAGTCCCATCTTGAAATAAGGCCCCTTTTCGTCATTATAGCAATTGGGCCCGATCTTTTCTACAACCAATTCGCCGTTCTTCCAGACCCGCAGGAATCCAAAAGGAGAATACGACCAGCGCACATGGATCACCCAGTCCGTCCAGACGCCGGTTTCATACGCGCCGAGCTCGATAATCTCTGTCTCGCCATAAACCGGTATGCCATCGACAAAAGTATTGCGTTTTTTGTCCCAGGTATTAAACAGGCGCCAAATCCCGCGTTCGGTTCTCAAAGAGAGAACCGGCAGACGCCAGTCCTCACCGATATCGAAATCCGGCTGACCATGCCATTGCGCCACCACCTCCCATATCTTGTCCTGGAGATATGTTTCAGGCAGATAGATACTGAAACCGTACCAGTATTCATGGTGCAGTTCAGCTTCCGGTCCGGCGACTTCGGTGCGGTGGGCAATGGTGCTGGTATCACGGTCGAGGACGGTTTTCATGGAAAATCGTCCGGACCGGGCCCGACTGGAATCGACTTGAGGTGCATTGCCGGAGAATCGCCAATAAGAGGAAAATTTTCCGGTTTCAAAATCTTCAGTGAACAGTAAACCAACAGGATCGGGATCCTTGAACTCGAGGGGTGTTTTCCATTTCCCTTTACAATGGACCAACGCCCAACAGGAAAAGGCGAATATAAAAAGTAGAAATAATTTATAGAATCTGATAAAAATCCTTTCAAGCATTATTTGGATTTACTTTCCAGCTGTAAACGGGTTAGGCACGCCAGGGTCGATTGCGTTGGATTGGCTGAGACAAAATGTTACACGCCAGATTTACATCATCGACCATCTGAAAATCATACATCCCGACACAGATAAAATCGGCGCCATGATTAAATGCATACCTAAATCCTTGTTCCGGTGAAATAGCACCGGCAGCAAGGGTTTTAAAGGCAATCCAGGGTTGAGGCAGAGACTCCATGAATTCAATCGTCTGTTGCGGATCATAACACCATACATTGTCATGTTCACGTCGATGTTCGGCAGACCAATAGTCGTGTGAGTGCAGCGTTTTCATCCAAAAATCTGGTACCAGTCCGGCGTTCACACTGGACTTTATCGTCTCGATACGATGCCCTCCGATGCCGGCAGGCAGGCCATTTTGCCAGATAAGCTCGAGAGCCTGGTTCATCAGATCGAATTTTCCTTCAGCGACCAGTGTATCTGCCACCCCACCTTGTATATAACAGGCACAAGCACCATTATCGATGGATTTTTGTATCATCGCCAACAAGTCTTTGCCACCACAATCAGAAATAAATTGAATCTTGCCGAGTTTTTGCTGCCAGTATTTGTTGATCACATTGCAAAGCAAGGGATTGGTCAACACTGTATTGACTCCGCAGCGCTCAGCCAACATGAATGTTTCAAAGATTTTGGCTTCGCTGTGATAGGCCCTGACAAGGCTGGAGGCATAGATCAGATCTCTGGCATGGGCCCAGCCGCCGATGAGATTTCCTCCCAGGATTAAACGCGACAATTCCACCTCTTTTATCTTGGACCTGGGCATCTCTCCCTGAAGATCTTGCAGACTGGAAAAATTAAAACTTTTCATGGTGGCGCTGGTAACGGCATCGACCTCTTGTAATTGTGCTTCTTCCTGACTAAAGTAACCTTGTTTTTTCAAAACAGCATAGACGAATCCGCCCAGAACCGGCACAATGGCAAGATTTTTTACCAGCTCTCGTTTACTGTTATCGACAGGCTCGGTCTGGGGCGATGCTTTATAGCTCTGCCAGAAATGACTCATTAAACGGCCCAGGCCCGGTAAATAATGGGATGGTAGAAAAGCAAACAATCCCAGTGCAGCGAGTTCGACCAAATTTTTATTGACCACTAGATAGTGTCCTTCGGTCGGCATGCCATATTCGAATCCGATAAACGGCGGATTGCTGATATAATACAAGCCCAGTAAAAGCATTCCCGCCATACTGGCCCATCGCGCCCATACTCCGGTCATCAGCGCAAGACCGATCATAATCAACCCAATGATATTCAACCCATCTGCTATAGCGAGGGCAGTTGGATTGGCGGCAATCCAGTGGAAAAAATCGGCAAACAGCCATCGAGACAGAATCAAATAGCTGGCAGAACTCCATTCCGGACTGAAAAATTTGGCCAGCCCTTCGTACAAAAAGTGCCACCCGATCAGGGTTCGCAGGACAACGAGAAGCGTAATAAATCCCGTAGAATGCATCCATTGCTTTGATAATGATTTTTTCATACTTTTCCCTTTTGGCAGGATAACTGGACAGAGACTAAACATATAAAAATAATTAATCAGACACAATTGCTTTTTTTAATAGCAGGCCAAAAAAGGCGGGATGAATGAATTAAATTATTGCATAGAGCACAAACCCTAAAGTTAACCCAGACAGAACAATCTGTGCAAGATCTCTAGAGTGCTCTTGCAGCTCCCCAAAAGTCCTTTAGAACAACAACAAGATAATGCGAACGATCTAGCCCAATGTCCGGTTGAGATTAAAGGCAGCACTGATCAGAGAAAGATGTGTAAAGGCCTGGGGATAGTTGCCCAGCGCTTCACCACAGGGGCCGATCTCTTCGGCATAAAGTCCCACATGGTTGGCATACCCCAGCATTTTTTCAAACATCAGCCTGGCCTCACGCAAGCGACGAGAATCAAACCGTCCGGCACGGGTAAGAGCCTCTACGAGCCAAAAGGTACACATATTAAATGTCCCCTCTTCTCCGCTCACGCCGTCATAAGACTCTTTGGTATTATAGCGATAAACCAGACTGTCCGCGACCAGGCCACCTTTGTCAGGGGATTTGTTGATGGCATCGATCGTCTGCAGCATCCGTGGATCCGAAGGAGAGACAAAAAAGACCAGAGGCATAATCAGCGTAGACGCATCCAGGGTATTGGAATCAATGTATTGCACAAAGGCTTTTCTATGCTGGCTCCATCCTTTATCCATAATAGTATGATAGATTTGATTACGAACCTTGAGCCATTTGTCGAGGTCTGCGGGAAAAGAACGCTTTTGAGCAAGCCGTAACCCTCTGTCCAGGGCGACCCAGCACATGAGCATGGAATAGACGAATCGCTGTTTGCCACTGCGCACTTCCCAGATCCCCTCATCCGGCTCTTGCCAGTGGTCGCAAACATAGTCCAGCAACCGCGTGAGTTGCTGCCAGAGATCAAAAGAAATCGGACTGCCATACTTGTTGTATAGGTAAACCGTATCCATGAGTTCCCCATAGATGTCAAGCTGCAACTGGTTATACGCTCCATTGCCGATACGCACGGGTTTTGAATCACGATAGCCATTGAGATGATCGAGATGTTTTTCAGTCAGGTTGTGGTGGCCGTCCAGCCCATACATGATCTGTAACGAACCATCAGGATCGAGTTCATGACATCGTTCTTCAATCCAGTGCATAAAACGGGATGCTTCTTCGGTAAATCCGATGCGCAAAAGGCCATACAAGGTAAACGCTGCATCACGGATCCATGTATAGCGATAATCCCAATTGCGCTCTCCACCGATCTCCTCCGGAAGACTGGTTGTCGGAGCCGCCACGATCGCCCCGGTTGGCTGAAATGTCAGCAACTTTAACAGCAGTGCGGACCGGTCAACCGTTTCACGCCAGCGTCCCTGATAGCTGCTGTGAGACAACCAACCCTGCCAATACCGGATTGTTTTATGCAATAGTTCTTGATGAAGGTTGGCAAGCTGTTCAGGTGACCTGTCACGGCCATCGCGTTCGAGAACAAAAGTCTCTTCTTCACCTTCGTCTAAAGTAAAATCGGCGATAGCCGCACCCTCACGGGCCTCTAATTTTCGCGTCGCAGCCAATTGTAAATCGAGATCCGGGCTATCGAATCTCGCGATATTGTTATTGATGACCAGTTTGTGGTCCTGGCGGGCATAGTCAAAAGCGGGTTTGCACTCAATGTGAAAAGACATGGTTCCCCGCACCACTTTGATATGCCGGATCAGCTGGTGATGGTGTGTTTCCTGTACATCATGAGGAAATATGGGCATATAGTCGATGATTTCAAGAACACCGTCCCTGGCCAAAAAGCGGGTCACCAGAACATTCGTCTCTGGCAGGTAAAATTGTTTCTGACGTGCAGTCGGGTCGGTTTCGATACGAAACCACCCCCCTTTTTTATCATCCAGAATGGCAGCAAAAATGGTTGGAGAATCGAAATGGGGAAAACAAAGCCAATCGATACTCCCGTTCAGGCCGATGAGCGCTGAGGTATGCATATCTCCGATAATACCATAGTTTTCAATGGGATGATACATAAAGGCCGCCTCTGTAAAATTCTCGAGTCAGTTTGTATCAATAACGACATTGCCAGGGCTGAAATTTCAATCAATCGCTTTGGCCGGATGAAATTTCTATAAAACAAATCAATTTCTTGGATATCTGGAAATTTTTACTATCTTTAAGTGCTATTCTGAGATTTTGACTCGAGAGAAACAGATAGGAGTAGAGCATGAGAGGACGCGGGTATGTATTTTATGCTTCGATTGTGGCTGCACTCGGAGGCTTTCTTTTTGGCTTTGATACGGCGGTCATTTCGGGCGCCGAAAAATCCATTCAGGAATTGTTTCAACATTCGGGTTTCTGGCATGGACTGACAGTAGCGATGGCGTTGATCGGCACGGTTATCGGGGCACTGGTTGCCGGCAAACCCGCTGATGTTTTTGGAAGAAAACAAGCTTTGATTGTCATTGCCTTGCTCTACATGGTGTCTGCCCTGGGGTCGGCCCTTACCAGCAATTGGTATGGATTTATGATCTATCGTTTCTTGGGGGGCCTGGGCGTAGGCGCATCCTCCGTGATCGGACCTATGTACATCGCAGAAATCGCCCATGCGAACCTGCGCGGCAGACTGGTCGGCTTGTTTCAGTTTAATGTCGTGACAGGTATTCTCGTGGCGTTTTTCTCCAACTATTTGATCTCTCAATACATTGCAACAGAAGGCTGGCGCTATATGCTTGGGATCGAGGCGATCCCTGCTCTTTTGTTTCTGATCCTTCTTATCCCCATTCCGGCAACTCCGCGCTGGCTGGTGATCAAAGATCGTATCGATGATGCCCGGGCACTGTTGAGCAGACTGGCCACTCCCAATCCTGAACAGGTGTTGAATCAAATCATCGACTCGGTGAGATCTGCTACGACCCGCCAAGATGAAACGCTTTTTCAATCCAAATACCGGAAACCCATTATGCTGGCTTTTCTGCTCGCATTTTTCAACCAAATGTCGGGCATCAACGCCATTATGTATTTTGCACCTCGTATATTTGAGATGGCAGGATACAGCAGTGATTCAGCCATGTTTCAGGCTGTTTCCGTGGGAGTCACCAATCTGGTTTTTACTATTATTGCCATGTCTGTCATTGATTTTTTTGGACGCAAAAAACTTCTCATCACAGGTTCTCTGGGCATGATCCTGTTTCTTGGCATTGTGGGATTGAACTTTTTATCCCCCAATCCCGGCGGCACGATTGTTCTTGTCAGCTTGTTAGGATTCATCGCCTTTTTCGGGCTCTCTCAGGGCGCTGTGATCTGGGTCTATATTGCCGAAGTCTTTCCCAATCGAGTTCGAGCCAAGGGCCAGGCCTTTGGCAGCTTTTCACACTGGTTTATGGCGGCCCTGATTTCATGGCTCTTTCCTGTGATCGCTGAATATGGCGAAACCGGAGGGGGTATCGCCTTTCTGGTTTTTTCTGTCTCTATGATGGTACAATTTTTTGTGGTCAAAATCTGGTTTCCCGAGACAAAAGGTAAATCTCTCGAGGAAATCCAAAAAGAAATGGTCACGGAATAAACCTGATCCTTGAAATGATTCGCATTGTCATAGTATTGATGACCCTCTTTTTATGTGCCCTGCCGTGCCAGGCAGGGCATTCTGTCGATTCCTGCTCCAGCCAGGCATTTATTCAAGTGATGTCCTGGGATAGTCTTAAAAACGGGGTGGTATATCTGCCTCACACGATCAAAGAGACGACCACAAACACGATCCGTGATTTCTGGACCCTTCTCAGTGCACCCGCGCGGATAAACAAAAAAAGCGCAATACAGCTCGGGGGGATAGTGGTCGCGGGAGGCATACTCTATGCCTATGATGAAGACATTATGGCAAGAGTTCGAGCCAGCTGGCAACACCCTGTGCATCGGTTCATCGCACAAACCGGCAGAGATGTTGAGCCCATGGGACAGATCGAAAGAATGAATCCATATTGTTTCATGGGATGGGGG
>WJME01000041.1 GCA_014728115.1 Candidatus Zhuqueibacterota bacterium | reverse complement strand
GATCCGGCTGGACGACACCTCGCTGATTCTGCAGGGAGCCGTTCCGGCAGCAGCCCTCGCTCTCCTGGTACAATGGCTGTTCGATCTCAGCGAGCTGATCCTGGTGCCCAGGGGTTTACGGTTAAAGGCGAGCAGACAAAATTAGAGGGCTCTCGCAAAGTCACCAAGCCGCCGAGACAAACCGGGCTCTGGTACACAACCGTTTCGAAAATTGAATCCCTTTTTTCCGGGATGGTTTATCCCAGGTATTTTCACATTTGGGCGTGATTCATAATGTACAACCAGAAAGGGCAATCATGGACACCTATTCACTCACCTACAACATCCGCTGGTCAGATCTGGATGCCAACGGCCATGTGCGGTATTCCGCCTATATCGATGCCACGGCAGATCTGCGTTATCGCTTTTTCAGCGAGAATGGATTCCCCCCCAAAGAGTTCGAGAAACGCAATCTGGGTGCCATCTATACCGGACTGCAAGCACAATTCCTGCGCGAAGTGCGTCTGGGCGAGACCATCACCATCACCTATCTGCTGGCCGGACTGTCTCCCGAAGGAACCCGCTGGAAGGTGCAGCACGATGTGCTCAAGGAAAACGGCAAAAAAGCAGTGGTGATCAAACTGGACGGCGTGATCTTTGATCTCGTCAATCGCAGGCCCGTCACTGCCGACCCTGATCTGCTGGAGGTCATGCAACAGGTTCCGCATGCTAAAAAATACGAGGTGCTTTCAGATACCCGTTAAAAGGATGATGGTAAAGAGATCTCTTTTCCATTGCAATCAAAGATTCTGGAGCTTATATTCATATCAAAGCACAAAAAAAAAGAGGGTACCTTGCCTATACTCTCAGAAGATACACCCCGAAATGTGCGCAAAACGCTTATCGAGGGGTACCGCAAAATGTCACCACAAATGAAATTAAAAAGAGTTAGTGAAGCAACTCTGGCTGTTCAGCAATTGGCTCTCGCTCGTATTCGTAAACAGTATGGTTCCATATCCAATCGAGAACAACAGCTGCGGCTCGCATCGCTATGGCTGGATAAGGAGACCATGAAACGGGTATTCAATTGGGATGTGGACATACATGGGTACTGAAATAATGCTGGGCGAACCGCTCTATATTACTCATCTTATTGCTAAACAATTCGAGCATCAACAAATCCGCTATTTGGTTGGTGGTTCTTTAGCCAGCTCATTACATGGCATACCACGTGCTACCCAGGATGTTGATATGGTGGCAGAACTTTTTCATAAACACATTTCCCCTCTTGTACAGGCCTTAAAGGATTCTTTTTTTATCGATGCTGATATGATACATCAAGCTATCGATCATGGCAGCTCTTTCAATCTCATTCATCTCGAGACGATGTTCAAAGTGGATATTTTTATCATGCAAAAGGACTTGTTTGCAAGGGAAGAAATGGCACAAAGAGAATTGTATCATATCTCAGAGACATCCGAGCAGAGTCTTTATATAGCACGTGCAGAAGATATCATTCTCCACAAATTATACTGGTACAAAACAGGGAATGAAATTTCTGAACGTCAATGGACTGATGCCCTGGGTGTGCTGATAGTTCAATTTGATAAACTCGATTTTTCGTACCTTAAAAAGGGTGCACGACACAAAAACATTGAAAAACTATTAGCAAACGCTATTGATCAAGCAAAAAAGAAATCAGATGGATAGTCTATGGCAGTGTGATTTTCAGATTCATCCATTCCCAATATATTAGTTATGTCCTTGTGGTTTTCGTGGATAGCCTGATTCTCTGCAGGGATCCACATCCTTGAGGTTGAATAACATCTGGCTGGTTTCAGGTCGAGGGTTTCAATGGCTCTAACCCATTCAAAACGAACGGCAACATTTCCGCGACCGTGGGATGTGGCAAAACCGCTTTTTGGAATGCTTTATAAGATTGTTTGCCGGCCATAAAGGTGGCGATGACACTGACGATTTCATCCCCACCGGTTCCGAAAATCGTGGCGCCCAGAAACTGTTCGGTATCGGCATCGACCAGCAGTTTTATCATGCCGTCGGTTTCGCCCTTTTCATTGGCTCTGGACACCTTATCCATGGGTAGGGTGGCCATGAGGACATTATTATCGCTTTTTAGAGCCATCTTTTCGTTCATGCCGACACGACCCAAAGGGGGATCGATATAGAGATTATAGATGAGGGTTCTGTCGGATATTTTGCGTTTTCCTTTATCCAGATAAAAATCTGTAAAAACCTGGCCATCATTGACAGAGGTGTGAGTAAAGGCTCCCCGGCCATTGACGTCTCCCAGGGCAAAGATATGAGGGATACTGGTTTGGCCGAAATCATTGACTTTGATGTAACCATGATTGAGGGTTTCCACTCTGACGGACTCTAAATTCAAACCATCGCTATTGGGCTGGCGGCCGGCGGCGACCAACAGGTGGCTGCCCTCTATCAGATGAGACGTGCCGTCCTTGAGATACTCGACCCTGACCCCTTGAGGAGATTTTGCAACACGCTGAACCTCTGCATTCAGTTGAACAGACACCCCTTCTTTTTCGACAATCTTTTTTGCGGTTGCCGCTACATCCTGATCTTCCCGAAACATGAGCTGATCGCCTTTTTCGAGGATCGTGATCTCACTGCCAAATCGCCGAAACGCTTGGCTGAATTCCATGCCGATATAGCTCCCCCCCAGGATTATAAGGTGCGCTGGTTTTTTATCGACATTGAGCAGCCGGTCATTATCCAGCCAATCGACCTGATCGAGACCGGGGATATCGGGTTTCCTCGGCCGGGCGCCGGTATGAATGACGATGGTTTCACCGCGCAATTTTTCATCGCCGACGATCACCGTATGAGAATCATGAAAACGACCGTATTCTTTATAGACATCGACATGATCCAACCCTGTCAGCCAGGATTCGAGTCCTTTGCTGCCTTTTTCCCGGATATCGATCTGTCGCTGCATGACCCGGTCAAAATTGACAGAAAAATCATTCACCTCGATCCCATACCCGGCAGCCTCTCTGACGTGCCAAGCAACCCGGGCACTGGCCACCAGAGCTTTGGTAGGCGTGCATCCAAAATTGATACAAGAACCGCCGAATCGTCCCCCTTCGATAATGGCAATTTTCTTACCAGCCTTGGTTAAAGCGGGGATGCTGGTGCCGGTTGCCTGTCCTGTTCCGATCCAAATAATATCATAGGATTTCATGATTCTCTCCTTTGAGCTCTCGAATTTTCATTATATTTTGAATAACGATGTCAAAGAAGATATATTCCGGCTCGGTATTCATTTTCAATAGTAAAAATAAAGAACTGGATCTTTTATTGAAAACAACCCAGTTGATCAAGTCGGCAAGATGCGAAGAAAAAAACCGCTAAAGTGGCTTTAATGTTCTGTTAAATGATGGCTTGCACACATAATCCTCAAAAAGCGTTTGAAAAATAATTTTTCAATCATATAAACGATTCTTTGCAGGTTTGCGTCCTAGCGTGAGGTTTATCAACGACTTTTGGACAAGAGTGATTTTTTCTAAAATCTGTCATACCAAAACTCGACAACTTTATTATTGTTTAGTCTTGATAGGATGCTTGGATTCCTCAAAAAACCGTTTCTGCAATTGCAATATCTTTTCATCTGATTTTACTGTTTTTATCAATTCCACCAATTGCTCTACACGGTTATTGAGGACCCGTTCGCCGATCTTTGCGCGAGCCGGACTCCCGTCACCGGCATAATGATTCGGATATTTGGCATACCACCAGATTCCGGTATAACCGTGTTCCAGGTGATCGAGGCGTTGTTGATCTTTGCCGGACTGATCGCGTGCTTTTTCAAGTTTGACCAGCTCGGACCGGTGTGCCAGCATCATGGATGTTTCGACTTCATCCGCATGTCCTCCGGTGGTCGTCTTGCGCATACCTTCAAGCTCTTTTACGAGTTCCGCAGGAGTTTCCGGCGTGAATAAAATGACAGCATAATCCTTTGCCGACTCTAGTTGTGATTGACAAAAGTAACGCAAAAAGTTATTATTACCTCCATGCCCGTTGACCAGAATAATCTTTTTCAGCCCATTGCGCGCCAGCTCTTTGCAGGTTTCATCCAGCACATTCCAGATCAACTCTGAACTATAGGCAAGTGTCCCTGGCTGATGTTTGGCTTCGTGAATTTGGCCGAAATAATATTCAGGAAAAACAATGGCATACTCTTTTTTGGCCGCTCGCAAGGCGATTTCACGAATATCTATCATATCCGTACCCAGAGGCAAATGCGGACCATGCTTTTCCAAAACTCCAAGAGGAATCAGACAAGTGGATTGTGCCTCTTGTACAGCCCGAAT
Source organism: Candidatus Zhuqueibacterota bacterium (assembly GCA_014728115.1). Classification (GTDB taxonomy): domain Bacteria; phylum Zhuqueibacterota; class Zhuqueibacteria; order Residuimicrobiales; family Oceaniaggregativiventaceae; genus Oceaniaggregativivens. The sequence goes on along the minus strand of WJME01000041.1, from coordinate 14,240 downwards.
AAAATCAGGTGATGTCAATTCTTTATATTGTACTGACATGGAGGGTTGATTGGATTCAGCGTGTGTCTTTGCCGCCAGTGCAGAGACCAAGAAAATCACAAGAACACTCTTTTGAATATATTTCATCCCTGTTCCTCCCTTTTATCAGTTATCCAAACCTACGAGCTTGTAACCAGCCGTTTAATCATAGCCAGCGCCCCCAAATGATAAGCCGTATGATCGGCGACCAATAAGACCTGCCGCAAGAGGGTGTATTTTTCTCCCTGTGGCATGGACCGGGTCAGGTCGTTTTTCGGATCTCTGACCAGGGCTTGCAAATCAGATCGATCTTTACGGATGGCTTTAATTGTTTGGTGCCATTGGTTTTCATCGGCCTGCTGAGCGCTGGGAGGCCAATACCCCTTTGGCCATTCCGGAGATTCATAAGCAGGATCCCGGATAAACTCGAGAATATCCTTTTGTGCGATTCGAATGTGCTCCAACAACTGCCAGGGCGAATAGGGAATTTCAGCAGGTTTACTGTTGATTTTGTCCAGCGGAAAATCGTCTACAATATTGTCAAATCCCAAATGCGCCTGTCCCCCATCCAGTAATGTCAAAAGCTGGTTTCGTAATACTTTATCATCCATATCAAAGGTTCCTTGCAACTTTGTGATTGAAAGATTGAATCAAAAGACCAACCTAGGGTTGGAATTGCCAGATCTCTCCGGCTTTAGTCCGGATCGCAACAATTCCTTTCTCTATAGGAACATCCTGAAAAGTCCCATCCATTCCGCACCTGGCTTTGATTTTTGGCCACGGGCTTTGCAGGCGTAAAAGGCCTCCGTATAACGAGTGAATCTCGACTGAATCCACTGTACCGGCTGTACAACTGGCAGAGACCAAAAATCCTCCCTGGGCCCGCAAATCCCTAAATCCAGCATTGCAACCGGAGGTTATCGCCGGAAAGATCCGGAGGACATCATCGACACTTTGCAGGAGCAATTCCGAGATGGCCATGGCAGCACCAAATTGCTCTGTGTAATGACCATAATCATTAAAACGCTGGTGCGGCATCAGCCGGTTTAAAGACAGCGTACCATTGGGACGCAGCCGGACTTTGATTTCCCTGGCCAGCCACGCTTGTGATCCGGGCATGCCCAGCCGGGCGCGGGCAATGGCCAGCATGACCGTCGCATTGTTACCGTTCCATTCAAGATTCTGTATGGTTTGTCTGAAAAGCGTTTTTACAGAATCATCGCTCCACCAGGAGACCCCATCGCCCGGAAAAACCGGGGTTGCAGGAACCGGAATATTGTACCGGATTGGTGGTGCCCCCCGGACGTCCACGACCACCGGCGAGTCAGGTTCATCCGATACCGGATAATCCGGCAGTCGCTGCAAAGCCGCCTGGAATCGCTCGACGAGATGATAGTCCTGCTGCAACAGCGTCGCCGCCTCGATGGCAGCCATGAGGGTATAGCGAACCATGGCAATATCGAACGTACAGTCATAGTTGCGTTCCAGATCTTTTGTCCATCCCCAATGTTCGGGCGACACAGACGGACCCAATTGCACGGTTGGTTCCCCCTCACAGGATTCGATAAATCCGGCATAAAAAAGAGCCACATCACGAAAGGCAGGATAAACAAGATCGCGCAACCGTTTCGGATCAGGATCATACTTGTAACGCCACCATAGCGGCTGGATACTGAATCCGTTCACCCCAATGGTCATGCCCCAGGTATGATGTATATACTGCCTGCCATTACGGCTTTTACACGCTTTAGGATCGGAAGGCTCGTATGCATAGAGCACATGCGGATAATAGGCACCTTGTATGGAAAAAACCTGCTCACTCAGCCAGCGTGCACGGGGGAGGTATTCGAACATCAGCCGGTCATACGGCTCGCAGAGCTCCGGATGGTTGGCTGCCAACGCGCCCCAATAGGTCTGCTGAATATTGTAATTCGTATGATAATCGCCATGCCATGCCGGTGTATCATTGATAAGCCCGGCAAACAATCCCGTAGACTGGACTCCCGGTTTGCTGACGCATCGCAAAAAATAGAGTGAGCGGTACCAGGTATTTTCCAGCATTCGATCATCCAGGGTGATCCCGCTTTTTTGCCAGAACCGTTGCCATTGCAATTCGTGATTTTCAATCAGCTTTTCAGTGTGCTCGTCCAATGTCTGAGTGGCCAGTGCAACCGCATCTCCCACAATATCTTTGGATTCCAGTGATGTCGTGATCGCTATGATATGTACAGTATCACCAGACGCCACAGCCACGCTAAAGGCCATCCCCGGCCAGTCCGGATCACCAGGGATCGTTTGTTTGAGCCATCGAACCCCTGCTGTTATACCGGTTTTAGCCGCAGGAATGTCTTTAGAGTGTACTGGTTCGAGTTTTATTTCAGATTTTCCCGAGACCAAAAAGCTATTGCGATCAGACAATGCACGAATATCGACCCGCCGTTTAAAAGCGTTTGAAATATTCACAACCGCCTTTTGCAGATCCAAATGGCCTTTATAATTTTGCCCCTGTTTGTGTCCATCCGTAATCAGTCGGATACGGCCGCATTGGCGGGGACAGGGAAAGGGGTGCGCATGATAGCTGTCTTTGGTTTCCCAGGTCATACCCTGCGGCAAGACATACCCGCTGTTGTTGTTTCGCATGGGAAAGGCTGAATCGGTCACAGCCAGTTCTTTGATCAGATCCAGTGTCGGCAAGGGCGGATCGTTTTCCGTCAAGAGCCGGGCATCCCAGACATCGTTTTTGGTCAATGTCATCACAATTCCCTGACTGTCGGCATACACAAGAGCATTGATATCACCGTTACCGATGATCAACGAACCGTCGAGGATATCATTCAGGGTATCCACTTGAATAGTCGCCCGTTCAAGGGCTGCAGGAAAAGGTACAAGAGTCACCTCACAAACCCCGCACTGCCCCAAAAATACGACAAAACAAAAAGCCTTTAATGAGAAAGAGAGAGCCTTCATTGTCATCTCCTTAGGTTGAATCGGGCATTACAGATGCCATGGCGACCGCATTGATCGGGATAACATACGATTGGCCTCAGGATCGTTGGGAAACACTTGGCGTTGCGGATCCCAGTCCAGATCCCGTTTCAGCAGCAAAGAGATATTGGCCAGATGGCAAAGAGTGGCCACCCTGTGACCGATCTCCGCAGGAAAGTAGGGCTGTTTACGCGATTTGACACAATTCAAAAAGTTACGATGTTCGCCCTGGGGACAGGTAAAAAGCTTGATCTCATCCGGTCGAATCACGCTAGTCAGGATAGCGGGAGGATCTGCCTGCAGAGGTGCGCGCCAATAAGGCACCTCGATCCAACCCTCAGTGCCTTCACACCGGATACCGGTGCCGCCATGGTCTACGATCATTTTTACACCATTTGCATAGGTGTACTCCACATGATACTCTTTGGGGGTGTTGTACAATCCGCTGATCCAAAAGGTACCCCGACTGGAAATGTGTACCGGGCCCGACGTCTCCGTATCATTGGCCCATTGGGCCGTATCGAAAAGATGCGTGCCCCAATCGGCAATGATGCCGGCAGAGGTATCAAAATGCCAGCGAAAATTAAAGTGCACGCGGTCTTGGGTATAATAGGAATCGGGAGCAGGACCCAGCCACAGATTCCAGTTCAGATTTTCCGGAACCGGCATGGGGGTGGGATCGCCCGGTACCTCGGGCTGTTGCGGCAGGGTCACCCGAATGGTGTGCAGCTTGCCGATGCGGCCATTACGCACCAATTCTGCCAGACGGTGATAGATGTACAAAGAGCGGTCTTCGGTTGAGGTCTGAAAAATCGCTCCATTCCGTTTCACAGCATGGACCAGGTCGCGACCTTCCTGGATGGTCATAGTGGGCTTTTCGCAAATGACATCTTTGCCGCTCTGCATGGCCATGAGAGACATGGGCACATGCCAGTGATCCGGCGTGGAGATCATGACCGCGTCGATATCTTTGCGAATGAGGATCTCTCTGAAATCCTCATAAACGGCACAGTCCTGGTTGCCATATTTTTCATTGACCAGATCACGCGCCTTTAGAACCCGGTCGCGATCCACATCGCAAACCGCCACGATCTGGGCATCCTCCTGGGGCAAAAAGCTCTTGAGATTCATATTGATACCATGACTGCCTGTTCCGATCATTCCCAGCGTAATTTTGTTGGATGGTGCAATCCGCCCATTCTTGCCCAGCACACTGGCAGATACGATCTGTGGAAAAGCCGCCAGGACAGCGGAAGTTTTAGCACCCCTTTTAAGAAACTCACGCCTGGTTTGCAATGCACTCATAACACTCTCCCTAAAAATCGAATCTATTCGATATAGCCCAATGATCGCAAAAACTCATCCATCTCTGCCACGGTCTTTTCATAATATTCATTATTGCCGTCACGGTAATTGAAAAATCCGTGCTTTTGTCCCTCATAGATATACAGCTCGCTGCGATCGCCATTTTTCTGCATGATGGACTGGTATTTTTTAGCCGTCTCGACCGGTATCAACGGATCCTCGGTACCCAGAAACACAATAGTGGGCGGGGTGCCAGGCTCGAGATTGTGCATCGGAGAAAAAAATTGCCAATAGGAGCTTATGCGTTCATAGCCATAGCCATCCGGACCATTGTCATAGACCGGGTTGAACAATACCAATGCATCGGGTCTGGCCGGAACAGAGACGTCATCTTGTGGATCATTATACGCATCGATCACTGCTGTTGCCGCCGCGAGATGACCTCCGGCAGACCCGCCACCCGCGGCCAGGCGATTCGGATCTATAGACAATTCATTGGCATGTGTCCGGATCCAGCGTATAGCGGATTTGGCATCTTTGACGCATTCAAAGGGCAGGACACTTTGACGGCTGTACACCCGATATTCAGCTGCCATGGCCACCATGCCCAGCTCTGCAAGGTGCCGGCAGTGAGGATAGAATTGTTTGGGATTTCCTCCCTTCCATCCCCCGCCAAAAAAGAACACGATCGCCGGCCGGGGTGAGGAAAGGTTCTCGGGATTGAACACATGCATCCGCAAGGTATCCGGTCCGACGATTTTAAAAACCTCGATCTGATCGGGTTGCTGTGCATAGCTGGCACCAAGCAGCAAAAGTGTTAGCAAGATCAATTTTTTCATTATCATCCATTCTTGTTTTTACTTGAAAATTTAAATCTTCCGGTCCCCGGGCCTCCCGCCGGAGAAAGTTGTTTTTAGAGATTATTCTGGATCCTTTTTCACTCAAAGCCGCAAGTTCTGGTTCAGTCAACGTTTGAAAGCTTTGACCATGTCGGCAGCTTGCTGAACTTGAAAAAAATCCCGCATTCCGATGACCGCCTGCACAGGTCTGTGAAAAGAACTCAATCCCAGGAGACCCGCTCCTGTCACAGAGATTTTGACAATCTCTCTTTGATTCATAAACCGGGTTTCAGCTTTATCTTGAATACTTGTCCAGCCTGAGTGGTCACATACAAGTTATCATTGTAAAAACAAACATTTGTGGGATGACTTTGAAACGGCCATGATGACAATTTCTTGCCCGAGGGATGATAAAGTGCGACCTCATGTTCAAGAGTCACGGCCAGCCGGCCATCTGCGGTAAGAGCCAGCCCATCGATTCCGCCGTCACAAAACAATGATTTATTTGCCAGTTTGCCATTTATTTCAATCGTATATCGCCAGGTCTTGCGTTCACCCTCATCCACGACATAGAGCATTTTATTATCCGGGGTTCCGACAATTCCATTGGGCCGCTCCAGATCGCCGATCACACGGGTGAGTTGCTCTTTGCCGGCCGCTAAATAATAGACAAACATGCCTTTTTGCTCCATACTGTCCCGGTTGCCATAACGGGGATCGGTAAAATAGATGCCGCCATCCGGATCGATCCACAGATCGTTGGGACTGTTTAGTTTCCGGCCCTGAAAAGAATCGGCCAGGACCGTTGTTTTGCCATCCGGTTCCAACCGGACAACCTTGCGGTTTTTGGAGACACACATGACCAGTCTGCCCTGCGCATCAAAGGCCAGGCCATTGGCTCCGCCGGTATTTTCCATAAAAACGGTCAGTTCGCCATCAGATGAATAACGATAGATCTTTTTTTCCGGGACATCGGAAAAGAACAGATTACCGTCCACATCCATGGCAGGACCTTCGGTAAAGGTCAGTCCCTTAACCAAAAGTTGCGGCTGTGCGAGCGCTATCATGGGAATGAAAATAAGGACGATGACCAAAAATCTGATTGAAAAATTCATAGCTGCATCCTTTATTCAAAAGGCTGTAAGACTCGGGGATCTGTTCTAATACCGGTTAACCTAAACAGACTATTTCTGCATAAAACGTCAGAACCGAATTCTCCCTGACGACGAAATACCTATGCAAAAAGAACGAGACCTCGGGAATGATGATAAAATAGTACTTATTTTCCGAATTGCAAAGCATACAAATCCGCATCCTCGAGAACAAACACCAGGCGAACAGGCTGTCCGGCCAGCCCGGTGAGATCACCCTTGTCTTGCCAGGTGACGGTTCGTGCAATTTCATTGCCGATGAGTTCGTCACACAACTCGAGGCTGTACCCGGGAATGGGATCCCCGTTTATGTCCTGGATTTCCACCTTTATTCCGCCGGCAGCAGAAGTGGCAAAATTAAGGGTCAAATGATCGCCGCTAAAAATAAAGGGTTTTGTAATGATCTTGCCACCAGGGATGTTGGCCCGCAGCGAGCAAAAGCCATCCAGCCGTAAAGAATAGCGTCGCAAATGGGCAGACGGCTGGGCATAATCCTGATTGACATAGATCGACATTTCATGTTCGCCGGTGGGCACCACATTCAGTGCCGGATAATTTGAGCGCGACACCCAATTCTGCAAACCGATTCCCGGCCGGATCAGAGCCTGCAAAAAAGTACGATCATAGGTTTTACCTCCGCGGGTGGACATAAAAATGGCATCAGAGGTGTCATTGAAATATTTGGGATGAACACCCACTTTTTGGGCCTGAGCTTCGGTCAATACCTTGCGGCCTTTCATAAAACGTGCCGCAATCGAAATATAAATATGTGGAGCGCGAAAATAGGGGTGAGTCTGATTGGTATAGAGCTGATGGCTGGGCACCGTACTCTGTGTATCGCTGTATCGCATCGGCACGGGATCGGACCAGCGCTCGAAATCAGGCGAGGTGGCGCGCGCAATCGAGCGCATTCTCTCTGTCGATTTCCGGTAATAGAGCACATAGGCATTTTCAGCTGGCGACCAAAAACAGACATTCTGGGAATCGAACACCCAGCCTGTATCCGAAAACACCGGAGTTTCGGAATATTTTTGCCAGTGAATACCATCTCCCGAGACATAGCCGATCAAACCGCTTTTTGACGTCCCACCCAGCGCTTTGTAGCGTAGATGCTGAGGAACATCAGGACGGGTATCCAGAAACGGACAAAAATTATGGGTGACCGGCGCGGCATCGGCAAGAATAACGTTATTTTCTTTTGTGCCATCGATGGTGTGTATTCCCAAATCCGGTTTGACCCAGTGAATGCCATCCATGGATTCTGCGTAACAGGTGACTTCCTGATCGTTGCCATCTTTACCCGCCTCGGGTATGCCGCGATAATAGAGACGATATCGATAGCCAGCCTTGATCACTGTGACATAGCCGGAAAACCGGCCTTCCCATGGATTATCGAACTCGAGCACGACCCCCTCGTCCCGGGGTGTATGTAACACCTGATCCACATGATCCAGTGAATCGATAAAAAAATCATCGACAAACAATTCTCTGCGACCTTGCAGGTCTATGACCTGCGCGGGTTGGCCAACCAGGACGCCTCCTGTCAGGAGGATGGCTGCCATGATGCCAAGAATGATTTTTTTCATTTTGACGATATTCCTATTTTGGTCATGATCTCACGCGCCCACTCTTTTGCTCTCTGGGGTTCGCCGTCTTTGAGCGGCCCTTCCGAGTCCTGAACGTAAAATCCTTTTGCAGGCAAGACCACTATTGCTCCTTTTTTCACCAACTTTTTTTCAATGGTTTCGGCAGCATAGCCAAACCGTCTCATGAGAAATCGGAGTTTTGAGGAATCGACATCCTGTTCATCAATGCGCGTATCAAACACTGCAATCTTTAGGCCTGTTACATTCTGCTTTGATAGCCCTTTGAGGGCCTTTTTCATATCTTCTGACGGACTGAATGCCCGTGTCGGGGCACCCATAACGAGCAATTGAGCCCAACCCAAATGTTCAGGGGTGATTTCTTTGACGTACAGAGTTTTAACATTTAATTCTGCTCTCAGGGGTTCGCTGATAGCCAATGCAATTTCTTTGGTATTGCCAAAAACCGAATCATAAATCACCAAAGCATTCATACAATTCTCCGTTCAATCCTCTGGGGTTTCTAATATTTAGCATACGAATCCTTTTTGAAAAAAACAATAATCTCGTGATAATTAAAGCCTCCGGAACAGCTTTTGATAAATCAGCCAACACAGCAAACTATTATTATCCTGGTTGCAATTGATGGATAAAACTCTTATAATAGCTATTCGTGAATCCGTTTAAAAATCAAAGTCGGGGTCAGATATGGAGACTGGAAAATCAAATCATTTACCTCTCATTTTCACATTCTTGAATATTTTCATAGGCTGGCATTTGCTATACGAGGGAATTGCAAAAATTCTCAATCCCACGTGGACCTCTGCCTCTTATCTGGTGAATGCCAGGGGGGCGCTCGCCGGTGTGTTCCAATCCATTGCTGAATCTCCACTCTTGTTACAGATAACGGATTGGCTCAATATCATCGGACTCGTGGTGATCGGACTTTTTATCATGACCGGCTTTATGACTCGTATCGCTGCGATTACCGGGGCGATCCTGATCGGGCTCTATTATGCAGCCAATCCCCCCATGGCTGCCACCGGCGTTGGATACGCCTCTGAGGGGCATTATCTCATCGTTAACAAAAATCTCATCGAAATCATGGTCCTGATTCTTATTGCTGCCATTCCCAAAACCTGGTATTTTGGAATCGGAAACCTGGTTCCGGACAATATTTTCTCGTTTTTCAGACGACCGGATGTACCCAAAGAGATGAATCATGAACCGGCAGACGCATCTGCAGATCGCCGCAGGGTGATCAAAAACTTGATTTCATTACCGGTCCTGGGAGGATTTGCATTTGCAGTCGCCAAAAATCACGGGTGGAATAGCTTTGAAGAAGCGGATCTTGCAAATGCCACGAGCACTGTAGATGGGGTCACCTCCCCGACCATAAAAATCGATGATCCGGTGGATCTGACTCAGCTACGAAAGCCGATTCCCAAAGGAAAGCTGGCAGGCCTCGATGTCGGACGGATTATCTGCGGCGGCAACCTGATCAGCGGATTTGCGCATAGCCGGGATTTGATCTATGTGTCTACTTTTCTCAAACGATATTTCAGCGAGAAAAAGGTCATGGACACTTTTTGGTTATGTGAAGAGTGCGGCATCAATACCACCGCCGTGAGTGCACGCAAAGAACCGGTGGAAATTCTCAACAAATACTGGAAGAACGGCGGCAAAATACAATGGATTGCACCGGTCTATCCGCGCACCAAAGATTACAAAGAAAATATCGATTTTGCCATAGACAACGGTGCCAGCGCTGCCATGATTATGGGCAATATCGGCGATTCCTGGGCTCGTGCCGGTCAATGGGAGCTGATCGCCACCACACTTGATTACATCAAGAGCAAAGGGGTGCCCGCAGGCCTGGCCGGTCACGAAATCGGCACCATAAAAGGCGCAGAGGCAAACCGTGTCGGCGCGGATTTTTATATGAAGACCTTGCACAGCCGTGACTATTGGTCCTGGAAGCCGGAACAACTAAAGGACAAAATGATTATCGACAATTATTCAATCGATAATTATTGGGAACGCACTCCTGAAGAAACCATTGCGTTTATGGAGTCATTGGACAAACCCTGGATCGCGTTCAAAATTCTGGCCGCTGGAGCGGTTCATCCCAAAGACGGATTCCGGTTCGCCTTTGAAAACGGTGCCGATTTTGCCTGTGTCGGAATGTTTGACTATCAGATCGTGGAAGATGCCAACATTCTCACGGATCTGTTTGACAACGAGCCCTTTAATCGCAACCGACGCTGGGTGTCTTGATGCAAACACTCTTGATTTGGGGAGTACCAGTGGTCATTCTTGTGCACAATATCGAAGAAGCGATCTGGTTGCCACGGTGGGCAAATCAATATGCAGGACGCTGGCATAAACCCGTTGGAGCCGCAGAATTTCGGTTTGCGGTTGTGGTGCTCTCTCTGTTGGCCTTTGTTTTGGCCGGATTGACACACATTTCTGGTTTTGGATCCATATGGCATTATCTACTGGCAGCCTATGCGCTTGGCCAGGCCATAAATATCTTTGTGCCGCATCTGGTCGTCACTCTTGTCACCCGACACTATGCACCGGGCCTGATCACCGGCCTGGTGCTCGTCCTACCCGCAGCATGGGTGTTTCTGAACCATGGCTTTTCTCGTGAATACCTGGATTTCGCCACATTCGGCATCAGCTCGGTTATCTTTATTCCAATTGTTCTGCTCAGCATTCCCCTTTTGTTCCGCCTGGGGAGAAAACTATATAGGTGAAACTTTATTTCCTCACCGACGTACATCTATGACTATTGTTTCAATTCCACTAGAATCAACCTATCTTTCAACTTTCCCGCAATCGAGTGGGTGCTTAATCATTACCTAAAAGGAGGTTCATGTGCATCATATGAATCGCAGAGATTTCTTATTGAGAGCAGGCGGTGGTGCCCTGGCATTGGCAGGATCGAGCCTGTGGTTTGATCGGGTCCTGGCAGGACAAGTTCCGGCCAGCAGTGAAGAGCTGTTCGCCAACCAGTTTGGGGTGAGCCGCCAGGACATGCAAAAACTCTTGGGCGTGGCGCTGTCCCGGGGAGGAGAATTTGCAGAACTCTATTTTCAGTATCAGCTCTCCAATTCGATAAACATGGAAGAAGACATTATCAAAGAGACATCAGAGAGCGCTTCGGTGGGGGTGGGAATCCGCGTTCTATCCGGAGAAAAAACAGGGTATGGATATACGAATGATCTATCGTTTGAATCCATGGAAAGAGCGGCAACCACTGCGGGTGCCATTGCCAATTCGACAGGAACGCCAATCTCTATTGATTTGAGGGTAAAAAAACCTCGCTTGCAGGTCTATGACCTCAATCGCAGATTCAATGATGAAAAACTGCAAGATAAAATCGCTTTGGTCCGTGAAACCCATGATGCAATCGTGAAACATGACTCTCATATCAGCAAAGGCCGGGCCATTCTCGCTGATTCGATTGAATATATTACCATTGCCAATTCAGAGGGATTGATTATTTCCGATGTACGGCCACAAACTCGCCTGACAGGCATTGCCATTGCAGAAAAGGACAATGTCCGCAATAGTGGTTTTTCCAGTTCAGGAGGCCGTGTAGGGGCCGGCTATTATGCGAATATACTTTCGCCCAGAGAGGTGGGGATCAAAGCTGCGGAAGAAGCCATCACCTTGCTCTCGGCTGAAGATGCAAACGCCGGTGAACAGCCGGTCGTACTCGGTGTGGGACAAAGCGGGGTCATGATTCACGAAGCCGTCGGCCATCCCCTGGAAGCAGACGGCAACCGCAAGGGCACCTCGATCATGGCTGACAGATTGGGGAAAAAAGTGGCCAACGAAATCGTGACCATATATGAAGATCCCACCCTCGAGCAGCTGCGTGGTTCGCTGAACATCGATGACGAGGGCGAATCCACACAAAAAACCGTACTCATTGAAAATGGCGTGCTGGTCAATTATATCCAGGACAAGCTTTCCGCAAACCTGATGAACATGAAACCGACCGGAAACGGCCGTCGTGAATCCTACAAGCACAATCCTATTCCGCGAATGACCAATACGGTTTTGGCTCAGGGTGAGCATGATCCGGAAGAAATCATCAGTACGGTTAAAAAAGGTTTTTATGCCAAATCTTACCAGGGCGGTCAGGTGGAAGATTCGGGCAAGTTTGTATTTTCGGTCAACCTGGGCTATCTGATCGAGGACGGCAAACTCACAAAGCCCTTAAAAAATGCCACCCTGATCGGTACCAATGTGCAAATTCTCGAAAATGTCAGCATGATCGGGAATGATATGGGTTATTTTTTGGGCACCTGCGGTAAAGAGGGACAATCCGTACCGGTTACTGCCGGCACACCAACCATGAAAATTGACCGTATGACGGTGGGAGGTCGCAAATGAGCGAAACAAAAGCATTGACAGCCCTGGCAGAATCCCTGGTCTCCTATGCACGCAAGAAAGGTGCGGATGAGGTAGAGGTCAGCATTAGCAATGGTAGCGAGTTCACCGCGGATGTCCGCAAGGGCGAAATCGAAAAACTGGTGGAAGCAGGATCCAAAGCACTTTCCATGCGCGTGTTCAAGGACAACAAGACCGCAAACCTGAATTCATCCGATTTTAACAAGGACACACTTTTCAAGATGGTCGACAGTGCGGTCAAACGTGCCGAATTATCCAGTCCCGACCCCTTTGCCGGCTTGCCCGATCTTTCGGCGGATGAACAGGCTTTTGTGGATTATCAAAAGCTGGACATATTCGATCCGGCGATCACTGAACTGGGTCCCGAGAAAAAAATCGCGTTGGCCAGGCAGACCGAGGCTCTCTGTCTTCAGGACGATCGTATCACGACCTCTTATGGAGCCGGATTCGGAAACTATTTCGGTGAAAACATCCTGGTCAACAGCAATGGCTTTAGCGGCGCGTACATGCGCACCAGCTGCAGTTTGGGTGTGTATCTTCAGTCAGGTGAGGGAGACAAGCGCGTTGAGGACGGATGGTACGAAGGTGCCCGTTATTTCAAAGATCTATGGCAACCCGAACAGATCGCAAAGACCGCCATCGATCGTGTTACCCGAATGATCGGCGCCAAAAAAGTTGCCTCACAAAACGTCCCGGTTGTTCTCGAACCGGGTATGACTGCAAGTATTCTCTGGTTCCTTTACAGCTGCATCAATGGCCGGTCTGTTTATCTCAATCAGTCGTATCTTGTGGATCAATTGGGTGAATCCATTGCCCATTCCGGTGTAAACCTGGTGGATGATGGTCTGTTAAAAGGCGGCCCCGGTACCAAACCGTTTGACAGTGAGGGTGTGCCGGTGAAAAAATTAGAAATCATCAAAAATGGTACCTTACAGACTTTTCTGGCTGATGTCTATGCCGCACGCAAGCTGAACATGAAACCCACCGGACATGCTTCAGGACCGAACAATATGGTTTTGCAAAAAGGAATACATCCCCCGGAGGAAATCATCAAATCCGTGGATAATGGCCTCTTGCTTACCGGTACTATGGGACAGGGCACAAATCCCTCCAGCGGAGATTTTTCCCGCGGCGCTTTTGGCATGTGGATCGAAAACGGCGAAATTAGCTACCCGGTTTCGGAAATCACGATCAATGGAAATCTGGATCAGATGTTGAAAAACATGGATATGATCGGCAATGATCTGCGCATCAATAGATCCGTATCCGGACCGACCGTGCGCATCGCAGAAATGACCGTGGCAGGAACCTGATCTCTGAAACGTTGCCCTGGAGTCTCGCTCCAGGGCATGTTAAACCTTAAAGAAATGATTCAAAGATCTATTCAACGCAGAGGAACCAGAGAACGCAAAGCGGACGCAGAGAAAAGAAAAATTTAGCACGAGTATGTTACCCATGCATAAACCACAAAATTTCATTCTCAATTCATCGTTTTCATTTGTGCAGCTCTGTAAAGTACCCTTTAATTATATTTCCACTCCGACCTGACCGGCGACATCTCGGACCGCTTTTGTAGCCAGCTCATACTCTTGCTCACTCTTTAAATGTTCCAGCATGAGCGGCACCTCGGGATATTGTGCCAGTTCTTGCAGGAACACCCAGTAATCCAGCCCGCCCAGGCCAATGCGAACCTCATCGAGATGCGTTGTGAGATTTTCAGAGAGAAGAATATCTTTGGCATGAACGCTTTTCATCAAAGGACCCAATTGGGCAAATCCCTCTTTGATCATCCGGGCATTGGTAAAATAGCGCTCCGGACTGTTGATCAGATTCACCGGATCGAAATGCACAGCAAAAGCTTTGCGGTCAATGGCCTCGATGAGTTCGACATACGACTCGACAGACACGGGGTAAGCCCAGGGCATGGTCTCCAG
>WJME01000040.1 GCA_014728115.1 Candidatus Zhuqueibacterota bacterium | reverse complement strand
GACTACAGGATGTCAAAAGGGGTATACTGCCATGGGTCTGCAGGCGTTTGATCAGCTCATTGGCTTCTTCGATGATTGTCAGGTCTGCCCCAAAATTGGTATCAAAGACATAATCGAATCCCATGCGCCGTAATGCAGCGGTCATTTTTCCGGTCACCACCGTTCCGGGTTCCATCCCAAACTCTTCACCCAGTGCTGCTCTTACTGCCGGAGCGGTTTGTGCCACCACAACGCGATCAGGATCATTGATCGCTTCCCAGACAACTTTTTCGTGGCTTTTTTCAGTGAGGGCACCCACCGGACAAACCACCACGCATTGTCCGCAGTACACACATGGACTGGTATTCAGGCTGCTTTCCATGGCAGGTGTCACATGGCTTGAAAATCCTCGGGCAGCGATATCGATGGCCCCGACATTTTGGGTTTCATGACAGACTCGCACGCATCGACCACATAAAATACATTTATCGGGGTCGCGTTCGATGGACGGGCTGGCGATATCTTTTTTATTCGTCCGGCGCTCACCGGTATAGCGATAATCCCGGATGCCGTACTGAGCGGCCAGGTCCTGTAATTCGCAATTGCCATTTCGTACGCATACCAGGCATTCCTGAGGATGATTGGCCAATAGCAGTTCGATAATGGTTTTTCTGGCGCGTCTTACCTCGGGTGAGTTGGTGTCTATCTTTATGCCTTCAGAAACCGGGAATGCACATGCAGGCACCAAATTTCGTTGTCCCTCGACCTTGACCACACAAACGCGGCAGCTTCCTGTGGGTGAGAATCCTTTCAGATAGCACAAGGTCGGGATCCTGATTCCCTCACGCTCTGCCACGGTGAGAATCGTTTCACCCGGATTTGCCCAATATTCTTTGTCATTTATCGATACTCTCATTGTATTCCTCTTGTCAGTTTATTCTACATAAATAGCGTCGAATTTACAGTTCTGGCGACACTGATCGCAGCGTATACATTTATCATCGATAATATAATGTGCTTTTTTGCGTTCGCCGACAATTGCATCTTGCGGACACTTGCGGGCACACACCGTACAGCCCGTACACTTTTCGGTATCGATGTGAAATGTCAGTAATTCACGGCAATGGCCAGCCGGACATTTGCGGTCATAAAGGTGCGCTTCGTATTCATCCCGGAAATATTGCAATGTACTCAACACCGGGTTTGCTGCGGTCTGACCCAGGCCACACAACGACGTCCCTTTGATGACTCCGGCAAGCCGTTCCATATAGACCATTCCCTGGAACCTCAGGAGTGCATCTTCAGGACGACTTTCACTGCGATAAGAGTGAGTGAGTCGCTCCAGGATCTCGAGCAGGCGTTTCGTTCCTTCCCGGCAGGGTATACATTTGCCGCACGATTCGGAAGCGATAAAATCCATAAAATATTTTGCCAGATCGACCATACAGGTAGATTCGTCCATAACCACCAGACCTCCAGAACCCATCATGGCCCCCACAGATTTGAGGCTCTCATAATCGATAGGAGTATCGATGATACTTTCCGGAAGAGCGCCTCCGGAAGGGCCGCCGATCTGGACGGCTTTGAATTTCTTGTCATCCGGCACACCGCCGCCGATGTCAAAGATGACTTCTCGCAATGTGGTCCCCATTGGCACTTCGACCAGACCCACGTTTTTGACTTTTCCTGACAGGGCAAAAATCTTGGTTCCTTTTGAAGATTCGGTGCCGATCCCGGAATACCACTCTGCGCCATTACGGATGAGCGCAGAGACATTGGCAAACGATTCGACATTGTTGATCACCGTAGGTTTGCCAAACAGTCCCGCTGTTGTGGGAAACGGAGGTCTGGGTCGGGGCATGCCGCGTTTGCCCTCGATCGAATGCATGAGTGCAGTTTCTTCGCCACAGACAAAAGCACCTGCGCCTTTTTTGATTTTCAATTCAAAATCGAATCCACTGCCGAGGATATTCTTGCCCAGCAAGCCATAGGCTTTGCAATCGGCGATGGTTTTTTCGAGCCGTTTTATGGCCAGAGGATATTCGGCCCGGCAATAGATATAGCCCACACTGGCGCCGATAGCATAGGCGGCGATTGTCATTCCTTCGACGATTCGGTGCGGATCGCCTTCGAGGCAGGCCCGGTCCATAAATGCACCCGGATCTCCTTCATCGGCATTGCAGATCAGGTATTTCTGATCAGCATTTTCTTTAAATGCCAATTCCCATTTGAGACCTACAGGAAATCCTCCGCCACCCCGTCCCCGCAGTCCCCCCTCTTTGACCTCATTGATGACATCGATGGGCTGCATGGTGTTCAGGGCTTTGGATAGCGCGACATATCCTTCATTGGCCAAATACTGATCGATGCTTTCCGGATCTATGACCCCACAATTCTCGAGGATGACCTTTTTTTGCTTTTTGAAAAACGGCAAGGATTGCATTTCAGGATAGTTTTTCCATCCGTTATTACCATTTTCAGACGGATATAAAGCGAGCAATTTATCATCGACAATCGTTTGATTCACCAGCGTATTTTCGATCAATTCAGGAATATCATCCACCTTGACCTGAGCATAAGATACTCTTGGATGGCCGGGTATTTTTATA
Organism: Candidatus Zhuqueibacterota bacterium; assembly: GCA_014728115.1. GTDB lineage: Bacteria > Zhuqueibacterota > Zhuqueibacteria > Residuimicrobiales > Oceaniaggregativiventaceae > Oceaniaggregativivens. Next base: position 25,401 of record WJME01000040.1, on the reverse strand, counting down.
TCGACGATCACTTCTTGGGCACAGTAACCGACACACCCGGTTTTTACGACCTGGGCATTGATGTCGCGTTCGCTCAACTCTTGAACCAGAGCACTATATATACCCTGGGCGCCATTTGCCAATCCACATGTCCCCATACCTACCATAATCACTGGGAGTGTATGATCTTTTAGCAACAATTCATTTTTAAATTGGGATATTTCTTTAGTTATTTGCGTCGATTGATTGCATTGCGGACCTTTATTGATACAATCGACCAAAAAACGGCATGGATTATCAGGCGTATGCCAGCATCCGTGATAAATTTTTGCAAATGATCTCATGTAATGCCTACTCCTTGTCTTTCTCTTTTTCGCGATAGGAAGCGATTAATTTCTGCACCGATTTCACTGTCAGACCCCCATGGAATTCTTCATTTATAGAAATCACCGGAGCAATACTGCACGCTCCAATACATGCGACAGTTTCGATGGAAAATTTCAAATCCCGGGTGGTATCTCCGGCTTTGATTCCCAGTTCTGTCTCCAGAGTCGTCAAGATATCCAGAGATCCTTTGACATGACAGGCTGTACCGCGACACACCCGAATGACATATTTACCCAGGGGCTTTAAGCGAAATTGATTATAAAACGTTGCGACTCCATAAACCCGGCTGACAGGAAGATGGGTATAACTGGCCACAGAATGTAGAGTGTCTTCTGATAAATATCCTTCGAGATCCTGGATATCCTGCAAAATGGGAATCAGACTGGAAGGATCTTTTGTCGGATATTTTTGCATCACTGCATTTACGTCCATTTACTGCCTCACTTGATCTGTTGTTCTATTTGTAAAGGGTGTAATTGTTTATTAGAGAAAAAAATACTGATTTCAAATTTACGGTTTAACGACAAACAGCCAAACAAGTTTCATGATCGAGCCCGAATGACGCTTTCTTGTGTTCCGCTATGCAAGGGTTGATTTTCATCGATGCAACGATTCCAGGCAGTCGTTATCGCCAATTCCAACTCTTGTAAACCGGACATATCGACGTGGTAATAAAATACTTGTTCCTTACGAACCCGTGTCTCCAAAGATTTGGAATTTCGATCTGTACTGACCAAAATTCGTAATTTTGGAGCCAGACACTTGAAAACGCGGATTGCTTCATCGATGTGCATATTATCGATGTGGCTATCAAGCACGAGAACACTGATGTCTTGTTCCTGGATGGTCTTTACTGCGGCTGCCAGAGTGTCGACACGCTCAAATGGAATCTTTTTCGATCCGAGTAATTCTGACAAGGTATCCCATTTGGATTTATGTTGGTTATTATAAATTAAGCACTTCATCCAGATCCCTCTTGTGAACCACCCATAGGTTTACAAAGACAATGCCAAAACAGAATAAATGGAGAAATTTTTATCGAGAAAAATTTAATTATATAAAAACTCAGTATTTAGCAGTTTCTTTATCACAAAGAACCGGGGGATAGCTGAGATCATTTGCCTCAAAAATGAGGGAACAAGTGTAGAGATTCTCCACACTATTAGTATGATAAAAAGTCGTTATGGGGAGTTTTTGTGGAGAATTCCCACACTAGAGCTTATATTTGCGGATTTTATCATAGAGGGTTTTACGGTCGATTTTCAAAATCTTGGCTGATTGGCTAATATTGCGATTTGTGGAATCCAGAACATTGGCGATATGCGCTTTTTCCATTTCGGCCATTGAAATCATTGTATGGGATGGCTTTTCTTCTTTTTGCACCATATGTTCGGGTAAACCTTTGATTGTAAGAGTCGTTCCTTCTTCAATGACGGCAGCTCTTTCGATGACATTTTGCAATTCCCGCACATTGCCGGGCCAGGAATAGGTTAGCAGGGCGTTCATGGCCGCTTCGCTGACATTTTTGATCGGTTTTTTTTGTCGTTTTTGGTTATAGCGGCTGACAAAATGATCGATTAACAGCGGGATATCTTTGGGACGTTCCCGCAATGCAGGCAGGTGAATGGGAATAACACTGAGCCGGTAATAAAGATCCTCTCGAAATTGTCCATTTTGAATAGCCTCCTCGATATTTTGATTGGTTGCTGCAATGATTCTGACATCGATTCGAATCGTATCGGTCCCTCCTACCCGACGAATCTCTTTTTCCTGAATAGCTCTTAAAATTTTGGCTTGAACATTCAGAGATATGTTACCGATCTCATCAAAGAAAAAAGTGCCCTGATCCGCGAGTTCAAGGGTGCCATGTTTGGTTTCGGAAGCTCCTGTAAAACTGCCTTTGACATGACCAAACAGTTCGCTTTCGAACAGGGTTTCCACGAGTGAGCCGCAATCCATGGCAAAAAAAGGTTTATCTTTGCGATGGCTAAAGGCGTGAATCGCGCGAGCGATCATTTCTTTTCCGGTACCGCTTTCTCCTGTGATCAAAACCGTACTATTGGTAGGAGCGACTTTGTGAGAGATTTGGAAAATCTGCTGCATGGCTTTGCTCTTGCCGATAATGCGCATGGTCTTGCCGTCAAAATCGAATTTCAGCTCGTGATCTCCTGACTTGCCCACCTGGCGTTTTTGAACCACTCTCCTGACCGTTTCCAAAAGCTGGTCTGGTTGAAAGGGCTTTTGCAGATAATCGAATGCCCCCAGACGCATCGCTTCCACAGCCATTTCAATGGTGGCATAAGCAGTAATCATGATCACATCTGTTTGAGGACTGAGGCGTTGCAGCACGCGCATAAATTCGATGCCGTTCATTACCGGCATTTGATAATCGGTAACAGCAATATCAAAGTCATTCTCGCGTAACAGGCGCATGCCTTCTTCTGGGTTCCGGCAGCTCAACACCTCGTATCCTGCGCCCGCAAGAAGATTTTCACAGCCTTTTCGAAGAACATAATCGTCATCGATCAAGAGAATTTTAATCGTGCTTTCTGCCATGTTGCTCCGTTTTTGTATCGTGTTGGATAGGATATTCGTATATGTCAATCAGTGACCCTTTGAACGGTTCATCGGAGTGAATGGGAAAATCGAGTCTTACACAGGTTCCTTTTCCGGCAGTGGAGGTGATGGAAAACTTGCCATTCAAAGATTCGACAATGGTTTTACTGATGGTCAGCCCGAGACCAGCGCCGGTGCAGTTATCCCAACCACAGAAAAAGGGTTCAAAGATAAACTCCATTTCATGGGGATCGATACCTACACCATGATCGGTAATTTCTACATAGACGGTATCCTGCTCTTTGTCAAGCTGGGTGGTAATTTGAATTTTTTGATCATTGGTTATGGCTTTAACAGCGTTGTAGACCAGATTGGCAACAATATGTACCAGAGACCAAAAGCGGCCTTTAATATAGGGTAAGGGTTCTTTTAGGCGGATATCGATCTGTGCTTCGGCAACCGAGCTCTGACGTCGGGCCAGGATCAAGCCATTATTGACGACCTCATTCAAAGAGATATCCTGGCGTTCATCTTCCAAATGTTTGGTGACATTGCTCAACCGATTGAGCCGTTGTATCCAGCGACGATAGACCATTATCAACTCGGTATTCGGGCTGTGTTCTATCAAACTTTTAAATTCCTGACGTTGCAAAAATTCAGACAGTTCGACTGCCACCATTGAAGCATATTTACCCAGATTCATCAGCCGTTCTTCACGACGCAAGTATACATCGGTCGATTCCATTTGTTCCTGCAGATGCTGGTGCGCAGCCTGCAGGGTTTTGAGGGTGATGATGCGCTTGAGCAATCCGGACAGTTTTTCAGGGGGAAACGGTTTTAAAATATAATCAAAAGCGCCTAATCGGATGCATTCTACAGCTGTTTCTACATGAGCTGGATTGGTCATTAAGACGATGGCCATATGGGAATAATTATTGACGATATACTCTACAAACGCGGGTGCATTGAAATGCGGAAGGTTCAAATCAACCAGCAAAACATCGAGTTGATAGAGTTTTGCACTTTGAGTCGCTTCAGTTGCATCGTCGACTCTGATCACCTGATAATTTTCACCTTCGAGCCATTTCTGTAAAGATTTAGCGGCAATATCATTGTCTTCTACCAGTAAAACGGTGTGCTTTTTGCGTTTGTCCATGCACTCTCCTGCTTGTACAGTGTAAAGTTAATAAAAAACAGAGAAATTGCAATTGATTATTTTACTTGACAATTCCAATAAATTTTGCTATTATTGTCAAGCTTTATGCCGGATGTCCATCCTCGGTTATCGGTTACCCCCCTATATCGATACCACTGGGCATTCGGCATTTTTCTTTTTGATGAAAGGGTTTGCCAATGCGCATTAAATTCATCGAAATCCAGGGACTTTTTGGCGTTTTCAATCATCAGATCGATTTAAATCTACAGGATCGAATAACCATCATCCATGGGCCAAATGGTTATGGTAAAACCAGCATCATGCAACTTTTGCATTCTCTGTTTGGCTCGAACAGTTATTATCTCTTTAAAATCCCTTTTCAATCCATGAATATTGGATTTGTCCATGATGACACGCTCATGGTTCATAAAGATATGGAAAAATCGAGTCTGAGTATCCAATACAAGAACCAACAGATCGAACTGAATCCGCCGAGTATCGACAAGGAAATCGAATACCAACTGAGTTATATCGACAGAGAGATTCCCGGTCTGGTACGCGTATCCAAAGATCATTGGAGATATGAACCCGGACAGGAATATCTCAATTTCGACCAGGTATGTGAACGCTTTGGGGATATTTTTCCCCCACTCAAGCATATTTATCAGCAAGTCTATCCGGAATGGTTAAAACAATTACGAAGCAAAATGGATATTCGGTTTATCCAGTCACAACGTCTGGTTTCACCGGCCCCATTGGCTCGTGGCAATCAAAACAGTTTGATACCTTCGATCGCAAGACTCTCACAAAACCTGAGCAAAATTATTACCAGCCGATTGGCAGACTATGGGGCGTTATCGCAAAAACTCGATCACAGTTTTCCGGTACGGCTGTTGGATCAGATTCAAGAACAAGACGACAAACCTCCAAAAGACACTTTACATGAAAAATTCGAGCAATTGGCCAGAGCGCAGGATCGGCTCATAAAAGTCGGCCTGCTGTCTCCACAATCCAAACAGAACCTGGCGCTCCCGCCTCAGATGGATCCCTCTACCCGCATTGTTCTCACTCTATATCTCGAGGATGTCAAACAAAAGCTGGATATACTCGTTCCCCTGGCAGACAAGCTCGAGTTGTTCAAGTCGATCATTAACGAGTTGTTCATCTACAAGAGACTCGAAATCGATAAAGACAAGGGCTTTACATTTTATGGATCCAAAGACGATGAAATAGCCTTGACAGACTTGTCTTCCGGTGAACAACATCAGGTCATCCTTTTTTACGAGTTGCTTTTTCAGACACAGCCGCAAGCCCTTGTTCTCATCGACGAACCCGAACTCTCTTTACATGTTATCTGGCAAGAAATATTTTTGAAACAACTTGAACAAGTCGCAGGAGTTGCACAACTCGATATGGTACTGGCGACTCATTCTCCACAAGTCATCAATGATAGATGGGATTTGACCGTCGAGTTAACAGGGCCGGGAGAATGAAACAATATCTCACCCCGCATTCAATTGCAAATACCATCAGACTGAAAGCAAGCCGGTTCAAAGGCGTTTTCCTGCTTGTCGAAGGGCCTGACGATGTAAGATTCTTTAACATGTTTACCGATTCAAACCACTGCAAGGTAGAAGCAGCCTTTGGCAAGCAAAATGTCTATGAAGCGCATGACATTCTTTTACAGAGCGATTTCAAACGGCTCATTTCCATTGTCGATGCAGATTATGATACGATATTGGATCGATTTCCTCAAAAACCTGCGCTTTTTAGTACCGATACCCATGATATTGAAACCCTGATCATGAAATCGCCGGCACTGGATAAGGTCCTGGCAGAATATGCCCATCCGGATCGGATGCAAAAATTCCTAGCGGGGCGAAAAAAAACGATTCAAGAGTTGGTACTAAAGGCGGGCACGGTAATCGGTTATGTGCGCTGTGTATCGCAAAAGCGCCATCTCCGGCTTAAACTTTCCAACAATAACTTGCGTCAATTCACTGATCTGGATACATTTACCATCGATTTAGATGGTTTGGTCAGTCACATCACCCGGTATATCTTTCATGATGAGAATATCGATCAAAAGGACTTTATCCGGGAAATAAAAACATTGATAGACCGCAAACCCGATCCCTGGCTCATGTCGCGCGGTCATGATATGTCCCTCTTGTTAGCAATGTCCCTGCAAATATTCGGATATAATCGACATCGAGAAATTTCTGCAGATCATCTGGAGAGCAGTCTGCGGCTGGCTTATTCACACAGCTTTTTTGCCGAGACGCAACTTTATAAAGACGTTAAAAAATATGCTGCGACACATCACTGGCAGGTATTTACATAGGGCTGCAAAAAAAGTGCAGCCCCATACCGATCAATCGAGCAACTCGTTCACTTTTTTCATCACCTTGAATGCATCGGCGATATAAAGCACATCTGCTTTTCCCTGCGCCCAGCCACAATTGGGATCGAGATTAATTGCCCGTCTCTCTTTGATGAATCGCCAGCCGACAGCATGGGGCTCTTCACCATGACAAGCCGTTGCCAATCCTTTGGGATGACGCGGTGTTGAACCGGTTTGGCCGACCTGATTCAGATTCGTCAAAAATGGCAGTGCTTGCTGTCCCTCTCCACTCAGATCCACGAGCGATTTGGTGCTTCCCAAAGAAGCACCGGTTTTCTGCAAAAATTCTGCGATAATCCCGGTGGCATCATCGACGTGGGTACTGCCATCTTGCTGGCGCTTGGTCCAGCCGGCTCCGGAGACAAAAAGCAAATCTGCATCGGGTTTGACGGTATTGGCGGCACCTGCAGGGCTCTTGACCTCTTTGACAGTGGTTCGTAGCCATTTTTGATCCACATCGACATCGATGGTCTTTACGGCCGCTTTGCCAGGCCCTGGCACAAAAGCAGGGTACAACCCGGCATCGATGGTCAAAAACCAGGGTTCTTTACTCTGGGTTTGCTCTGCAAGCAATCGTTGTCTGTAATACCACCGTGTTACAATCAACTCTTTGTTTTCTGTTGAAAACCCATTCACATGAGTATCGATATGCCCGCCTGCCCGATGCGCGACACCGGGTAAAACTCTGTTCATGCGAAAAGTCGCAGGTGCCACGACGACCGAGGGCGCGGTTTGTTTAACCAGCGCCTCAAGAGCAGCAGCATCCGTTGCATAGCGTGAACTCGAGAATTCAGGTCCATCTACAATGGCAATCTCTGAACTGGCATCAGACAGTGATGCGGCTAGCTCTTGAATATTCTCTCCGACAAGGCCAATCGCCAGAGACGCAGAGACAGAGTCAGCCAGTTGTTTGGCTGCCGTAAGTGCCTCCAGCGAAGTTTGGGAAAGCTTGTTGTCTTTATCTGCTTGTGCAATATATAATACTCGCTTCATAGAAATGCCTTATTTTTTGATCCATTCGACGATTTCCTGGGCAATCTGATCTTCACTCAGATCTTTTTCGACACGCGTTTCACGCTTTTGCGAGGGTAACTGGACGTTCCTGACCTGAATACCGGGATTAATGGTCTGAACAGGCTGGGCTTTTTGCAGTGAGGGCATCACGGTTCGCATATTGACCATACCCACCTGAGGATTATTCGGAGGTTCGGGCAGATTTCCTGTGGCCCATCCGACGACCGCAGGCATGCCCTGGCATAGGCTGACCTGATGCTTTCCGCCTTCTACCCGCTCCAGAACAGTGAAACTGCCATCGGAATGCATTTCGAGTTCATCCACACCCTGAAACTGATCGAAAATACCCAGACGTTCTCCGAGAAACTGCATGGTTGTCGAGGATCCTCGCGATGCAGACTCCCATCCGCCAAAAACCAAAAGATTTGACATCTCGAGATCTGGAATTGAGCGAATGCCTTTTTCAAGGTGTTCTGCGATGGTGGCTGAATCGGTAAATCCATTAGCCGGGCCATCCATGGCAATCAGTTCAAAGGGCACCTTTTGGGCGATGGTCATCATGACCTGTTGCAATTTAGCCTTGGGGCCGATCGAAACCAGATAAACCTTGCTGTTTTCGATTGATTTTGCCAGGTGAGCGGCTTCAAACAATGCGTGTCCTGCCCAGGGATCCAGTACAGCAGGCAGCATCATTTCATTTTTTATTCCCGGTTGACCGTTGGGCTGTTGTACAGGTTCCAATGTCTGTAGCGGATCCGGAACGATACTGCCACAGACGACAATTTGCAATCCATCCATATTTCAACTTCCTTTTTTTAATTTTCTGCCGAGTGCAACCCCCCGGTCCCGGCTTTAAAATCGATATTGGTCAGCTCAGAGTCGTCTTTGCGATATTTGACACAACTCCACATACATGCTCCACAGTGAATGCACTTTTCACGTTCAAACACTGGTACCCCCTCATCATTGGGGGTAATCGCTTGTCCCGAACAGATTTCGATGCAGGTCTTTTGTTCACATTCTTTGCAAAGATGCGGGAAAAGAAAACGCACATGATCGCGATATCCATGCGGTGCCTGCACTTTTCCTCCCATCAGCAAGGCATCCTGGTGTGAAACGAGCAGCTGTCCGTCATAAGGTATTTCCGGCCAGCCGACTTTATTCATGACCTGATTATAGATCACATTAGAGGTGGCATTCCCTTTTTTCCTGATCTCCTCGATTTCCTGTTCAGAGAGTTTATTGCCATAGACCTTTTTGAAGGGTTTGGCTCTTTCCTGAGCAGAGCGGGGTTTAGCAGGAAAAGACAGCTTGCCGCCGCTCAGCCAGGTAAGTACCATGCCGGTCATGCCGGGGATAAATCCTTTTTGAAATCCATCCCGGGCTTTTTCAGCTTGTTTTGCCTCTTTTTCCAGCCATGAATTGCGGCGTTTTTGTATATAGGTGTTTTGTAAATTTTCTTTGGTAAATTCGAGATCTTTATTTTCCAGTTCGATAACGGCTTCCGCGAGCAAAACTCCGGAAAACCAGGCTTCATCGACACCGGAATTGGCCAGCACATTTGTCGTGCCCGAACCTTCGCCGATTCGAGCCCACCCATCACCTGCTAGAAACGGCTCACCTCTGCGACCGGATTCCTGAATGGATTTGGCTCCCCAGGAGCGCATGGTACCCCCCTGGACATGTTGCCATATATAAGGATGTAACAGCCAGTGTTGTAGATAGCGATAAGAGTTTTTGATGGGAGTATCCATCCAGGAAGGAATAAAGATACCTGCTGAAGCGAGCCCATCCGGAAGCACATAGAAAAAGCCGAAAATTTCTGGTTCCGGAAAGCCAACCGTATGGATCACCGTTCCGGGTTCGAGGGTGCAAGAATCGGGTAATTGGATGAGCATCTTGGCACCGACAGCCCAGTCTTTTTGTTCATTCCCTTCAGGAAGGCCCAGTTTTTCATCCAGGATTTGTCCAACACTTCCCACAGGCCCGTCACCGACGACGGTTAGCCGTGATTTGATTTCCATGCCGGGCATATAGCTCGCTTCTGGATTTCCATCCTTATCTGTGCCCTGATCCATTAGCCGGATACCCAATACCTGTTCACGCTCCAGGAGGGGTTGATCGACCGGCGTCCCGGGCCAGATCTGAATCAGTCCCGATGCCATGAGCTGAGATCCGATCCATTGGCTGAATTGACCGATAGAAAAGACCATACCGCCATGTTTGTTCATAAACGACGGGATAAAGGGAATTTCCATGGCATTTTCTTTGAACAGGGGCAAAAATTTTAAAGGCTTGAGCATTGCCTCGATCACCCGTTGCGATCGGCTTCGCAGGCTGGTATTCAGGTGGTCAAATAGATAGACCAACTTTTCTTCTTTGACCTCTGCAGCGAGCGGGATGTCACTGGCGTTGATTTCGGGCATCGAATCTTTGAGAGCACGTGCCTTTGTCACCACGCCGGAGACTCCGAATCCGATATCATCGGCCCGCTCGTAGCACAGCACCTGTAGCGGCATGCCAGGCATGACTTTGCTTTGCAGTCTGGGCATGCCATTTTCATCCACCAGTTCTTTTGTCAACTTTTGCAGGAACCCGGCCGTAGCCGGTCCGAATCCTACGCAGGCAATATCGACCTGCATTTCTTGTCTTTCAACTGTCATAACGGTTCCTGTATAAACTTACAAAGGATAATCTAATGCTTCGGGAATCATGACTTGTACCAGGGATTGGCTGGCGCGATCCCGGGCCTGACGCAATCCGCCCTGTTTTTCATCGACAGACTGGCGCAAGCGGGCAAAGGTCTCGCGATCGCTCTTGTCGGGATCAGCGACTCCATAGAATATCTCGCTACACAAGCGAGTGACTTCTCCGGCTGAGCGAACCGCCTGGATTTTACACAAATCGAAATAAAAATTCAGGGTCCCTTCAAATCCGTCTGCCAGAGCAGGATTTTCAGAACCTTTATCCATCAATTCGCGAATGTCATCCAGTTGATAACGGGACGCAAGTGCCCAGCAAAAGGCATCGGCAATGGGAAAGGTGACGCCCTGACGTGAACTGGAATAGAGTTTCCCTCCGTCAGCATCTTTATGGCTTTGCATATACTCGAGCGTAAATAATACGAGTCTCAGACTCGAGGCTGTAAGATCAGCCCCACTCGCCGGTTGCTTTTGGGCCAGCTCTTCCAGTTCATCGATCCATTTATGTACTTGTTTGAGAAATACAGAATGGGTCAGGGTAAAAGAAAGCTGGCGTCTTTGTACCACTTCTGGACCTTCATATGTAGCTTCGAGCTGGGTATCCATCCATTTTTGACCCAGGAAACCGGGACAATCTTCAGTAATGCCATAGCCGCCCATGAGAGACACTGCTTCGCGCATCATGGTGGCACTCTGCCCGGTATTCCACAGTTTGACTGCAGGACAAAGCACATTGGCAAGCGAATCCACGAGACTAAAGTGCATCAGGGGATCATCCACCGGTTTTTGAGGTTCATAAGCGCCCTTTTCATCGATCCATTTTTCTGCATCCTTATTCACGGCAGCCATAGCTTTGAGCTCTGGTCTTCCGGGCTGTACCCCTTTTTCTTTAAAAATCGTGTTTTTTTCTTTTTCGAGGGGATCGAGCTCATCGAAAAGGCGTGAGGCAGCGAATCCCAGAGATGCGGCTGCTTCCCCCATCGCCCAGATCGCCAACAACCGGTGCAAGGCATCTTCTTTTTGTTGAATACCCAACTTGTATCGGGGGGACGAAGAATCGAGTTCTCCTCCGCGAAAACGGCTGCGTTGGTAGCGAATGATGGGTTCTATGGCAGACAAAAGCTTGGCAGCTGACATCAATCCGACCGTTACACGAGTATGCTTGAATACCGGTTCGATGACCTGACCATGAGAATAGTTGGGGATCACCTGGTCATTTTCGATTTTATATCCGCCGATAATGCGGGATGCGGGGACTTTCATGCTGAATATGGGATCGCGTGTAGATGAGAGCTGATGCACCAGTTTCAGAGTGGGGGCGCCCCTGTCGTATAAGCCGGGATCTGTATCTTTGAGGATGATCATGCAGGATCCTTTGATGCGATCATCATCGCTTTCGACTGCTACGCAGGTAAAATTGGCAAAATCCATATTGGTGATAAAGCGGCCGCGTTTTTCCACCTGCAGCACAGGTTCCTGGCCGTCGTTCCATTCGGCGATTCTGACCTTTCCGCTCAGCATTCCGGTTTCGGTTCCGACATAAGGAAGGGGTTCGGTCAGTCCAAAGGCACCGCGCAACTGTTTTCGATCGTCACCCGGAGCCGGGGGCACGGCACCTGACATGTATTGCTGGCGTTGTTCCGGGGTTCCGCGTTCGTGAATGGGTTCCAGGGCAAGATTTCCTGCCAGGCTGCCTGTTGCAGCACCGGCATCCACCCAGGAGAGTTCGAATGCAGCGAGGGCCAGGGCAAAATTTTTCGGGCCTTCGATATAGCCTCCATGCTCGGGATCCATGAACAAAGAGGTTATGCCGGATTCATCGAATGCTTTGAGCAGATTGTTTTTTTCTTCAGTCCATTCGTGAGTGTTTCGTGCACCGTTGGCCACTGCCCTGGCGACAACGCCCCGGGCAACTGACCGTGAAGACTGGATCAACATTTGCAGATCGAATCGGTCGGAAAACCGCCAGAGTATAGCCCGCAAATCATCGCCCGGTAAGGTGCGTAAATATTCCATGGAGGGTCCTTTCGCTTTTGGCAAAGAAAATCATTCATCCAGATCTTGAATAAAATTCATTTCATAAAGATACGAATTACAAATATAGTCTTCATCACAACAAATGGCAAGGAAAAAAAAGGATGCGCTCAGCACAGATCATCAATTCACCCCCTACGAACAAACGGAAACAGATAAAAATATCTTTATATGTGAAAAAGTAAAAGGATTTGAAATAAAGCACGAGTTTGATATTGTTAACAAAGCCGAATACCGCTTGTCAGGCGATGACTATTATAGAAAGGATGTGTGCATGCAACCTCAACAACAAGAATCCACAGAACACTATGCCCTGATTTTGGGGGCCAGCAGTGGTTTTGGTAAAGCGGCTGCCCTACGTCTTGCTGATGCAGGTTTTCATATCTTTGGCGTACATCTGGATCGCCAACAAAACATGCCTATGGTCGAAGAATTGATACATACATTGCAGGATAAAGGCAGTAAAGTGACGTTTTTCAACATCAATGCGGCCAACGCAGAAAAACGCAAAGAGGTCGTTCAAAAGATTCGGTCACAGCTGTCAGAGGATGCCAAAATTAAAGTCATGCTGCACAGCCTGGCATTTGGAACCTTGAAGCCCTTTATCGGTGAAGGTGGTCCTTCGGTTCTCAGCCGCGCCAATATGATCATGACCATGGATGTTATGGCACACTCTATGGTTTATTGGACGCAAGAGTTATTTGGGAACCATTTGCTCGGCTATGGCAGTCGAATCTTTGCCATGACCAGCCATGGCAGCACCAATGTTCTCCCCTATTACGGTGCAGTTTCAGCTGCAAAATCCGCCCTCGAATCCCACGTCCGGCAACTCGCTTTAGAGCTCGGATCGCATGGCGTGACGGTCAATGCCCTGAAAGCAGGGGTTACAGATACTCCGGCATTACAAAAAATTCCCGGTCATGAGAGAATGATAGAGATATCCAAACGCAAAAATCCATCAGGGCGCCTTACCACGCCGGATGATGTTGCCCGGGCTATTGTCAATTTGTGCAATATGGATGCTCAATGGATCAATGGAGATGTCATTTCAGTCGATTTTGGTGAATCGGTCATGGATAAGTAACAATCCATGCGTGAATCAAGAGACTCGCTCTGATTTTCATAGGAATTTGTATAATTTTTGTTTATCATAGAGATTGAGTTCACCGTTGACAGAGCCTTTTGGGACGTTGGCGCAGGAAAACCCCACGTTTTTCTCACTATTATGGTGACACAGAACCTTTCAACATAGGAAAAGGGTCTTTTGTTCGATTTTCACAGAACAGTCCGGATCGCACATGATGAAAAAAGTAAACATTGAAATTCTATACGAAACTGACAGTTTGGTTGCCGTGAACAAACCTGCCGGATTGTTGACCATACCCGACAGATATGATACTCAAGAACCCAGTTTGCTGGAAGAACTGGAAAATATTTATGATACACGTCTCTGGATTTTGCACCGGCTCGACAAGGACACGAGCGGAGTGGTGTTATTTGCCCGTAATGCCGAAACCCACCATGACCTGAGCGCCCTTTTTATGGATCGCAGGGTTCACAAGACCTATTATGCGGTGGTGCATCAGGCGCCAACATGGGAAACCCGGCTTATCGATCTGCCACTTTGTATCGATGCTGATCGCAGGCATCGCACCAAAGTAGATCCTCAGCGGGGCAAACCGAGTCAAACCCGGGTAACTGTCGAACAACTCTTTCGGCGACATTCGCTGCTCAAGGTGGAACCGTTGACCGGTCGCACCCACCAGATCCGCGCCCATTTGACCGCTATCGGGCATCCGATCATTGGTGATGCGTTGTACGGAGATGAGGCGGAATTTTACCTGTCAACGATAAAGCGCAATTTTAATCTCAACAGAACCGGTATCGAGCGACCCATCATTGCCAGATGTGCACTGCACAGTCATTCGCTACACTTTGATTCAACGTCGAATGCGACGATCTCTATTGAAGCACCCTTTGTCAAGGATTTCAGAGCATTGGTTCGTCAGCTATCCAAGCTGTCCTGACAAGTTAAATTTTTTAAATACTTATCCCTAAAAACAATACTATTTTTATTCCTAGATGTTCTATTATTATTGACTTGTAAGGTCATATATTCTATATTAGGGGGATGTGCTGTAAGAGTTTTTTGTAAAACACAAATTAAGGAGAAACAAGATGTCCCAATCACGTCGCGATTTTTTCAAGATCGGTGCCATGGGAATAGCTGCAGCCGGCTCTTTGTCCGGTATCGCTCGAAACGCAAAGGCCCAATCCAAAAACGATGAATTACCCCTGGGTATTGCTTCCTATACGTTTAGAAAATTTTCTCTCGATGAAACCATTGAAATGACCAGGCAAATGGGCGTTAAAAACATTGCTCTCAAAAGCATGCATATGCCTCTCGATGCCAGCACATCCGAGATCAAAGCTGCGGCTACAAAGGTCCGCGATGCAGGTTTGAATCTTTATGGTGCCGGCGTGATCTATATGAAAAGCGAAGCCGATGTGAATCAGGCATTCGATTACGCTCAGGCAGCGGAGTTAAAGGTCATCATCGGCGTGCCGAATCATGAGTTGCTCCAGCTGGTGGAAAAAAAGGTCAAAGAAACCGACATTATTGTAGCCATACACAATCATGGGCCCGGCGACGATCTCTATCCCAGTCCGGAAAGCATTTATGAAAAAGTCAAAGATCTTGACAAACGTATCGGCATTTGTATGGATATCGGCCATACTCAACGGATCAAGCTCGACCCCTCTGAACAAGCCGAAAAGTACAGAGATCGCCTGCATGATGTCCATATCAAAGATGTAAGCTGGGCTTCAGCCAAAGGTACGACCGTCGAAATCGGACGCGGAGTCATCGATATCCCTGAATTCATAGAAACCCTGCGCAAGATCGAATACGACGGCATGGTTTCCCTCGAATACGAAAAGGATGCAGATAATCCTTTATGTGGCGCTGCAGAATCCATAGGCTATACCCGTGGCGTCATGGCAGCCCTATAATCAAAGAAGGAGGAACATATGCAAAAAGTTTTTGCCATCTTGTTGGTCAGTTTATTGCTCCTGAGTGGTTGTGCAGAACAAAAAGGTGATGAAATGAATTTTACAGGTGCTCCAAATGAAGTGAAAATCATGACCCTGGATCCCGGTCACTTTCATGCTGCATTGGTCCACAAGAAAATGTACGAGCAAGTGGATCCGACGATCCATATCTATGCACCGGACGGACAGGATGTGGAAGATCATATCAATCGCATCGAAGGGTTTAACAACCGCGCAGATAACCCCACTGACTGGAATCTGGAGGTTTACCGCGGTCCGGATTTCCTCGAAAAAATGACCAGCGAAAAACCGGGCAATGTCATGGTGACGGCCGGCAACAACAGGAAAAAGACCGAATATATCAAAACGACGGTCGATGCCGGGATCAATGTATTGTCTGATAAACCCATGTGTATCAACAAAGAAGGATTCGAGCTCCTGAAACAGGCTTTTGAATCTGCCGAGGCAAACAATGTTTTGCTCTATGACATTATGACCGAGCGCTATGAAATCACCACCATGATGCAGCGCGAACTTTCTATGGTGCCAGAGGTGTTTGGCCAGCTGGTCAAAGGATCGGTCGAAGACCCGGCTGTGACCAAAGAGAGTGTACACCACTTTTTTAAATATGTCTCAGGAAGTCCGCTCAAGCGACCACCCTGGTATTTTGATGTCAACCAACAAGGTGAAGGCATCGTAGATGTGACGACTCACCTGGTCGATCTGATTCAATGGGAATGTTTTCCCAATCAGATCATCGATTATACCTCGGACATTGAAATGGTCTCATCCAAACGCTGGCCTACGGTCATCACTCCTGAACAATATGCCAAGGTCACGGGTCTCGAGTCCTGGCCTGAATATCTCAAAAAGGATGTACGTGAGGATGGCAATCTTTATGCGTATTCCAATGGTGAGATGAATTATACGCTCAATGGCGTGCATGCCAAGGTATCGGTGATCTGGAACTATCAGGCTCCCGAAGGTGCCGGAGACACCCATTTCAGCATCATGCGCGGATCCAAGGCCAACCTGATCATTCGTCAGGGCAGAGAACAAAACTATCGTCCCGAACTCTATGTCGAGCCCGTAGAAGGCGCGAGCACAGTGGCCTCTTTGGAAGGACCTTTGCAAAAAGCCATCGAAGCACTTCAGGTCACCTATCCCGGCATTGGCGTAGATAAGCAGAATGGTCGCTATCATGTGATCCTGCCCGACAAATACCGTGTCGGACACGAAGCCCATTTTGGCCAGGTCATGGATAAATATCTCGGTTTTCTGGTCACCGGTGAGTTGCCGGAATGGGAAGTCCCGAACATGATCGCAAAATATTACACCAATATTCAAGCGCTGGAAATGGCCGCCACAGTAGAATAGGTCATTCCCGAACCGGAATTTCAAAATCGATAAAAAAAAGGGCTGCAACACTGCAGCCCTTTTTTTTATTAATACAATATCCTTTATAACTTATTTGGCAGACAATGCAGCCACGCCTGGCAGCGTTTTTCCTTCCATCAGTTCGAGGCTGGCGCCACCGCCGGTGGAGATATGACTCATCTTGTCAGCGAGTCCGCTCTTTTTCACGGCGCTGGCCGAATCACCGCCCCCGATAACCGTGGTTGCCTTGTTGTTGGCCAAAGTTTCGGCAATGGTATAGGTGCCTTTTTCAAATCCCTTGACTTCAAAGACCCCCATAGGACCATTCCAGACAATAGTTTTGGCTTTGTTCAATTCTTTTTTATAGAGATCGATGGTATTGGGGCCGATATCGAGTCCCATCGCGCTTCCCGGAATATTGGCATCGCTGGTCACGGTCCCTTCCACCGGGTTATCGGCTGTGGGAAATTCCGCGGCCACCACATGATCGACCGGCAGATAAAAACCAACGCCTTTGGATTTTGCTGTGGCAATCAATTCTTTGGCTTTTTCGAGAAAATCTTCTTCGACCATGGATTTACCGACCTGAATCCCCTGTGCTTTCAGAAAGGTATAGGCCATGGCCCCCCCGATAAACAGGGCATCCACTTTTTGCAGCAGATTGTCGATCACCTGAAGCTTGTCGCTGATTTTGGCGCCACCCAGGATGGCCATCAATGGGCGTTGCGGATCGTCAAAGACCTTGCTGAAATATTCCAGCTCCTTTTGCATCAGATAGCCGGCAGCTCCCTGTCCCAATTTTTCAGGCACACCGGACATGGAGGCGTGGGCGCGATGGGCAGTGCCAAAGGCATCATTGACATAGAGATCAGCCAGACCAGCCAGGCCGTCGATAAATTCCTGGCGATCTTGTTTGCTCATCTTTTCGCCATCTTTTTTACCTTCTTCTTCGGGGTGAAAGCGAAGATTTTCCAAGAGCACGACGTCACCGGGTTGCATTTTGTCGACAATTTCTTCAACCTCTTTCCCCACGCAATCCGGGGCAAACTCTACTTTTTTATCCAGGATTTCAGACAGATGATCAGCAACCGGCTTTAGGGAAAATTCTGGCTTGACTTTTCCTTTGGGTCTTCCAAGATGGGACATGAGGATGGCTTTGCCGTCGCTCTCGATCACTTTTTTGATGGTGGGCAAGGCAGCGACAATACGTTTGTCATCGGCGACTTGCTTGTCGTCGGTCAGTGGGACGTTAAAGTCGACGCGTACGAGGACGCGTTTGTTCTTTAGATCAAGGTCATCAATGGTTTGCTTGTTCATACAATGTACTCCGGTTTAAGGTTGCCAATTTCAATTTTTAGCACATCCTGAAATATATGGATTTCTAGGACAAAATCAACACATAATCTGCAGGATGTACAAACATTCACAGTTCAAAAGGCCCCTGCTATGTTACCTAACAAAGCCAACCGATGAATTAATTCTTGACTTTATTCAAAATTTCTTTTATATTCTTGAACGTTCGCCGAGGTGGTGAAATTGGTAGACGCACTGGATTCAAAATCCAGCGGACTTTGGTCCATGGGGGTTCGATTCCCCCCCTCGGCACTGGTAATAGCCTCGAAATTTTTCGAGGCTATTTTTGTTTATGGCAGAGATATTTTAATGCTCGCGCAAGGATGACAAGCCGCAAAGCAAAAACATAGCAAGATCAGTGAAGGATATGAGTAAAAGTTCTAAAAAAATAAATTTGCAGATACAGCCTTTGGATTTTATTTAATGCTTTTCTATCTCATTTTCGATGTATTATAACGCAAAAGGAATCACGAGAAATTTTCACACAGACGGGTCGTTATCCTGCAAGTATGATATATATTTTAAATGGGGTATTTATCGGCATTACAGCATTTTGGTATTTTGCACAGCAGCGGATTTTTACCTTTCATGATTATGAATTCAGTTGGTTGACAATCCCCCAATTTGCACCAAAGCCATTTTGCGTATTGTGATATTTTTTGTTAAATATCTAACTTTTCCTCTTGTCATATGGTACTATCTTACCAGCACCATCTTTTTCGTTTCGATAAATTCACCGGCAGTGAGGCGGTAAAAATAGACGCCGCTGCCCACCTGGTGGCCGTACCGGTCAATGCCCTGCCATTGTAACTGGTGTGCTCCGGCATTTTGACGGCCGTTAAGCAGGGTGATGATGTTTTGTCCTGCCATATTGTAAATGGCCAGCTCCACATCCGTGTCACGGGCCAGATAGTAGCTGATCGTGGTCACTGGATTGAACGGATTGGGGTAATTCTGCTGCAGCCTGAATTTGCACCTTTTGATGAAATAGCAACCCGGGAAACATTTACAAATCGCTTTCCAGCCACTTGTCTGTAAAGATTTTATACCCAATGCCCTTGTCTCCATGTCCGCCACGGCTATAAAAGGTGATCATATAGCCATCGGCCAGTCTTCCGACCGTGCTATAAGAGAAATAACTCTCTTCGATGATTTTGTAATCCCAGGTCTCTCCATCATCATCGCTGTAATAGATGGCGCCATTGACGCGGTCGGCGTCCCAGGTCTCTTTTTCCCGGACGCCGATGCCTTCGGGAATGGAGAAATAGAGCCGGTCATTGACCCGGGCCAGGGTGCCATGGCAGCGCACCGAGCTCATGTCGAGCAGGAACGGTGACGACCAGCTGGCACCGCCATCCTCACTCGTATGGGCGATGCGCTCTCCCCTTGCGGGAATGACCCGGGACCGCGGAGCATTGGCATCGAGTTGGCGGTCGTCCATATATCGGCGAATCATGAACAGTTCTTTGCCCTCTCTGACCGATACCGCAGACGCCTCGTTGCCGAGATAATCCGTAATCATGCCATGCATTTGCCATGTCTCGCCCCTATCCTCGCTGTAAATGATGGCTGAACCTGTTGAGGGATGATTCCGAAAGTCATTGGTTACCTCTTTATCCGGGGGCACCGCATAAACCGGCCCTCCAATGATATACCGGCCCTTATAGGGGCCATTTTCGATCTTGTGTACCTGTCCGATGGTGTTGAAAAAGACCGGGATATAACCATCATAGGATTTGAAAAGAGGTGTCTTGGCATGGGTCAGAGTCTCCATTTGCCATGTTACCCCATCGTCGTCTGAAAAATAACGGCACAACACCGCGGCCTTGTCATGGCCCACACGTTCTAGGTCGATGCCGGTTTCCTTATGCAACCGTTCATAATCATGATCGTAATAATCTTTTGTCACTCGCAGACCGACACACGTCAGAAAGGAAACACGCTCACCGGATTCGAGCGGAGAGGTATATGCCGAGATGGCAAAATGATTCATGGGACCCGACAGCACCCTCGCCCCCTGCCATGTTTTGCCATAGTCGTGGCTGGTATTCATCAAAATCACTTTGGGTTCATTGTCTTCTGCATTTTGAATTCGTCCCTGGCAGAACGCCAGCAAAGTTCCTCTGGAGGTAACCACATAGGAAGGTTGAAATGTTTTGGCCACGGTTTCATGGCCTATTTGTAAACCCGGTTGGAAGACCAGGGACATTTCACTCACGCCATGGGGTGACACAAGAGTGCGCAGCAATTGGGTCTGATGTATATCGTTATTTTTGCAAGCAATAAACAGGACAACCATCGCAAGCAAAGGCCCAACCCTTTTGTTCTGGAGCATGGAAATGGTATCTTTGATCATAGAGAGAACCGAGTTTAATTCAAGATTCAAGAGTAGCTGGTTTACGTGATTTCCAGGATCGCATGGCAGCATCGATGATCGCCATAGAGATCAACCCATCCTGAGGAGAGGTTTCCACAGCCCGATTGCCATCGATTGCATCAAAAAAGGCCTGATGTTCATCCCGATACATTTGATCCCGGTCCAGCATAATATGTTCGATATTAATTGTATTTTCGTACAGGTTGCCCAGTTTCAGCTGACCGGTGTTGGCATCCAGCAGGGCCCAGCCCTTGTCACCGACGATTTCATATTCGTGTCTTTCCGGCATTTGCAAGTAATTCAGATGGATCGTGGACCTGAACAGTCCTTGAAATTCCAAAGACATGTCCAATATATTGGGATCAGAAAAAAATTCCATATCTCCGGCCAGGGAAGCAGAGACATAAACGCGTTGCGGGATTTGATTTTGCAGCCAATAAATCAGATCAGGTTGATGGGCATAATCCAGCAGCAGTGCGCCTTGCATGGAGGCCTGATAGCGCGACGTCGAATTGGCAAGGGTGATAAAAGAGCCGACTCTGCAAGAGATGTGGATGATTTGGCCCAGAAATCCGTTGGTAATCAATTCTTTGAGCCGTAAAAGTCCTTTATGAAAATGGAAATGAAATCCGATTCCCACTGTGGCTGTATGGTTTGGTGCTTCTCTTGCAAGTCTTTTGGCACTGGCCAGAGTATCGCTTACAGGTTTTTCGCAGAGGACATGGATATCCCTTTCCAGAGCCATCAAGGTTTGTTCGACGTGCAGATGATGAGGTGTAGCCAGAATCATGATATCCGGTTGCGATGCCAGGGCCTGTTCGAAACCGGAATGGGCCATATAGGGCCCGATTTCGGTCCTCGAGCGTTCGAGCATGGTCTGATCGGGATCACAGAAAGCGATATCGGTATCGGATCGTTCTGCGAGCAGGTTGGCATGTCGTCTACCGATGGATCCCATCCCCACGATGACAATTTTTCGTTTTTTCATAGTGTCTGTTATTTTGAAAAGGTAAATCCGCCATCGACAATGATATTTTGCGCAGTTACATAATCGGAAGCGGGTGAGGCCAGGAACAGAATGATCCCGTTCAGATCCTGATCGAGTTTTCCCATTCGTCCCAGCATGGTTTCCTGGCTATAGTCTTGAACAAAAGCTTTAGGTAATTCGCCTTTATCAAAGCCACCGGGAGAGATAGCATTAACGCAAACACCGAATGGAGCCATAAGCGCAGCGAGATCGCGGGTCATGGAAATCACGCCGCCTTTGGCGGCGGCGTAATCGATAGGCTGTTCATTTTTATTATTGCGATGGTACATATCTCTGTCCCGTCCCACCATAGCAGCGATAGAGGCGATATTGATAATTTTACCGGATTTCTGACGGATCATGATTTCACCGACGGCCTTGCACATGAGAATAGGTCCGATCAAATTCGATTCGATAAGCGCGGCAATGGCCTTGGGATCCCGTTTAAACAGATTGCATTCCCCCATTCCTGATCCGCCGCCGGCATTATTGATGAGAATATCGATACGATTTTTCCATTCCAGGGTCTGATTGACAACCTGCTGTACTTTTTGCCAGTCTGTGTGATCCAGCTCGAGTCCGATAGCCTCGGTCCCGAAACGATCGGCTATTTTTTTTGCAGCCTGTTCGGCTTTATCGAGCACTCTGGAGGTAATGACCACAGAGGCCCCGGCCTCAGCCAGGGCACAGGCGGCATCGAAACCCAGATCTCTGGCAGCGCCGGTAATGATGGCGACCTTTTCTTTGAGTTGAAATCTGTCCAGCGTGCTTTCCATGGCACAGGTCTCCTTGACAAATGTGAATGCATCATGTCTCTATAGCTCTGGCGGTGTACCGATAATGGCATATTCATCGAACACCGCATGCATGATAGTGGTACGACGGTTGGTGGTATAAATGATATGAATTTTGCCGTCTTTTGTCTGGATCGCATAGGGGTAGGCAAATGAATTATCACCACCGGCAATATCCCGTTTATGGGGCCAGGTTTTGTCATTATCGGTCGAGACAGCGACGGTTAAGGGTGTGCGGTCGTTCATATTGTCGTTATAGACCAATAACAGATGTCCGTTTTGCAGTTTGATAAAATCGACAGCCGAGTTTGGATTCTTGAATTCGGTTTCGACGGCATCGCTCCAGGTGTATCCGCCATCGCGGGATTCGGAACGCAGCATGTATCCGTGATCTGTGGGCAGAAAATCGCCAGCTCTTCTGATATAGGCCACGAGATAATCATCTGAGATTTGAACGACCTGTGCCTGCAAGTTTCCTGTTGGAGATTTTATTCTGTTGGTTTCGGTCCATTCTTTGGTTTTTGGGTTATAGCGCATAAAATAGGAACTTGTGGTTGCAGCGGTTTTTTCGCGGTCACCGCCGGTTTCGTAATACATGGGCAGTAAATAATCACCATTATTGAGGACGATCGGTTGACCGCGCACCATGGTTCCTTCTTGAAAATTGAGCATAAACGAATCAGACCATGATTCGGCGCCATCCTCGGAGATTTTGACTTTGACCCGTGCGTTGGACCAGGTATCACCATATCGGTTTACGTAAAATAGCCAGACTTTACCATCAGGAGCCTGCCAGACGACGGGATTGCCTTCACCGCGATTCGGAGTATTGGCAATGATCTCGGGTGGGGTCCATTGGGTTTTCCCCACTGGTAGGTGGGATCCGTATACGGCGGTATCATCGCCATATTCTCCACTGCCACCATAATAGGCGATATACAGATCTCCGTTTTGTAACTGGGTAATTGCGGCCGGATGTTTATATTGCCCGGGGTGTTCAGGACCGAAAACCCGATAGGTAGCGATATTATAGCTCTGAGCGAATGCTGAAATACCTGACATAAGAAATAGGTATAGAATAATTCTCTTCATAGCAGTCTCCTCGTTCAATGTCAAACGTTCATTCTTGGTTTTGATGTGAATGCCAGTCTTTTATGATAGTAAAATGAGGAATCATTGGCAAGAAAAAATAAACCTTTTTATCGATTTATCGGCGACGATCGATCGCCTGCGGGAGGTGGAGAGTATGAAACGGGCTCTAAATGACAGAGCCCGTTAAAAAGAAAATTTATCCTTCGTTGCCTGTTTCATTTGCAATGTCGCTGGTCAGGTAAATATCCAATTTGGGATGTGCAGTCATTTCGTAATGTAGAAATCGTGACTCGTCTTCTTTTAATTGTCCCTTTACCTGAACGCGGTTTTGATCGACGATATACAAGGTATAAAATCCATTGAGATTTTCGAATTTGCTTTCGCCGTCCCTGGGCAAAGTCTCATCTAGACCGAGTTTGGAAAAATCCAGCTGATTGAAATCCCGCCCACCACCTCCTAAAATAGCAGGCGTGCTGTGCCAGGATTGACATTTTCCGAGGATCATAATGATATCATTGCGGACATTGTCCTCATTGTGCTTTACAGCAACAGAATGAAACGTCTGAATGCCAATCATAATAGCCGACGCGACAACAATCACACCGAGAACAATCAATAAAAGTGATCTGGTACCCATGGCTAATCCCCCAACAAGTTCGATAAATAGATTATAGAGAACACCTGATTCCGTCCTGATTAAAATAAAGGGGAAAAAATGTTAACAGATTAAGAAATGTTATTCATGAGCAAAAAAAATATACAATGATTGCAGGCCATAGTTGGAATGCTAATGATGCAATAAAGAAACGGTATCGAGTATTCCCGATACGTATGCAAAGAAGGCCTCATCGGTCGGACCCTCATAGCCTGTCCCCGGGCTGGTCCGGAAGGTGTTGATTCACCTTCGCTTACTGAGAATGTACAAAACAGCTCCAAGAAATGCAAGAAAATTTAAATTCATTTTTAATTATAGATATTCCAATTGTCTAAAGCAGCCGAGCTAGTCTTGCAGATCCTCTTCTGTGCGGAAAAATTTTAAATATTGAAATTTCCAGCTGCGCGAATAAGCCAGGTTTACAGAAAAGGCCAAATGCGTGGCAACTTTTTCCAGAACGCGATCTCTGAAAATGAACAAATCCAATCTCGGCAGCATTTTCAGATTGGCGGTCAGATCGATTTCGAGTCCATTCGAAAGATCGATAGAAAATTGTTCATCACCCACAGAGGGTTGCTGACCGCTGGTCAGATAGCGCAAACGCAATCGTAAATCATTCTTGAAAAGACTCCAACTCAACCGGTGCTGTCCATTGAATTCGAGGCCTCCGTTCCACTGATCGGTTCTGAGATCATAATTTCCGATCAATCCAAATCGCATACGGTACGTTTTTTCGCGGATCGATGCAATTCCCATGGTTCCATAGAGATCTTGCTGTTCGAATCGATGATCGGTATCGAAGCGCAGGCTGGCAAATGGATTTAGCCGAGTTCCCCGGCTATAGTGATAAAAGTCATAGATGGATTCCAGTTCAAGATTCGTTTCAATGGTTTGCAACGGTGATTGGTCGTTCTTTTCATTGCGAATGCGTGTGCGGTCATAACGATACAAGAGTTGATTCTGCCAGCGCGAAGATTGTGTTTCCCGCACCAGGGTGGTGAGATTGTAAAGCAAAAGAGAAAACGAATTTTTCGCATCGGGCCGGATTCTGGAATCCACTGATTTGGGGTATCCCTCATTCTGATAGACATTATTCGTTTTCATCCCAAAATCGAGACGATCGATATTCAATATCCACAGGGGACGCTGTAAATAGGGCTGGGTCAAAAGCCATTGTTCGAACCGATCCAGATCAGGCTTTTCTTGTCCGGATGTCAGATATTCGATAACCAGATCATTGATCCATACCGGCTCCCCGCGATCTGAAGAGACAATCCGCAGATCACCTGTGAACCGGCTTTTGGTGAAATATTGATGTTCGAATCCATCGCCATACCCGTCTCCCCCATTTGCCAAAAATTCCGTGGTGACCACGCTGTAGACCTGGTCGGGTTCGACGGGTTTGCCATGAATCAGTAATTTTTCCGAGGGAGAAATTCCATT
>WJME01000039.1 GCA_014728115.1 Candidatus Zhuqueibacterota bacterium | reverse complement strand
TTGATTAGCCTGCAAAACAGAGATGGCCTTTTCGCCTGGAATCCATTTCCAATCACTTACCCCTTTGGATGTGCAGCGAGTCTCTGAAAAAATTTGTTCCAGAGTCAGAGTTGTTTTTGCGTAAAGTGAGATAAAGACGCACAGAAGAAATACGGGAAAGAATAGTATTCTCATAAGCTTTGATTTTTCAGAATCACACATTCATTTTTTACAAATCAGCTGATTAGAATGAGACAATCACAAAAAAAAGATACAGCTGTTGGGTTCACATTTTGAATCATCGGCCTCTTTTTGGTCTCGTTCCTATGAAAGAGACCTGCCATTGGTATTTGTTTTTATTTGATAAAGAGAATTGCTGGCTGTGATGTAAAGGATATTCAAATTTGTACCCCCAAACGCACAATTGGCAGGATGAGCATCCATTGATATTTTACCCAGATAACGACCATGAGCATCCAGGATGATTATTCCAGAGTGGGTGCACAAGAACAAATTACCTTTGACATCTATTGTCATTCCTGTTGCAGTTCTGATTTCACCCTCCTTGCTCTCAGTGTCCTTTAGATGATACAATATGCGTCTGTTAAATAAACGACCCCGATCCAGGACATCAAATGCCCAAATAAATGGTTCTTTTCTGTCTGCCAGATATAAAATCTTGCTATCCAAAGAAAGCGCGATGCCATCCGGATGAATGTCATTGATCAAAGCTCGAATCTCATTTTCAGGTGTGATATAATAGACAGCTTCTTTTGTCTGGAAATGATGATCTGGGGTAAAGCTCGGATCTGTAAAATATACTCCGTTATGACCATCGACAACAAGATCATTAGGGCTGTTGAACCGTTCACCTCCATAAGCTGTGGCAAGAGTATCCTGAATACATGAGCCAGGAGCAAAGCGTGCAAGATAGCCATATTTACCCTGGCACACGACCAGGTTACCGGAATGATCAAACATCATTCCGTTGACACCCTCTGTGGAATCGCAAACTATGGAGAATCCATTGCCGGGTTTATAACGATAGATGCGACCCGCTGCGACATCGCTAAAATATAGCGACTGGTCAGGTCCCCAGGCAAGACCATCCAAATATTGCAATTCAAAAGGACACAGTATCTCTTTGACACGATTGTCTCCGATGAGCTCATGAAATTCCGGCTTTGGGGGAATCTGCTGACAAGCGATAAAGCAACAAAAAATGGCCAGGAAAAATCCTCTCATGAAGGTTTCTCCAAAGTCTGATAACGTTCGAGCAATGGCTCTACAAAAGGCTCCAGACCAGAGGCCTGCAAGGCATTCACAGGCCGGCCCATAGCATCATAAAATTGCATTTTTTCAGCCTCATTGGCCCGCTCTCGTAGTCGGATAGCTGCTTCCACCCGCATTTCAGGCTCATTTTCATCGATACTGATCAGCTGAATGACATTATCATACAATTGGATAACGACCTGTGCATAGGCTAACTGAATCTCTACCCTTTTGATTCTTTCCTTTATCTCCTCCGGTATTTCCTGCGCCAAGATATCGGTTAATGCATATTGCAACTCATAGATCACCTGAAATGTTTTTTCCCAATCCGTTCCAATCCCTGAGGCATTGATATCCGAAGAAAGATTCAGATGGGTGTCAAAATGTTCAAGTCGAATTGGAACTCTGGTTGCAAGAGCTCGCTCGATTTGAAGCGGTAATTCATATCGCCAGGCCATCATATTGGCTGTAGCCTTTTCATACTCTAAAAACACATTTTTCATCGGCTCTGCAGCGGATCCATAATACGTATTAAAAAATTGTTCAAACAGGGACACAACATTTGTATTCGGCTGCCAAAGCAGATGGCCATACAACAAATTGAGCCAAATTTGCATTCCCCAGTTATGATAACGGACATTTGGATAGAGGACTCCTGACAAGCCATTTTCTGCATATATAGGGATATCCACGGCCAACCGCTCTGTCAGAACGAGGGGCAATTGTCCCAGTCGGGTGTGATAAAAGGGCTCACACATTATGATGGTGTTAGAGTTACCCGCGTTCAAGCGAAAAAGTTCTGCACAGAGCGGTTGATTCACATCACATACCGGATCGCACAATGCATGATCCAGACACCTCCACATGGGTTCAAGGATCAGCGGAATTCTGTTGGCAAGAGAGGATAGATCTTTTTGTTTTTGAGCCATGGCCGAGTCAGTTAAAACCAGGACAATGCGTTCCGTGTCCATAATGCCTTGTTCAGATTGCAGCCAATCGACAAATTGGACAATGGATGGCATTCTATGGTCCTGCTGACGGACAAAGACCAAAGGATCATAATGAGGTACATTCAATGTATCGAATAGAGTCGTTATTTTTGGAGCACTGTTTCTCCATGGCGACGGTAAAGTGGCATAATATTGGGGTCGTATCCCTAACAAGGCCATTTCTTGTTCAAATCCTGATTGATAGGGCAGAGTATTCAGCCGGTTCCTGGCCATCCAGCGCAAGAATCCTTTGAAACCATCGGCATCCACTTTGCTTGTCTGATCCCATGTGAATTCGTCGCGCGTAAATCCACGAAGTTCAAAAAAGGGAGTGTAAAAATTATTCAGTGGATTGATAATGATTTGTGAATGATCGGGAATAATTTCATCATATTTTGCGGGACTGAGCCATCTTACACCCAGTTGGTACAACAATTCATACACCCCATACAGTTCTCCGATGTGAGATTCGCCTGAAATGACCAGACAGGATAAAGAATCGCGTGTAAAACTATCCAATCTAAACGATTGGTTCATCACGGCATCGCTATCCTTCCAGCGCTTTTCCCATCGTTTTTGAATTTTCTTAAAAAACACATTTTCGGGGGCAGGCCCGATAAACACTGGCAAAGATTCATGCGGAAACTGATCATCAATAATAGGAATCAAAGTTGGGTTCATCCCCCCCAACTGGGCCAAATATTGTTGGAGTTCCAGAGCTGCCAGAGCTCGTACACTCACAGGTAACAATTCGGGATCGTTCTGTTTATAGGCTTGTGCAGCCTTGTATACATCGGTAAAGGGGTCCAGATCCACGACAATAGTGCATTGCTCATCGTGCTGTATGAGGGGTACCGGCAACTCTGGTTCTGAACAAGCGACCAGCAAACAACAAAACAATAAAAAAATTCGCATGGACTAGCGCTCACCTCCCTGGATGATACGATTCATTTCTTGCAGGAACTGTGGATTCACATTTATACCCTGCTGCATGGCTTGTTCGAGTCGCTCCCAAGCCAGATCATACTCTTTTAAAAAATATAAATTCACAGCCAAAGCATAAATGGCTGGGCCATAATTCGGATCGCTCTGGATCGACTGTCTCAGGACGTCGACCGCTTTCTGATACTCCTGGCGATCACCCAAAATTAATCCTTGTGTATAGAGGGCAACAGCATCATCGGGATTTATCTTTAATGCATTTGTCACAGCCTGTTGGGCTCGTTCGTTTTGTTGCTTTTTTGCATATACAAAGGCCAGGCCGGCCCAATAATCGGGTTGTTGTTGTTCCAGCTCAAGTGCACGTTGATAGGCAATCATCGCCTGATCCCAATATCCGGCTAACTGGTATTCCTTACCATGTAAAAAGTGAATTTGCGCCTGAAAAGTGTTTGCAAGAGAATACTTTCCCTGAGCATTTAACACCTTTACCAGTTTTTCTAGCAAAATGGCATCTTTTGGGTTTTTCTCGAGTGCTCGTTCCAAGGTTTGTCTGGCCTTTTGCCATTCTGAGCGACGGGCCCAATAGTTTCCATAATCTGCCAGGACTTGTGCATTATCAGGACTCAGAGCCAAAGCTTTATCCAATGCAGCAACGCCCTGGTTCTCATCGCCCTGATTGGCGAGACTCAAGCCCAGCACACTAAATGCCTGGGGCAAATCCGGAGCAAATTTCAGAGCTTCTCTTGCCAGCCTGGTGGCCACCGCCAATGAATCCAGTTGAATAGCCCGCCGTGCAAGGTTGACTCTGGATTGCGCCAAAGCCCTGGCTGCACGTCGGGGTTCCTCTCTCTCTTGGTGAACAATGGCCTTGAGTTCAAAGGCTTCAACCACCAAAGGATCGAGTTCAAGTGCCCGTTCTATGATATTCAGGGCTTTTTCATACTCTCCGAGCTGCACAAGCGCCTGAGCCATATTGGTATATATTTTAGAGTATTGATTGATCATACTCTGAGCCGAGGTACACCCCCCTAACAAATCAGAAAAGCCGCGTTCGATATTGCGATTCTGGGTAAAATACCGTTGTTCCAGATAACTGGGGAATAGCCCAAGAGCTTGTTCAAATGCCTGAACCGCTTTTTGAGGATCTTGTTGCTTTAATAATACATTACCATAGTTGTTATAAGAAATGGCCAGGTTGGAATCCAAGTCTATAGCAGTTTCAAAAGCCTGTTGAGATTTTTCAACAAGATCGAGTTTCATCAAAATATTTCCCCGGTGCAAATGATAGAGTGCAATATCACTTTGTCTCTGTAAGGCCTGGTCAATATAATATAATGAACTGTCGATATTGTTCGTATGCTCATTGAGAATAGAGAGATTAAACCATGCGTGGGACAATGTGGAATCCAATTTCAAAACATGGTGCAGCACCCTTGCAGCCTCATCCACCCGATCCATGGACATGAGAACCAAACCCTTGTTATTCCAAGCATTGACAAAAGCAGGTTCATAATCAATAGCCAGATCGTATTTTTCCAGTGCCTGTTCTAATTGGCATAGACGAGCCAGCGCATTCCCCCAATTAAAAAAGCTGATGGACAACAAAGAGTCCTGTACAACAGCCAACTCGTATTGTTTGATAGCTTCTTGTAACATGCCCTTTCTGTAAAACAGAACACCGAGATTGATATAGGCAGACGGATTATTGGGATCGAACTCGATGGCCATCTGGTAAGACTCGATAGCAGAATCGATTTGCTCTCGCTGTTCATAAATCGTCGCAAGAGTCATATAAATTCTCGAGTCTGTTGGTTCTGCTTGCCGTGCTTTTTGTATGGCGGTTTCCGCCAATCCTTCCTCACCTGTATCGAGATATGCAGAAGCGATATTCAAAAGTGCGGGTACATAGGAGGGTTGTAATCGTAGAGCGGATTGGAATGCCTGAATCGAAGAATCGACTTTACCCATGCGATAATATGTTGTGCCCAGATTCGTATAGGTTGAAGGATCGGTGGGAGTAAGTTCAGTGGCACGTTGAAAATGCTCAATGGCTTTACGATAATCACTCCGGTTAAGAGCTGCAGCCCCACGTTGCATATGGTAAGCAGTAGAAAGTTCTAGGATTTGTTGTCTTTTAATGGCTTCCTTTTCTTTATTCGCACATGCCAGAAAAAGTAAAGCCAATACAAGCCAGAAAAGCCGCATGATCACCTCCTGCGGAGCCAAAAATATTTCTTTCAGTATAATCAATTCCACGCAGCAAATCAAGAGAATGTTCAGCAAAATGGGTATACTGGTCGTGAGCCGTTCAAGACGCTTTGCATGTTCACATCTGATCCATTCACAATAAACCCTTTCACTCCGCAGGATAGGATTCAAACAGCTGGCCCCATGGGCTGGTGGCTCGGAACTTTTTTTGGCGTGGCCGGCCCTTGAACGGCCACCAGAGATAATCGTGATAGAAAAAAGACCCAAACACGAACAAATAAACCATAGGGGTGTGAAAAAAAAGTCTTTGTAAAGATTTTAACGGGCTGAACCACAGCATATCTCCAACCATGCTGGCCATATTATCGCCCACTGAATAGTTTAAATCATATTGTTCAATATCTTCTCCAACAATCTCGATTTCCCGGACATCCCCACATCCCAACCCCCTTTCGTGTGCCATGCGGATATAGGGGATCGATAGCGGATCAAATCCCATTATTTTGGCTGACACGGCATCAATAGCCACCTGGTCGGCACTGGCAAGGAGCAGATGTGTATCGTGGGGGTGCATGGTCCTGGGACCCGGACCAGAACCGGACACGGTGCCGTCCATGACCGCAAACACACCACTATGAATCTCTTTTTGGATCGCCAACAGATCAACCAATGTCTCGTGAATCACCGAATGCGTATAGTGCCGTTTGGTATTTAATAGTCCGCCAAAAGCATTTTTCATAGCCCCTGTGGTTGTGGTATAAATATGGGTTTTCATTGTAGGAAGATGGATGATATTCTTATCAATAAAATATTCAGGTATAAATATGCCCCGCGAATATATTTTGTTCAGGGCAAGCATTTTCGCCTTGGGCTCGTATCTCACCCATTTAATTTGCTTGGGATCAAAATTTTCATATTCTTCAATATTGTATTTTTTATATAACGGCTCGAGCCTGTTCAACCGCTGTCCCTTGCGCGGATCGGTCACAACCGTATTATTATGAACACTGGAAAGATCCTGAAATCCCCGTCTTTGAAGTGCCAAGATGGTTCCTTCCAGTTGCCATGGAGTGGTGTTCGCGCTCAAATATGGAAAATGCCAGGATATGTTATCTTTGAGAATTGTTATTTTTTGAGGATTCAAAACGCTCGAAACCTGAGCATCCTCCAGCAACTGATCAATGTCATGCAAGACAGTGCTGGGAGTACTTTTTATAACTGCAACTTTCATTTATCGCCTCTTAGGGTATATAGATAATTGCGGCCACTGTTACGGCATAAAGAAATATACATAAAAACAAAGGTTTGTCTTTGTATAACGCGATTTCCGGCGTTTCACCCAATTCCGTATGGTGAACGAGGTAAAGGTAACGAAATAGACCATAAATCACAAACGGAAGTGTAAAAACCAAATTCCTGGAATCGAACTTTGCAACGGTCGACTCGTCGAGGGTATAAAGTGCATAGGAAATCAAACAGGCAGAGGTCATGGTGATGATCATTTGATCCAACAAACCATGAGAATACTTTTCGAGTGTAGAACGAGTTTTGGTACTGTCTTTACCCATCACCTGTAATTCGGCTTTACGCTTATTAATGGCCAAAAACAAGGCCAAAAAACTCGTACAAATTATTAACCATGATGAAATCGGTTCATGGATAATCACTGTGCCCCCTATTGCTCTCAACATAAACCCCGAAGCAATAAGAAGCACATCGACGATCATTACTCTTTTGAGTCCTAAAGAATAAGACAAGGTCATAACAAAATAAATCGCCAAAATCATAAAAAACGACCAATCCAATCGCGCGCTGATAATAAAGCCAGACAGCGATAAAAGTGCTGCCATGCCGATGGCCATAGTCACGCTTAATCGCCCTGAAGCGACAGGCCGATTGCGTTTTTTGGGATGTAACCGGTCCTTTTCAAAATCTATTACATCATTAATGAGATATCCGGCGCTGGATATCATGCAAAAAAGCCCAAAGGCAGATATCGCCAATAGTAAATAATGAGGGTTGAATACATCCTCTGCAAACACGACACCAGCAAAGACCAGGACATTTTTAGTCCATTGTTTCGGACGTAAAGCCTGTACGACATCCGTGGCAACCATTAGATATCCTTATTTTATATAGATCAGCATTTTGCTTTCTTTAAAACTTTGAGTACACAGTTGATAACTATACACTCCGGTGGGCAAAAGTATCCCCTGATCATCGCGACTGTCCCAGACAAAAGAATGCTCTCCACCACTCAATTTTCGATGTACCAATGAACGTACCCTTTGGCCAGTAGAATTATAAATATCAAGACTCACATAACCGGCGTTGGGAATCACAAATCTTATCACAGTGGTCGGATTAAACGGATTGGGATAATTTTGATAGAGCGCGTATTCATGGATTGCACTTTTTTCGTTCACTCGTGTCGGATGGGTATGAACTAACCAGATTTTTTCTATAGATTTTCCATCAGCCGATACAATCCCCTTGACGAAAAACTGAGGAGGCAATTCACTACTGATCGACAAGTCCAGAACAGCCTGTGTCTCTGAGGAAACAATCTGTTCATCGATCATCCAGATATAACTCAAGGAATCGCCATCCGGATCAAAGGCCTCAATATTAAAAGTGATTAAATCTCCATATAGACCATATATTACAGAGTCTTCTGGGACTGCCTGCAAGAGTTTGGGCGCATGGTCATTCTTTAAAACATAAAGATGCAAATTCACATTACATTTTGCACCATGATGATCATCAAGAGTCAACATCAACACAAACTCGCCCACCCTTACTTGATCTGCCGGCCAGTGCAAATAAAAATGATTTTCCGACTCTGTCACCAATCTCATTCCCGAAGGTAACTCTGCAGATACAACAGAGACCGAGTGAGAATCAGGATCAATCACACGCAAATTCCACAGAAAATCTCTATCATGCAAGATGGTGGTATCTGTGGTATTGGTAACATAGGGAACGTGGTTGATCTCTAAAAATGCTTCAAACCTTACTTCAATTTCCTGTTCATCTGTCCAGGCCCTTGCGATTTGTAAAGAATCTGCGGGACCCAACTGCCAATAAGCTCTGGCAAAACCCAATGTATCCGAGACAACGATCAGTGGGTCGATGTTTCCTTCACCCTCGAGGCACTCAAAGTAAACCCTTTTTCCAGGAGCTGGATCATCATCCGCATCAAGAACCTGCACGACCAATGCCTCTGGTAAAACCGAGTCTGGTGCGCCGATCTGGTGATTCCCGCTGATCATGATCATTTTCCTGACGCGATCGTCAAAAATCCGGATTTGATATAACAACTCGATCTCTGTGTCA
This sequence comes from Candidatus Zhuqueibacterota bacterium, assembly GCA_014728115.1. Taxonomy (GTDB): domain Bacteria; phylum Zhuqueibacterota; class Zhuqueibacteria; order Residuimicrobiales; family Oceaniaggregativiventaceae; genus Oceaniaggregativivens. Next base: position 41,914 of record WJME01000039.1, on the reverse strand, counting down.
TGCAATGATGCAGAAACCATAATAGGATGTTCTGCATTTTCATTTATAAATATTCTCATTCTGGCGACACCTGCCGAATCGCTTACCTGAGAATGAGAATCCAATAGAACGGCATTCCCCGAAACAATCTCGAATAAGATCTCAAATCCGGCAAGAGCATTCCCGTGCTCATCGATCAATCGCACCCCAATAGGCTCAGATAATTCGCTCGCTCTCTTTCCGACAGGGTCAGGCGCAGATACTGATTCCAAAGCCACCGGTACCCCTGTCAGAGCCCGGGTATGGAATTGCACTATTTGTTCAGGACTCAAGCTCACCGTCAGCACATACTCGCCAAATTCCGGCCCCAGGGGCCAGGCCCATCTGGCAATGCCTGTAGAATCCGTAACACTGGTTTGCAGGGGCACGGATTTGCCTGACGGCATTGTGACAAAAGGGGTCAGAACAACATCCGGCACCCCATTCGAAAAAGAATCAACCACCGCAACCATTATGAGTTTGTCCAGCGTGCGGTTGACCAGACCCTGCTGTCCATCCCCACTGATTTTGCGCAATTCTGCTGCAGGTCCGGGTAAAAAGGTCAATGCAAAATCACAAATCTCAAGAGATCCGAGTTTGATATGAATACGATAGGTTTTTGCCACGGTCGTAGAAAACTGGATATTGGCTTGTCCCGATGAATCGGTCTGAACCTTGGAGGGAAAAGCAAGAGAGGGATCTGAATTCAAAAGCGAGACAGTCTTTTGCCCAACAGGATTATTCCAGGCATCTCTGAGAACAAGGGTGACCTGGTTTTGTTCACTTTTATTCGCAACCACTGGATCGGAAATCAAAAGAAGGCAATTTTTGGGCTCGGTCTCTCCGGGGATCAAACGAGCAGATAGGGTCAACGGTGAATTGACCAAAGGAATCTCTTTATTGAACGACAACGCCTGGATGGAAACAGGACCGGCTTTTGTGCCCATATCGACATGGATGGTCGCTCTGCCAAGACTGTCGGTCAATACGACTTTACGTTTTTCACCCTCAAAGGTTGCGTCACCATCGACGACTCGAAATTCGACGGGATGCGAATCAATAGCCCTTCCCAGAGAGTCAGCAACAGCAATAATGATGGGTTCAGGACATCTAGACTCGGGTCCGGCTATGAGATTATTAGCCTGAACGACTGTCATTTCATGTGGAATGGTAAACACCATATTGGCACGTACCATAATCGGTGAATTCAAAAGTCGACAAGCTGTAATGCGTAAGATTTGTGTCTGAGCGCCGTCAGCATCCGGTTGCCAATCACATCTGGCAATTCCATCTTTATCGCTCACGACTTGCACACTGTCAGTCTGGTCATTCACCCGACCTTTGCTATCAGGCAACGAAAAGGTGACCAAATAATTCGGGACGGGCTCTTTTTGATTATCCAAAATCTGAACGGTCAAGGGGCCAATGGTCTCTCCGGGATTTAGGTTGTATTCAGGGTCGAGAGACAGACCGTTCATTGAGACAGCTCGAGGACTGGCGGCAAACGCCAGGCCTTGCGTATAAATCAGTGGATGTTGATAGACAGAGACATGTACTCGATTCCATTTTCCGGCAATCGCTCCTAGAGCCCATGGAACGGATACGATTCCGTTTGATGCTGACGCCACCATGAGTGATGTCGCTCCCCCTATGGTCCCGTTTCCATCATCAAGATTGAATACGACTTTAACGCCGGGAACAGGGTTATCATAACGATCCAAGGCGACAAGACGTAACGGATCTTCCAGCAATTGACCTGCCTGGCCCGAACGCAAGGAATCCCCCATCCATAAGAGTTTATGAACGGCTAATGGTTCTGCTTGTGCTGTTATTTCAAGGGGAGCATTCGCCACAGGGATATCAACGGTTTCCAGGTTCACGCTCAATTTTTGCACGGTCAAAGTAAAAGGCCCCAATTGCCATGCAATGGCAGCGATGCCCTGGTTATCCGTAAGAACCTCCACCTGATCGCTCATACCGGGGGCAAGTATCCCCCCTCCGGACTGAATGATAAAATCTATGGGATACCCGGCTACCGGTTGACCATTTGTATCAACGAGCTTGACCCGAATGGAATCGCTCAGCCAGCTGCCAGCCGTGCCAGACAAGAGGCGGCTGTCCGGTCGGGTCAAAACATAGCCTTTATCCAAATTCAGATTTGCGATAAAGGTGACAAAGAGATCTCGGTTTCCAACCGCAGCAGTGATATGATGCTCCCCGGAAATATCGTCAAGCGTTACAGCAGTCCGGGCGAATCCCTGCAAATCCGTATATAGAGTAATCGTCTCATGGTTGTCCGAACCAAAGCCCCCCCCACCCTGTGTAAATTCGAAATGAACCGGAACGCCAGCAAGGGCATTCCCTTCCGAGCCAGTGACCTGGACCTCCAGAGGGTGGTCCATGGGAACACCCACCTGTGCGTTTTGTCGATTTCCGGAAATGATTTCAATGAGATCAGGATTTGCAAAATGCAAAAGTTGGTTAGAGGGAACATTCCGCGCCAAAAACTCCATTCCATCAGTCATACGAAACTTTACATCGCAATGGCTATGATGGCCCAGACCAAAATGGAGAACAGGATCATCCTGGGCGAGATAGCCATAGGCGTTCTGGATCTGTTGGTATCCCAACAAGAATTCAGATTCATCGACGTGGCCGGCTGCATAAATCCATACTTTACTGCCAAATCCTCCCCGATCACCTCTGGGACCACAGGCATCGATTTTGAGCCAATGATGATCGTTGCGGGTTTTATTTTGCAGCAACCGGTTATAATATTGATAGCTGGAATCTTTGTTGGCATCTGTAAGATAAATATCCAGATCTCCATCACGATCGAAATCGGATTTAACAACGGCACGAGGATCGAACAAAGAGTGCTCAGCACCGGTATTCTCTTGTTTTTCGAAAACAAAATCCCCTTTGTTCAAATAAAGAGATGACTTTTCTTTGGTGTTGGTTAAAAATATATCCTGATAGGTATCATTATCAACATCGATGCACAGGACGGTAAACCCATATCCTCTGATATTAACCTTTTGAGAGATATCCTCGAATCTTCCAGACTCGTTCAGTTTATTTTCGAAAACAATAAGATAGTCGGGCTTGGAATAACTCTTGGGATGGTTGGTAAACAAAATGTCGAGATCTCCATCGTTATCGAGATCTGCCAGGGTCGTGCCATTACAATCATTGCCGGCCACACGAAGGCCCAGTTGTTGGGATTTTTCCGTAAAATGACCGGTCCCATCATTGAGCATGACCTGGTTGAATGTAGGATCCGGATAGACACGCCGGCTGAGAATGAGATCGACATCCCCATCCTCATCGATGTCGGCTGCAGTTACGCCTTGCACACCGGTGTCCAGAGAATTGATTCTCGTCAGGCCCGCATCTGTGCGCTGAAAAGTTCCATTTCCACGATTGAGATAAAACTCATTGGATTCTACCCGATTCTTCTTACGGGGATTGTACCAATTGGCTGCAAAAAGATCCATATAACCATCCCCATTTGCATCAAATGCCACCACTCCACGCGTACCCAACTTTTCAACAGAGATGCCGGCAGCATGAGACCCATCGTAAAAGGTCCCGTTACCGCGATTGATATACAGATGATTGCGTTCGTCTGTAGAACCGTTAAAAATATCTAGATCGCCATCATTATCGATATCGACAAAAATGACTCCATGCGTACCGGTCTCTCCAAATGGGTCAGCCACACCTCTGGCTGCAGCCTCGTTTTGAAAAGGAGGATTACCATGATTCATATAGAGCAATTCCGGCAATTGATCCGCCTCCCGAACTGCATTCGAGATATAGAGTTCAGGGAACCGATCGCCATTAATGTCTGAAACGGCAATCCCATGGCCCAATGCATATTTGGAGGGAGAGATTTCAAATCCTCTCACTTTGTACAAATTGCTGACCTCATCAAAGTGCACTTGAGCTTGAGTAAAATGGGCACCAAACAGCACGCTGAACCCAATCAAACAAATTGATCGTATGGAATCAATCTGCATCCAGTGTTTTCCCTATTTTAGACCGAAATACCTCATTAGCAAGACTTTGGGCCACTCGTACTTGTGCAAATGAACGCATTCAATAATTTGATAATCGAAAAATAATCAATTTTACGGGAATGAAAAACAAAAAAAAGAGAGAGCAGACGCTCTCTCTTTTTTTAACTTACTTTTCCAGCAACAGTTTTTTGGTAAATACTTTTGACTCTGTGATCATTCGGTAAAAATAGAGCCCTGTAGGAACAGGCATCCCATTCCTATTGGTGGCATCCCATATGACTTGATGGCTACCCGCAGAGATCTGACCATCCAAAAGGACTTTAACGGTCTGACCAGTAATATTGATAATTTCTAATCTCAGCTGCTGGGATTCCGGAAGATCAAACGAGATGGTGGTTGTAGGATTGAATGGATTGGGATAGTTTTGCGCCAAATCTATCTCACTCGGCACAGAAACTTGAACTTTAACCGGACCATGTTCGGTCACAAGGCCATCGCGGTCGAGGTCTTGCAGTTTGTAAAAATAGATCTCGCCTCTTTGCACGTTTTCATCGGTGACAGAGTAATCGCGGTCGCTTTCGGGTGGAATCAATCCTGTCTGCAACATCTGCCAGGGACCTTGACGGCTTGCCGAGCGTAGCACATAAAATCCGGTATTACCGGTTTCCGATGCTGTTCGCCAGTGTAACTCGACCAGGCCATTCTGCTCTGTGGCTTCAAAAAGTGAAAGCTCTACCGCTGTCGAGAGTTTTATATGCCAGCGTTTAGTGAGAACATGTGTTGGATCAGAGATCCGGACTTGCACCAAAACATCGCTACCCAATCCTGCATCCTGACTGAACAAATAGGAAAAGGTGGGCTGAGCTCCTGCAAATCCTCCATTGATGGTCCACTCGTACTGCAATTCATCTCCATCAGGATCAGTCGCTTGTACGGAAAAGGCCATAAACGAACCATATTCCAGCGACATGCTCGTATCCATGGGGGAATAAGACTCTATGACCGGCAATTGATTCTTGACATCCACTAGAATATTGATCGATTTCTGATCCTGCGCACCATAAGCATCTGTAGCGACAAAATCAATCGTATGTGCTCCTGTCTGTGATGATGTGGGACGCCAGGTAAAAGAAGGTGTTGCAGAAGTCGAATCAAAGCTTGCACCGATAGGCAAATTCCTTACACCGAAGGTCACAGCATCACCATCAGGATCACTGGCTTGCACTGAAAAGATGAGCAATTCATTGGTCTTTATCATCGTGTCCGCAGGAACAGTCAACAATGGAGCTGTATTACTCAGAGTGGCGGTGAAATAAACCGGATAAGCAGAAATACTATCGGAACTCACCTTAACTCTTTGATTGCCTTGTATACCCACACGCCACAGCGCATTAGCAACCCCATTATTATTGGTCATGACGGGTTGGCTTTCAACCAGTGAGCCATTCCCTTCAATCACCTCAAAGAGTACAGACGAGTTGGCCAATGGACGGCTGAACAGATCCACGATTCGGACCACAAGCGGTTCACCCAAAATCCGGTCAGGACGAGAGTTTTGCTCATCTCCGGAAATTTTTTCAATGGTGCCTTCTATCCCTGTGGCAACCATAATATTAAAGAGAGCCTTGGATTCCAACCCATTTACCGAGGCTTCGATGATATGCATTCCTGTTTTTGTTCCCGGTTCGAATTCGGTTTGGGCTTTTCCCTCACTGTTTGTCTTGATAAATGAGGAAGGCAAAAATCGTCCATCTCCTTGTGTTACATCAAAGGTCACAGTAATCCCCGGAATGGGCCGATTCTCTGCATCTTTGACCTGTACGATCAAAGGTTGAGGTAATTTTTGATGATTCTGGCCAATCTGTTTATCACCGGAAATCGCTAAAATTTGTTCTGGCTCCGGTGTGATGGCAATTGCAGATATTTTTAGCCAATTGTTTATGACACCCGGCACCGTCGCTTCAACAAATTGTTCTCCGGGGACACCCAGAGTCCAATTTACACTGGCGATTCCCTGAGCATCGGTATAAAAGGGACCGCCTGAGGTTAAACTTCCTCCACCTGATTTTACTCTAAAATTGACTTGCACATCTTTTACAGGATTACCGAATTGATCCCGCACAATGACCCCGATAGAATCGGGTACCATTTTGCCCATCAAAGCGACCTGGCCGGAGCCAAAAGTGGTTACCTGGGAAGGAGTATCTGCCTTGAAGCGAATACGAACAGAATCATCAGGAATGATTTGTCCATCTACCATTGCAAACACGGTTGCTATGCCTGCATGAATGGAATACAGGGATCCCTGTGTAGACCCATCGGCATCACTCGGATCAGTGGGCTGTACGATGGTCACATCCAGTCCCTGCGCATACAAGATCACAGTTTTGCCTGGAACAGGATTACGGTATGGGTCACGCAACACCACATTCACTTTTGCAGCTTGTTGACCGTTCGCAGTCACCAATGAATCGGAACTTATGGTAGAATGGGTCAGCGAAGGATCTCCCACCAAGGTGGTGACGGTATAATCGATTGGAGAGTTTTCCAGTTCTGCGACTCCGTTGTTCGCAGTCACCCGAACATTAGAGACACCCGGCACTGTGCCCAGCTTGACGACCACCTGTGCAATACCGTTTTCATCCGAAGCCACGCTACGGGTCGTTACCGATCCCTGTAAAAGACTGTTTCCAGAGGTCACTTCAAACAAAACGGGTTGTCCTTCGGCTGGCTCTCCTTTTGCATCGAGGACTTGCACCTTGAGCGTATCTTGCAAAAACGACCCTACATCACCGTGCAGATTATCCCGGTTGGCAGTGAGATCCCTGAGTTGAGTTCCTGTGCTCTGCCGTCCGGATGCAAAGAAACGAATGGGCCATTCCGGATTCCCATTCAGGGGGACATTATTCTGATAAGCACGCACTTCGTACACATTGTTGTTATTGCCGATATTGCTGCCAATGGTCGCGAGTGCTTTTGCCAGTCCGTCAGAATCCGTGGGAATGGTAATACTCTTTTGGCCCCCAAAATTCGCTCCGGAAGAAATGGCGGTAAAAGTGACAGAATGCCCTTCGATGGGGATCCCATGCATATCCGTCACCTTGACGACAAACGGTTCCGGAAGGATATGATTGATTCTTCCCACCTGATTGTTGCCGCTGACATAGAGCAGAGAATCGGGTTCATCCGATCCTGTTGTCGCACGAAAAGTCAGCGGGCTGTTCTCCAGGGGTTGGCCCAAATATTGGGATGACACCATCACCTCATTGATATAATGCGTGTTCCCCAAAACCAGCGTAGAAGAGGCAAAGCCATCAGCATCGGTCTGCAAAGTGACCTGCGCCAACCCATTCAAACGTCCACCTCCTTGAATAACCTGAAAAACCACGGGATGGTTGGAAATCCCATTATTGAAACCATCCGTCACTCTGACTCTGAAAGGACTCGCAAGCGGTTGACCCACTGTTCCGCGCTGGCCGTCACCAGATATCTTGACCAATTTTGCAGGCTGCTTTGCTTTGGACTGGGCATTGAATATGACAGGTGAATTTTCCAGGCCATCGGCACGTGCCAGGACTGAAATGGCACCACTGGACGTTCCGCACGCCACCGTAGCTGAGGCTAACCCGTTTGCATCGGTAGGCACGCTCTTTTCGGCAAGGCCATCGATATTGGCATCTCCGGAAGAGACACGAAACAGCACATTATATCCGCTCACAGGATTGTTAAATCCATCGATAACCTTGACTGTCAATGGCTGGGCAAGAGGTTCACCCACCGTACCGGTCTGATCCTGTCCGCTTACCAGAGCGATCGAGAAGGCTGGTCCGGGTAGTGCACTTGCTTTGAAAACAGCAGGAGAACCCATCGCTCCCGGCACCTGAGCCTGAAAGACATTGTTGCTGTCTCCGGTAACCGTACCCAGAGTAGGGGTGACGCTGGCAAATCCATCAGCACCTGTTTTTTTGGTTAATACTTGCACATTACCGGGCAAATGTCCTCCCCCACTGACAACCTCAAATGAAACATCGCGATTTGCGACCGGTTGATCCGAGAAATTCAGCAAACGAACAACCAGAGGGCTGGCCAACTGGGTATTTATTTGACCCTGCTGTAAATGACCGGAAACTCGAGCGAGTTTAAGCTGAGGTTGAGTAGCTGTTGCACGGAATGTTACAGGGCTGTTGGATAGAGGCACACCATTGTATCTTGAGTAAACCTGAACCGTCTGTTCGCCTGTCGAGGGTCCAAGAATCCAGCTTGCCTGAGCAAGGCCAAACTCGTTTGTGAACAAATCAATGGTGGTTTGATCACCGTTGAATTTTCCTCCACCCGTGGCAACTTGAAACTGCACAGAATGACCGGGAATTGGATTATCAAATGAATCGGATACACGTATGACAAGAGGGCTAGGCAGAGCAGAACTGATTGAGCCAGTCTGATTATTCCCCGATTCAATGACCAATTGTTGGGGAGGGCCCGGTTCGACCGACAATAAAACCTGCACCGGGGAGTTGATCAGATCGCTTCCATCAACAGCGGAAGAAATCTGAATCACGGTATTTTCAAAGCCGGGCACTGTACCTGCGCGTATAGCTGCTCTGGCCAATCCGTATTGATCGGTGCTCACATTCAAAGAATTTTGATTTGTATTATTGATGGTTGCTCCACCGGCAATCGCATTAAACGTTACGGGATGGCCGGCAACCGGTGCGCCTTGTTCATCGGTCACTCTGACGATCAGAGAATCACTAAATTCAGTATCAACCTGTCCGGTCTGCTGATCGCCAGAGACAAAATTAAGCCGGTGCGGAATGGTCTGTGAAGGCGAAACCATAAAGTGTTGATTGACCTGCAAGTTGGAATAATTCAATTCCTGGCCATTGGCGAGTTGCACAGAAAGGTCGACAGAAGCTTTATTGCCAACACCAAAATGTTGAACCATCGAATTCTGGCTCTGGTAACCTTGCCAGGGGGCTATCTCCCGGTAACCAACGACATAGTTTGCACCTCCCTTCAAGTGACCTGTTTGATAAAGGGTCACTCTGGCCCCGATACCGTTGAGATTCCCATTTTCATCCAAAATAGAGACCTTGAAATATGAAGGAATCGTCGAGCTGACATTTTGAAAAAGAACATTATGTCCATATTCTTCACCCTTGAGGATCCCGCCTTTACAAGCGATATAGGCATCGAGTCTGCCATCCTGATTATAGTCAGCAGCTGCAGACCCTCTGGCATCGGGAAAAAATCGTTCGAATCCGGTATTATATTGTTCCGTAAAAATCCAGTTCCCTTCATTTTTGTAAAGTCTTGAGGACGCATCATCCATTTTGTTCGCGTGGCTATTGCGAGTGGGGACGTATATATCCTGGTATCCGTCATTATCAAAATCTCCCACAAGAACACCATAGGCTGGCATATGAATATCGAGTTGATCGGTACGACTGGCAAACTGGGTACCGCCCAGATTTTCATAAATCAACAATCGGGGTTCGGGATTTTCTGTTGTGCTATTCTGAGTGACAATCAAATCCAGATCCGCATCATTATCCAGGTCAGCCAAAGTAGGCGTTAAGGTCAGGCCATCGTAATCGACACCATAGCTCGCAGCCATGTCCGTAAACCCACCATTACCATCTCCGATCAGTAACACACAGGGATCTTCCCGTCGGGTATAAAAGATATCCTGAATACCATCGAGATTGATATCCCCCACAGCGGCCCTGGAACCGGCGCCCTGGGGCGCTTCGCTGACGACCCGAAGAGAGAACGTACCATCACCGCGATTGGTATAAAGACGGTGGGGGTTGTTGCTATTGACCAGAAAGATATCGAGGTCCTGATCCCTGTCTGCATCCAGGGCCAACGCATTCACAGATCCGTGATCAACAGATTCTATACCTCGTAAGGCCGATTCATCGGCAAAATAGCCATTGCCATCATTGATCAGCAACCGGTTGGCTCCGCCATATGTTGTGATAAACAGATCCATATCACCGTCGCTGTCATAGTCTGCTGCAGATCCTGCAAATGAACATCCGGGATTGGCGATTCCGCGAGCCGCACCTTCTTCGACAAACGAACCATCGGTTTGTTGGATATAGAGCTGGTCTACTTTGTCACAATAGGTTACATAAAGATCTTCATAACCATCATTATTGGCATCGAACCAGGTGACCGACTGGGCACCGTATAATCTGTCTACCATGGATTCTGAAGAAAATGATACATTTTTGAATCGAATGTCTGAATCAGGCACATGGATCCTGACATCTTTATAAATCACCCCCACCATTCCGGAATACTCGTTATCCATACCCAGGTAGAGGTAACGAAATCCTTCGACCTGTCCGAATTTATTGCTGCGGTTATAAAAGTTATGTTCAGCAATGACCTGATCATTCAGGAGCCACCACAATTTTTTCGTATTCCACACGATCTTGAATTCATAATCCTGATTCCATTGCCATGCAGGAGGATTGTTTTGATACGTCTTTGTTCGATTGTCTTCATCCGGATAACCGCCATAATATGCAGAGGTAAAGAGCGCAAAATACTGTTTACCATCTTTGATCTGATTCTCTTCGGTTTTAATAAATGTATAAGAACCAGCAGTGGGATCCACATCGCGAAATCCGCCTCCGCGTCTGGACCAGAGGGAGATCGGCACCCAGTCATTGCTAACGGTTGGCATGAGTCCGCTAACCCGCACGGTAACTGAACCCTCTGCAGGGAGTTCGTCATTAAATGTCATACGCAGAGCGGTATTATGGCCCGAACGCCACCCATCTTCTACAAATGAGCCGCCAGTGGTAATAATACTTGCAAATGATTTGCTGCCGGTGCTCTGTAGGTCATCGCTAAACAGCAGTCGGTTATATGTGGGAGGGGTTTCCGCAAAGACGAGACTCGCGATCAAGAGACCCAGTATCCCCACCAAATGTCTTTTCGTAAACATATATTCACCTCTCGTCAAAAGGTTTATTTAAGTAATAAAAGTTTTATAGTTTGCTGAAAGTCAATTGTTTTGAAAACAGCATAATACAACCCGGCAGCAGCATGGTCTCCCTTGTCTGTTCTGCCATCCCAAGTTACCTGATGATAGCCTGCAGCGCGACGTCCTTCTATGAGAGATTTTACCAATTGGCCCTTTAGATTGAATATAGCAAGGCGAACATCTGTGGCTTTGGATAATTCGAATCGTATTCGAGTTTCAGGATTGAACGGGTTGGGATAATTTTGCAATAACCGGTGTTGATCCGGAACTGCAACAAAGGCTTTCACGGGTCCGAATGTCTGAACTGAACCTGTCCCGGAAACCGCTGCCAGTTTATAAAACCAGGGACCACACTCCAGAGCCTCTGGATCGAGCCATTCATAATTCTTGTCAGGATCAGTTTCGACAAGATATTCTGATATTTTTTTATATGGCCCTGTTTGATTTCTAGATCTGAGAATTTCAAATCCACGATGGTTTTCTTGTTTGGAGGTCTGCCAGGACAGAAAAACTTTTCCTGACTCGACGTCAGCCTCAAAAAGAGATAGTTCAACTGCAGTGGAAACCAAGACGACTTGCCATTCCTGGCTGGTGGTTTCACGGCCATCGCTGACGTCTACCCGAATGGTGAATCGTTCGGCAAAGCTGGGGTTGGTTTTCATGGACAGTGAATTGTTTGTAAATGAATTCAGCCGGGATTGATCCAAAAACCAGCTGTATTGTAATACATCATTATCTGCATCAAAAGGGGTAACCGAAAAATTCAATTCCTGGTAATGACCTGCATAAACAGGATTCTCGTTTGGAGCAAAGTTTTCGATGGTAGGTGCATGATTACGTTCCATGACCCTAATAGTCATTCTCTTTCTGGTTTCTCCTCCATTGGGATCCCGTGCCACAAACTCGATCATATGCGTTCCTTGTTGGCGATCTGTAGGTGTCCAGATGAATCGAAGAGTACTCACCGTTTCCAGTTCAGCTCCGTCTGGTAGGCTGCCGCTGGTAAGAGTAACGGTCTTGTTCTCCGGATCAGAAACCTTGATATCCAGCAAAAACACCTCGCCCACGAGGATAGAGGTATCCGCAGGAAGACTCAGCACAGGAGGATGATTGGAAATCAGGTTTGCCGTAAAATTGACCGGTTCTGCGGGTAAGGCCTGTGCTGTCGCCCTTAGAACCTGAGGGCCTGTGATTCCCAGCTTTATGGCAGCCGATGCTTGGCCTGTCGAATCGGTTGTCACATTTTTTCCGGTAACAATCTCACCCTGACCCGATGCAATTTCAAAGTGTATGGCTGCTCCTGCGATGCCGTTACCATATCGGTCGACCAGCTTTACAACCATCAGCTCTGATAAAACCTCATTGCCCAAACCGGACTGGTTATCGCCGCTCAGTTTTATCAAATCCACAGGCGTTCCAGCAACTGCATTGAGTTCAAAAACCACAGGGGACCCCTGAAGCTGTGAATGACTGGCCCGGACAATATACTGGCCCGTCGCTGTGCCCAATTGAGCATGTACAAGCGCCTGGCCATTGCCATTCGATCTCACCGGCTGAGGTTCAGGTATGGTCAATCCCTCGCTCAAGGATTCGAATGTAATGGGGACATTAGCGACCGGTTTATTCTGATCATCCGTAATCAAGACGGCCAACGGATATACCGTCTCGCCCACGGTCTGCGTCGTTCCATCACCTAAAAGGTGGACCATTTTGCTGGGCGGAGCGTCTGCAACGGCGCAATTAAATACCACGGTTTGGACATCAATGTTTGCCTCGACACTGATTAATCCTGTCGCCGTACCGGCCTGTAGTGCAGTTCGCGCCATACCGAATAAATCGGTAACGCTCTTGTTTACCATTATTTGGGCATCACCCCGAATCAGGGTAAAGTTTACCTCGATTCCGGAAAGCGGTTGACCCTTTTCAGTCTGAACTCTTACGGTGAGTGAATCACCAAACAATTCACCCGGCTTTGCGTATTGGTCATTGCCTTTGATGATAACGAGTTCGCGATCTCCGGGAGTCTCTACATTCGCTTCAAACAACTTGCTGAGCACACTATTTTGAGCCGAGGCTGTAACATATTGCTTACCAACAGTGGGGCCCAATATCCACTGTGCCCGGGCATATCCGGAAGAATCTGTGAACACCGGCTGAGTGTTTCTTATGGTCCCACTCCCGGAGTTTGGCGTAAAGGCAATTGGATAGTTTATCACCGGATTATCATACTCGTCCAATAGCTGAACTCGAAGAGAGGCATCTAAAAGATTATTGATGGTGCCGACCTGATTATTGCCGGCATCGATGAGCAATTTTGCCGGTGCCCCGGCAACGAACAGCACAGATGGTTTTGCTGCCAGTAATTGATCCACTGAAGAGACGTGTACGGAAAGCTCTTTACTTTCCGCTCTCGAGGATCGCAATAAGGCCAGGGTCTGACCTTTAGAATCTGTGGGGCTATTAGGCTGTTCGATAAAATTTTTCTCGCCTGTCGCAAGAAGGGTAACCGTCTCATTAGGTACAGGATGTCCTTTTCCATCTTTGAGTGTGATCAAAATTTCAGCGGGCTGGGATCCATCTGCCACCACCTGTTGCGGAGATTGAATACTGGATTGTTCGGGATCCACAAGTCCATACGGGGCATCTATTTTATACACCACTGGCGAACCGTCCAGATCTTGAATTCCGTCACTTGCAGACGCCTGTACCACATGTGCATCTTTACCGATATCTGGTCCCAACTTGAACCTTACGGATGCATATCCATCGGCATCTGTACTCGTAATCACGCGTTGTGTTAAATCATGTGATAATTTACCTCCTCCCGACACGACCGTAAAGGTGACTTTGTGGCCGGGGACAGGATTCCCATTGGCATCGGCGACAAGAGCCCGTATTGGGGTCGACAGGAAAGTTTCGGCCTGAGCCTGAAGAGTCTCGGTATCAGGATTGTAAATTTGTTCGGCCATGCTCGCTTTAGCAGACAGGGTAAATATAATGGGAGCGCCCCCCAATGGTTGACCATAATCTCCAAAGGCAAGAGCTTCAAAGACATTATTATCGGCACCGGGATCACTGCCCAAAGTTGGAAATGCAGAAGCAATTCCCTGTTCATTGGTTTGAACAACGATCTGATTGTCTCCGCCAAAATGGCCAGCCCCGCGGCGAACGATGAATCTCACATCATGGACGGCAACAGGAAGCCCGAGACTGTCTGCAATCATGACTCTCAGGGGATTTGCAGTCGGCTGATTGACAATTCCGGTTTGATCTTCTCCTGAGACCAGAGAGATAAATGCAGGCTTGGAACTGGCATAAAATTGAAAAACTGCCGGACTCCCCTGTAATTCCTGTGCCCCATATTTCGAACTTGCCGTTGCTGTCTGTTCCCCGATGGCCGGTCCAAGCCGAATACTCACCGAAGCCTGTCCGTTTTCATCAGTTGAAACCGTCCGGATAGTCTGGCCGTCAACCTGGACACCTTTTTGACCGGTAAAAACGACTGCATGATTGCGAATAATGTTGCCGTATTGATCTGTGACACGGACGATAGCAGGATTCGGAAGCAAGTGATCCACACGAGCGGCTTGCTGATCTCCGCTTATTTTTTCCAGTATAAAAGGCCGATCATGCACGGCACTGGCTGTAAAAAAGACCAAATCTTCAAGATCAGGGTACCTGGCCTGCACCCGGTAATAACCCTGGGCCGCTTTGGGGCCGAGGGTGAATTGGACAGCAGCGAATCCTTTTTCGTTTGTCACTGCTGTGAGGATTGACTGCCCGCTCAATGAACCGGATTCACCGAGAACCCGGAATTCCACGGGAAAGCCGATACACGGGTTTCCCAGATCATCGACCAATTGCACTTTAAATGAATCAGGACAAGCTTGCCCGACTGTATCGACCTGGCCGTCACCGCTGATACGAATCAGGTCATGTGGGGGCCCAAATATTGAAGAGGCATAAAACGTATGTGAAATAGCGGCTGTCGAAACAAGAGCGGCTTTGAGCGAATGCGCATTAATACCATCGACATTCCCAAGAGTCCAGCTAACGGCGGCGCGCCCTGCTGTATTTGTGCGAACAATCTTTTCACTCGCCCCCTCTATGGTTCCACCACCGCTAAGAATCGCGAATCTGACTTTAACACCGGGATGAGGATTCCCATAATTGTCATGTACACGTACAATGATGGAATCGGGTAGCCGGGTTCCTCTTGCCCCCATTTGTTCGTCACCGCTTACAACCGTCAGCAGAGAATCTTTTCCGGTTGCAACCGATGCAGAGAATGTGATGGGAGACCCCTCCAGAGAACTCCCCTCAAAAGAGGAGCTGGCGCTCACGAGATTTGGCAGGGAAAGATCCGTTCCCAACGTCCATGCAGCTCGCGCCAATCCGGATCTGTCGCTGGGAACCGTCACTGAAAGACCGCTGTTGTTAAGGCTGCCCTGGCCTTGCGTGATCATGAAAACCACTGGTTGGTCTTTTACAGGAAATCCATCGCTATCCATGACTCTGACTTGCAACGAATCCGGTAATTCTGCACCGGCAGTTCCCTGAAGGGTCAATGGAGAAGCAGGTTCTATGGCAACTGGCGGCGGGAGCTTGGTTCCGGCGCGAAAAAGCTGATCGGCATCGATGCTTGTATAATCTGAAATTTTACCTTTGGAGTCACGGACACGAATATCGACTCTGGAATGGCGTCCCAGGCCGAAATGCATGACGGTTGATTTTTGACTCTTGTATCCTTCACCCCGATGAAAATCGCGATATCCAATCAAGCTCCCGGATTGACCGAGAGACCCAGCAGGATATATCCAAATTTTGGCGCCAGCGGTTACAAGATGTTCATCTTTATCCAGGAGCTCCAGCAACAGGTAATGGTTATCGCTGGTTATATGGTCGGCAGAGCTATTTTTCAACAAACGATCTTTACCATATTCATCATTTGCAGTGCCAAGCGTGCCTCCATAACTGACACCCAATATATCGACCCATCCATCGCGATCAAAATCAGAAACCACCCCTCCTCGGCCATCAGCATAAACGACTTCAGCGCCGGTACCGGATTCCAGACGAAACCCCTTGCTTCCTGTATTCATATAAATTCTTGAAGCAAATAAGGGATTTTTACGATTGCTCGTCAACAAGTAGAGATCCTGAAATGTATCATTGTTAAAATCCCCGCTATACAATCCAAAGGAATCGCCTTGAATACCTATGGTTGTCGTACGATCAATAAATTGTCCATTGCCATCATTTTCAAACACCAGAACATAAGGATCAGGATCGAGATTATCCGCTGCCTGGGTGACAAACAGATCCAAATCTCCGTCATTATCATAATCCAAAAAACTGGGAGTATTGACTTTTGTATTGAATGCAACGCCTGCGCTATTGGCTTGATCGGTAAATTGTCCGAAACCGTTATTGATGAGCAATACACAAGGGATATATCGCCTTGCCACGAACAGGTCAGGAGCGTGATCCCCGTTGACGTCACCAGCGACAATACCGGTTACCCGGTTTTCGTCCGAACCAACGGCAGCAGATAATCCGCGATCTTCGGGAGTAAAGGAACCATTGCCATTGTTGATGTAAAACTCGTGCGCCCCATAGGAATTTACAGCGATGATATCCAGGTCGCCGTCACCTTCGACATCCAGAACCACCACATCGGTGGTGTTATTGGATTGAGAATTAATCCCTCGAGCAGAAGATTCATTGCTGAACGTCCCGTCACCGTTATTAAGATAAAGTTTATTGGGGGCATCGGTGACTGCCTGAAACAAGTCGATATCCCCATCGCCATCAAAATCGCCATATCCGGTGCTGCGCGAGCACTCTGGTGTCATAACGCCTCGCAGGCCGGACTCGTCCAGAAAAGCACCGTCCTGCTGTTGCATGAACAGGGCATCCATTTTTGCGCTATTGATATCACAATTGGCAACAATCAGGTCATCGAGACCATCAAGATTGATGTCAGCAAGAGTACCGCCCTGGCCCCCGAAAAGAGAAACAGAATCGAGCCCCCTGCTGTGAGAGATCTCTTTAAATTTGATATCACTCTCAGGGACATAAATTTTCAGATCGGTAAAATAGACATTTTTTATAGAGTGATAAACCGTGCGCATGTCTGTTCCCAGATAAATATTTCTAAAAAGCTCCACCGGCCCAAACGAACCCGGATGTGGCATTTCTTGCTCAAACCCATCGATCATCAGATAATTTTTTTCAGGGGTCCATACAATCTTAAATGTGTAGGTCTTTGAGGCCGAGTAAGCTTGTTCGGCAAACGGATAATACTTGTAGGCATATTTTTCCCAGGGTTTTTTTCCTTCCGCATATGCAAAAGGGGTGCTCCACAAGACCCAATATAGCTTTCCATCGACATAAAGCCTGGGTTCAGTTTTAAAAAAAGCATAAGCAGTAGCGGTCTGGTCAGCATTATAAAAGTGGGCATTGTTATTCGACCATATGGATACCGGTTGCCAATCCTTTTCCATACGATCCGGTGAAAAGTTTTTTACCTTGACTTCAAGAGTACCTTCGGGAGGTAAATAATCTTTCATTTCTATATTTAAATAACTGTTATAGGCCGTAGCAGTCCAGCCGCTACCTTCGACAAACTTGCCATTTGAATTGGTCACCTGAGCCAACTCATCTTCCCCCTCATTCGTCAGGGGATTGAAATAGTATAATCTGCTATGATTAGGAGCAGATAAAAGCAAACCATTCCACAATAAAACACCCAACAACCCCGTCAAGAATGCTCGTCCTAAACTTTCCATTGTCATTATCGAGAACCTCAAATCATAGTTAAAGAACAGTGTCTGCGAAAGGTATACGGAACAGGCTTTCTTATGCAATAACCAGGCCTGAATTTCGTTTGTAATACATACCAAAATATTCAAGGATTGGCAAAAAAATTTTTCGCTTTCACTTATATTTTTCACAACCTAAAACAAAAACAATCAAAGAATTAGATCGAAAAGCCAAAACGAGGAAAAATGATCGATAGGTAATAATAGAATCGAAAGGCAGGAAAAAGAGTGTATCAATCCGAACGATTGTCTCTACAAAAAACGATCCGTATAGACCGGCGCAGCTATTGAACGACCCTTTTGGGTGCTGGTGTCTTTGAATGGAAAAAAGTACGATACCACCACGTCGAATTGATTCGCTCGAGTCGGTTCATCCTGAGTCTGGTTAAATCCTTATCAAAAGGGATAAGATCAAAGGCAGTATTTTTTGTTTTCCAATCGATCAGGTTATGATCGTAAAGGGTGCCATATTGGTGTGCTTTTTTACTGTGCCGGATGGAAAATCGGGACGGCAGGCGTCCCAGGATACAGCCAAAATAGCGGAAAACATGTTTCAGGCCTGACAAGTGAGTTAAATAGTGATTACATTTTTCACAATATTGTACCCTGATTTTGCCCAATCGATAGGTCGCTCTGTCGGAAAGGTCACTACAATTAAGACAGGTGTCTCCGGGTTCAATAACCGATTCGCTGTTGTCGATCCACTCGAACAAGGACACATAAAAAGGAGAACGTGCAAGAGTGAACGAGATCAGGTTTTTCATAAATCGATAATAGAAATACATCAAAGGGAAAAACAACAAGCTGATAACAGGATAAAAGAGGACCAGATCATATAGTCCGTGCATAAAGCTGGCCACAATAAACGCAAAAATCAGAGCCATGGGACCAAAAAGCCCTTTTCTTTGCCCCCAAAACGCCAATCCCATGATGGCACTAAAAAAAATGTGAGCAGGTGTACTGATAAAATATCTTGTCAGAATCAAAGCATGTGTTTCCGGCCCGGGAAGAGCATAAAAGAGATTTTCGATCAAGGAGAACCCCAGAGCCACACAACTCATATAGAGCAGACCATCGACAGGTTCATTGAGTTCTTTTTTGTAAATGAATAAAGTCAGTAAAAGTCCCGCCAGCTTACCAAATTCTTCCACAGGTCCAATAATAAACATGGCTCCTATGGCTGATTGCAGGTCCAAAACGATAATCTGTTTTTGTACAGCATAGAGGAATAGAGCAAGAATAACAGCAATGGCTCCTCCAAGAACCGTCACAGCCAGCATTTTTCCGAATGGCTCTTTTTCATATAGATCCAACCGGCGCAAATAAGCGATTGCAATCACACCCAGGATAAACGAGAGAACAATAAACAAATAAACCATATTCACTCCAGACTATATGTGCTCGAGTCGACCGAGAATGAGAGTTCTATTGCCCTCCGGCAGGACGCTCTAGACACACCTGCGTTTGCATGAAAGCGACGTCCCTTACAGGATCACCCAATGGCCTTGCTGGGAGGATTCGTTCACCGCCTCTAAAACCCTCATATTAGCCACTGCATCGGTGAGTGGCGTGGGTACAGGGGTGTCATTGATGATGGCCATATTGAATGTGTCTGCCTGCAAGGTGTATTGATCAGTCACCGGAAAAGTGATCTCTTGAGGTTCTCCATCCTGTTGTAGCCAAATCCGGCAGGGCTTGTCATTGGGTGCATTGAATGGAATCTCGATCTCAATACGCCCGGCACTGCCTAATACCTGTACTCTTTGATAGGGAGTCATCTGTGTGGCACAGGAAAATGTACTTGTACCGGTTTCGAAATCAAGTACACCACTGGCTAAACGATCCACATGGAAAACCGGATCATAATCCAAAAGCCCCTGAACGCGGCGGGGTTCTTTACCGAATAAAAATCGAGCAAGAGAGAGACAATAGCAGCCGATATCCATCAATCCCCCACCCCCGATATCCGGGTTATTGCGAACATTTTCAGGATCAGTATTGTGATAGGAAAAATGCGAATGAACGGTTAGCAACTCTCCAATTTTACCCTCTCGGACCCATTGTTTGGTCTTTTGCCATTGTGGATGGAAACGATACATGAATGCTTCCATAACCTTGATGGTTGGGTGAGTTTGTGATACCTCGAGTAATTTCACTGCTTCATGGCTGCTCAATCCGATCGGTTTTTCACATAATACATGCTTGCCTGCGTTTATGGCTTTGATAGACCAGGGAACATGAAGATGGTTGGGCAGCGGAATATACACGGCCTCGACGTTGGGATCCTGCAGCAGCTCTTCATAAGAATCGAATATTTGCAACTTTTCGGAGAATGGATATCCTTTGAGCTTGGCCTTATTTTGCGACGCAACTGCATACACCTCACAATGTTCACTATTATTCATGGCTGGGATCACTTTATTCAAAGCGATTTTTGCTGCTCCCAAGACTCCCCATTTTACTTTCATCATGATCCTCTGTTTTTTAATTCACGAATATAACCATAAAAAATTAAAAAAACCAGAAATACCAGTCCCCTTTTCACGACTCTATCCGTTGGGCAACATAAAAGACATATCCATAATAGTCCGCATACATTTTATACAAATCAATCTCTCGTTGCTCTGTTGAAATAATTTCCTGTGCCTGAGCCTCATCTTCGTAGCTCTTACGAAAGGAGGGCATCTTTTCCTGCAAGGGGTAATAATAGTTATTCCACCAGGCCGATTCTGGCAAAACAAAATGACCCTTTAGTTCATAACCCTGATTATGAAACTCGTCCACATTGGCATCGATATCCTGCATGGCAGGATAAGCTTCATTCCAAAATGCCAAGAGTTCTGCAGGGGTGTCTGGCTGCAACCAGGTAAGCTCTGTCACGGCGATGTATCCGCCGGGCTTGAGAAAGCGTTTCCACGTTTTCAATCCTTTTTGAAATCCCAAAATATAAATAGACCCTTCAGCCCAAATCAGGTCAAAGGTCTCTGGATCAAATTCGAGTTCATGCATATCTTTTTTCAATGGAGCCACGCGGTCCTGGACACCGGCCTGCTGGGCGCGTCTCATCAATTCATCGAGATAGGGTTGATGATTATCTACGGCAATGATGTTGCCATCGGATATCTCCAGCAAATCAAGAGTTTGCTGGCCAGGTCCGCATCCAACGTCCAGAATCTTGGGCTTGCGCGGCATATCTCGGCACATCTGAAACGCCCTTTGTGTAAATTCGCGGTCTCCCGGGGCCTGGCGTGGCAAATCATGATGTAATTCAAAGAACAAATTGAGCGATTTATCTTGTGGCATGAGATCTCCCATTGTTTCTGTAATCTATACCTTTAAACGTAATAGAGTCTCTATTTTATCCATTCGGGTCAGATTGGTGTGGTATCACTCTTGTCCAGCAGTGATGTGGTATAGAATAAAAGTAGACATTTTGCTGTCACCGCTTTTACTTTTTGCATCCTCGAATTATTTTTCTTATCTTTTCGGCAAAGGAGGTCTGATGAAATCGTTCATAGGGTTCACCTTATTGATCACCAGTGTCTTTTGTCTTGCAAAAGAGGAGATACCTCCGAACCGACTACAAACACTGAAAAAGGATCATCCGCGGCTTTTACTTTCTTTCGATCTCGTCTCACAACGCCGCTTACAAGCCCAAAAAGATCCTTTTTTGCAACGACTCCTCGACAGATTGCAGATGCGTGCTTCTTCCATGCTCGACCAGGAGCCCATTCAGTACGAGCTCATCGGTCCACGACTCTTGTCAAAAAGTCGAACCTGCTTGCACCGGGTCACCACTCTTGCACTGGCTTATTACCTAACCGGACGTTCGGATTTTGCCGCGCGTGCCGAACAGGAAATGCTGGCAGCCGCTTCATTTCCGGACTGGAATCCCAGTCATTTTCTGGATGTTGCCGAAATGACCAATGCTTTATCCCTGGGATATGACTGGCTCTATTATACACTGGATGATTCCGGTCGACTGAAAATCGAAAAGGCCATTTATGAATATGGACTCAAACCGGGTTTGGAAGCCTATGCACAACCCGCGTGGTGGGTCAGGGATGCGTTCAATTGGAATCAGGTCTGTAATGGCGGCCTGACGGTTGGCGCCCTGGCGCTTGCTGACCGCTATCCCACAGAATGCAATACCATTCTCAATCATGCGATTACAGGACTCCCCTATGCCCTTGCCAGCTATGCACCTGACGGTGGGTGGGCAGAAGGCCCGGGATACTGGTCCTATGCCACGCGATATACGGTTTATATGTTAGAGGCTTTGCAGACCGCTCTGGGTACTGATTTTGATCTCACATCCGCTCCTGGACTGGACAAGGCCGGACATTTTCCCATCCATGCAACCGGGCCGACAAACCTCTCGTTCAATTATGCCGATGCCAATCCCCGCACAGGTCCCATGGCTTCTCTTTTTTGGCTGGCAGAGGAATATGACTTGCCTCTTTGCGCTCTGGAACAACGAAACCGATTAAAAAGAGAGATTATTGAGCAAAGAGGATATCCGTCGCCATTTGATATTTTGTGGTATCAACCCGACCCCATAAGATACGATCTCCCCCAACCCAGTGCCTATTATAGCGGCATCGAAGTGGTTTTTATGCGTAGCGAATGGAATGATCCGAATGCATTTTTTATCGGTTGCAAGGGAGGAGACAATCAAGCCAATCATGCTCACCTGGATCTCGGCACATTTGTGTTTGATGCGCTGGGAATACGATGGATTACGGATTTGGGCAAGGATGATTATAATTTACCCGATTACTGGAATGCCAAAGAAGGGGGCACCCGCTGGAGTTATTTTCGACTGGGCAGTAAAAGTCACAACACCCTAACCCTCAACAATGATCTGCAACGTGCTAATGCTAAAGCACCAGTGACAGAACACCATTTACAGGGTCCCGCTCAGTACGCCCGCATTGACCTGAGCCAGGCTTATCATCCCCACGCCCTCAAAGTGGAAAGAGGACTCGCTCTAGTCGACAAAGAACAATTTCTCATTCAGGATGAAATCACGTGGAAAGATTCAACTCGTGACTATGTTTGGCATGTTATGACAGATGCTGACATCGATCTTTTGGGTTCCTCGGCAAGACTCTATAAAGATGGAAAAACTTTGTACGCCAACATCCTGGCACCTCAAACCGCAGTGTTTGATACAACAGATGCCCGGGCTCCATCCCCGGAACGCGCCAATACCGGTTTTAAACGATTGATCATCCGAAACACAACCGCCGATTCATCAACGAGAATCGCAGTCGTCTTTGCCCGACAGGTAGAGCAACCTGAACTAAAACCATTATCTGATTGGGGCTCTTAGGAACTTTATGAGTTACGAAACGTTAAATTCTTTCTGGACAAAAAAGACACACAAATCCGCAGAACAGGTTAACTGAGTCGCATCCAGCAAGACTCTAGAGACGGAAACAGTTCATGGCATTTAATTTTTTACCGATACTAACCAGTTTACTCATCATATCAGTTTTACCGTTTATTGCAGGCTGGTTCTTGAAAAGAAGTAACAAAAGAAGATGGAAGCATCCATTTCTTTCCTGGGCATCCTGGTTATGGATTCTTGGAGGAATCACATTCGCTCTCATATGGCTCATTGGCAGAACCATAGGGCCCTTTGATATGCAGCGCATTGGTATGACCGGTGCTGCATTGACATCCATTGCCAGCGCCTTTTTACTGATCACTCTCCCCATCAGCCATTTGCTCAACTCCCTTTGGAAACGAGTCCATGTTCCCAATCCGGGTGTGGATCCGGGAAAACGAAAATTTCTTCGACTGGGCGTGGCTGCCTTTCCAGGCGTCGCACTGGGTGCCAGCACCGCGGGTTTTGCCAATTCTCACCAATCTGTTCGTATTCCTCGTCTTTATATCTATTACCCTGATCTTGCTCCTGAATTGGATGGTTTCAAAATCGCACATCTAAGCGATCTGCATCTGGGGTATTTTTTCAATCTCGATGATCTGGGAAAAGTGCTGCATGACCTCAAGACCGAAAAGCCCGATATGGTCGCAGTGACGGGTGATATTGCCGATGACCTGAGCCAATTACCTGAAGCTCTGGAAATGATGGCCTCTCTCGCACCAGGATTCACCTCTATCGGTAACCACGAATACTATCGGGGATCTGAAAAAGCCATTGATATTCTCAGCAACAGTCCACTGCCCTTTTTGAGAGATTCTGGCCAGTTATTCGATCACAATGGCCAGCAAATATTTGTAGGGGGTGCAGACGATCCGCGTATATTGAAACACAGTATTGACCAATTTATGAAAGAAACCATTACCAAAGCTCTCAAAGATGCTCCGCAAGACATGTTTACCCTGCTGTTGAGCCATCGTCCCAGGGCATTGAATATGGCCTCGATATTGAATGTTGATCTGGTTCTAGCCGGACACACGCATGGCGGACAAATCGGATTTCAGGGCAAACCAGTATTGGAAACTCTGGGTCAGGAGCCCTATAGCTGGGGACATTATCGGATGGGTGACACACATCTCTACACCACCTCGGGCATGGGTCACTGGTTCCCGTTTCGCATAGGCTGCCCCACCGAAGCTCCTGTTATTGAACTTTGTCGGGGTGAACCCAAAATCCCTGTCGTTTAAAGGCAGGTCGAATTGACTTATTCTCTACTGGCCATTCTGCCAATTTCAAATATCTATCAAAGAGGGGATCCATGGACAATGAACAGTGGCAAGCGAAATACGGTGACTATGCATTGATCACCGGAGCTTCGGCGGGTATCGGTCTTGCATTTGCTCAGCAGTTGGCTGCCAAAGGACTGAACCTGATCCTCATCGCACGCCGTTATTCCAAACTCCAGACAGTGGCCAACGATCTCTCATCAAAATATCATATCGACATCCTTCCTGTTGAACTGGATTTGACTCGTCATAATTTCATGGACCTTCTCCTGCAAAAAATAAACCATCTTAAAATCGGGTTACTCATTAACAATGCCGGACGAGGTTCCATTGCACCTCTGATACAAAGCGATCCGACTGTGCTCGAACAGTTGGTCAAACTAAACTGCCTCGCCCCGACTCTGTTGACAACCCATTTTGGCCGGCTCATGGCTGAACGAGGCCAGGGCGGCATCATATTTTTGGGGTCTGTCGTAGGCTATCACGCATCACCCTATATTGCTGCCTATTCCGCGTCCAAAGTCTTTAATATATATATGGCCGAGGCATTGTGGTATGAGCTTGGAAAACAGGGTGTCGATGTCCTCTCTTTATCGCCCGGAGGGACAGAGACAGAGTTTCAACGCGTTTCCAACATGTCAGCAGGCCCGCTGGTGGCCACACCGAAAGAGGTCGCTATGTTGGGATTAAAATCCCTGGGCAAAAAGGCGAGTGTAGTTCATGGCTGGCACAATAAAATATGGGCATTTTTCAACCGGGTTTTACCAAGACAATGGGATATACGGCTAAGTGGGTATGCCCTTTCTAAATACGGTCATGAAAAATCATCCGCAAATAAAATCGAATAATCTTTGCAGCACTCCTCCTGTGAAACCGCATCTTTATATAAGAGAAAGAATTTCTACGTTGCCAGAAAAGAGTCTCTAATAAATACATCAGACTGTGCCTTTTCATGCCAAAGCATACATAAAAATCCCTGCAGCCACTGCTACGTTCAGTGAATCGCTTTGCTCATGCATCGGAATACAAATCCGATAGTCACACTGTCTGATCCAGCCGGACGGTAAGCCATGCGCTTCTGTGCCGAGCATCAGTGCCAGACGCTCTGGCGTGGTAAAGGCCTTTAGGGGTATGGCATCCTCAGTGGTCACTGCAGCAATGGTTTTGACATCATACTCTAGCCGCAAAAATAAGAGTTCCTTATCAATATCCTTTAATCGAATCAGGGGTAAATGGAAAATCGCCCCCATAGAGGTGCGGATGGCACGGCGCACATAGGGTTGACAGCATGAAGAGCCCAGCAAAACCGCCTGATAGCCAAACGCCAATGCTGATCGCAATATCGCACCCAGATTCTCGGGGTCGTTTATTTCCGGACAAACGACCAGGCGGCGAGGGTCCTCTTTTATGATCCACTGTTTTAATAAAGGCTGAGAAGGGATATACCCCAGTGCCAGAACCCCACGGTGGAATTTAAACCCGACAATCTCTTGAATAATGCCTTCAGTTGCCACATACATCTCGTTGATGTCAAACGCAGCAAATTTATGTGCCCTGGACTCTGAGACCAAAATAGCTTTGCACCGGTGCCCGCTCGTCAGGAGACGGTGCACCAAAAACTCACCTTCTGCGACAAAAAGGTTGTGCTCTGTTGCAAGTTGACGATCCCTTGTTCTTGAAAACAACTGAATGCGCGGATCCGTTGCAGAATATATTAACGTGAGACCAGACATAGTTAGAACTCGGTTTTTATCCTTTGGCCGGTTTCGAATTCGACCGTGTTCGATCGACGTTTATCCGGTAAAGCCTCATTTGTTCGGGTCATCTATTCATTCAATTGCTTTGCACTGTAAACTCAACGAGCCCGATCGAGAATCGATTCTAATTCCTGACGCTCGAGTTCGATGGGATTGCCCTTCATGCTGCTTGACTGTGACGCTTTATCGACGAGTTCGTCAATACGATCCCGGGTAAATCCATATGACTCGAGGCCGGGGATATTTAATTCCGCAACGAGATCGTGCAATTTTTCCACCGCCAAAGAGATATTGGGTTCGCCGTGCGGATTGATAATACGAGCCACGGCTTCAAACCGCTTGAGCTGCTTGTCATTCCCGCGATCCACAAGGGCGCGATAGTTGGCATCTACAACCAGAGGCAAAAGTCTCGCACATATGGCTCCGTGCGGAGCCGGTACCATTCCGCCCAGAGGGCCGGCGAATCCATGCACTGCTCCCAGCTTGGCGTTTGCCAGCGCCAATCCACTAAACAACGCTGCAACCGATAGCTTTTCCCGAGCCTCTATGTCCTGGCCGTTTTCATAAGCAATCTTGATGGCGGGGATACCGTATCGCAGCCCTTCCAAACAGATGGCGTCTGTCAAAGGATTTGCAAATCGACTGACATAGGCTTCAAGCAGCTGGGTGATGGCATCGAGCCCGGTCGTTGCTGTGACTTCCGGCGGGAGAGTCGTGGTCAGTTCCGGATCGACCAGCGCAACTTTAGGGAGCATGACATCGCTGCGCATGCTGACTTTGACATTGTATTCTTGCGATTTGAGCACCGCATTTTTTGTCACCTCAGAACCGGTACCCGCCGTAGTCGGAACAGCGAGCAGCGGTAATGTATCCGGTTTGAGTGGTTTACCTTTGCCGATGACTTCGAGGTAATCCGTGAGGTCACCCTCCTGTACCAGCATCGTGGCCAATGCCTTGCCTGTGTCCATAACACTGCCACCGCCCACGGCACAGATCCAGTCGGGTTGCATGCGTGACGCTTTGGCCATGGCCTTTTCAACCATTTCAACGGTGGGCTCCTCAGTGACCGAAAAAACGTCATAGGTCAGGTTGTTATCTTTACAGAGATCAAAGAGCCATCGCAACCGATCGGTATGTTCGACTGTAAGAATAAAAACGTTCGAGCCCCAATCAGCCGTCACGTGAGGAATGGTTAGACGGCGTTTTCGTCCGAAAATGATTTTTTGTGCAGTTGCAAATTGGAATGATTCAATCAATCCCATCCCTCCTCATCTGGAAAAATATTATTGTATTTTATACTCGACCGAGGCTCTGCCATCATGTCTGCTACGGTATCTCGCCAGACCTGATAATGCCGGGTTTCTTTGTGTTTGGAAGGATCGTTATCTGTGCGATATACTTCTACCAGGACAAATTTTATTGGATCGTCTCTTTGCTGAATGACATCGAATCGAGCCACACCAGGTTCTTGCAAACTATTTTGGGCATTTTCAAGAGTTGCTTGTTTAAACGCCTCGATCTGGTCTTTTTTAACGTGAACAAATACATGTACGACAAACATCCAACTCTCCTTTCTGCTATCACGATTTTCAATGGGGCCTTTTAATATGCAAAACATTCCAATGGCAATCAAGTCGGAAAACCGAAAATCGAGCTCTATTTTTTTCTTGCTTTTTAACCATTTTGGCGCAATTTTATAGAACATAAATCCGGAGAGTCTTATGAAATGGTTATGGATCTGTATTTTTATTCCTCTTTTGCCGGGTTGTGAGCTGGCAGATCAACATAAAGAGCTGGAAAAGGCAAAACAACAGCTGGAACAGACCAGTGAAAAGGTCAAAGAAAAGATATCAGAGGGTTCCAGGGAGCTATCAGAACAAGCCAACGAAGCAAAAGAATCATTGCAAGAGTTGAGCAATGTGTCTATTATCGACTCTGGCAGACTTTTAGCCATGTTGCCGGAAAGCCTTCCCGGTATGGAGCGCACCCATACAGAGAATCAACAAAACACCCGGCTTGGCGTCCATATTTCACAGGCAGAGGCCGGCTATTCAGATGGCGATAAAGCCAGCTTGAACATCCACATCATCGACCTGGGATCTTTGCAAGCCGTAACAGCCATTCTCAAGCTTCCCTGGCTGAACAAAGAAATAAACAACAAAACAGATCACGGATTCGAACGCACCCGAGATATTCGTGGACACCGTGGTTATGAAAAATACCAATCAAGAAACCGCACCGGAGAGATGCGCATTCTGATCCACGAACGAGTCGTTCTGAGCGTATCGGGAGAAAACATTGGCCACCGCGAGCTGGATCGCGCGCTGGGCCGTGTCGATCTGCGCAAGCTCGAACAACTCGTCGATTGAAAGGTTCTTTCGTTTCCAAATTCCCGAACCCCGACAAATTTCTTTGGAGAGACCTATGAAAAATAGCATCATTGTTTTCCTGGTATCCGTTCTGCTGCTTACCCTCTCGTGTGGAGGGCCGTCACCAGACATTCAAGGCACCTTGACGGTATGGCACCCAATGACTCTGAACTTTGAGGGACCGGAAACCAAAGAACTGAGTCACGATCCTAATCCCTTTCTGGATTACAGGCTTCAAGTGCTGTTCACAGGCCCTGGTGGTCAGATCTATGATGTGCCCGGCTATTATGCCGGCGATGGCAAGGGCCAGGGGACAGGAAACATCTGGCAGGTGATTTTTGCACCAGATCAGGCAGGAACATGGACCTTTGAAGCTCAGTTTCGTCGCGGCAAAGAGATTGCGATACAACTGGATCCCAATGCGGGTGAGCCTGTGATGTTTGACGGTGTCAGCGGTAACCTGGTGATCGCTCCTCTCGATGAACAGGCAGCCGGCTTTTTAAAATGGGGACGGCTGGAATATGTGGGCCTGCACTATTTGAAATTTCGCGATGGTAGCTACTGGATCAAAGGAGGCACAGACAGTCCGGAAAATTTTCTGGGCTATAGCGGGTTCGACCATACCGTTGATCAGGGCGGCAAACCCGATGGTGCTCCCTTTTTGCACGACTATTCCTTTCATGTCCGCCATTGGCAGGAAGGGGACCCGGATTGGAACAATGGCGCCGGAAAAGGGATTATAGGTGCTCTCAATTATCTTGCCTCACAAGAGGTCAATTCGATTTACTTTTTACCTATGAATCTTGGTGGCGATGGCCAGGAGACCTTTCCGTTTGTACAGGCAGAGAAAACACACTTTAACAAGACCCATTACGATATCAGTAAATTATATCAATGGGGCATTGTACTCGATCATGCGCAGAACAAGGGCATCAAATGCCATGTGGTTCTTGCAGAGACAGAAAAGCCCAATGAAACATGGCTCGATGATGGTAATTTGGGGATTGAAAGAAAACTTTTTTTCCGAGAACTCGTTGCACGATTCGGTCATCTATTGGCATTGAAATGGAATCTGAGCGAAGAGAACGATTTCACTGTCGAACAATTGCGCGAACAGGCTGCATACATACAGGCGGTGGATCCTTACAACCATCCTATCTGTGTACACACCCATCCCAACAATTTCCAGGATTACCAGGAGATCGTGGGCAACGAGATGTTTACGACAACCTCGATTCAGTACAAACCGGATCTGGCGGCAGAGCATGTGCGCGAATGGCGACAAAAATCAGCCGAGGCCGGACTCCCCTGGGTGCTGGATATGGATGAAAACAATCCTGCCGGCACCGGCCTGACGGATACAAATGCCGACGACCTGCGCAAGCGGGTGCTGTATGATGTTTATTTTAACGGCGGTGAGATCGAATGGTACTGTGGCTACCATGCACGTCCGCCGGAAAACATCGGCGGTGATTTGACCCTGGAAGATTTTCGAACCCGTGAGGCCATGTGGACGTTTATGCGCTTTGCACGTCGTTTTATGCAGGAGCATCTGCCTTTCTGGGAAATGCAGCCCATGCCCGCACTGCTCAGCGGCGAATCCGATGCCTTTGATGGCGGCAGCGTTTTTGCCAGGCCAGGAGAAATCTATGCCGTGTATTTGCCTCAGGCCGATCCTTCCGGCATATTGGATCTCTCTGATGCCAGCGGCGAGCTACAATGTCGGTGGTTCAATCCCCGCACCGGTGAGTTCCAGGGCCCAGCCCGCACCCTGCAAGCCGGCAGCGCGATCGAGTTGGGCGCTCCCCCGGATGAGCCCAAAGAGGATTGGGTGGTATTGATCAAAAAGGATTGATCCTGTGGAAATACGGCAAACGGGGACCAGGTGAAAAGAGGCAGGCAGCAAAGTCAATCCCCGGCCTTGCCAAAGAATTGATCGATTTGTTCGATACCGGCCTGCCGCGCTTCATCAAGAGAGCCGGTGAACAGGATCTTCCCGGCGTCCATGAACACGATTCTGTCTGCAATACGCTTGATGCTGGAAATTTCATGGGTAACCACCACTATGGTCATACCCAATTGATCCCGCATGTTCAGGATCAATCGGTCCAACGAGTCTGCGGTCACCGGATCGAGTCCGGCCGTTGGCTCGTCACAAAATAGCAAGGGTGGATCGAGGGCAATAGAACGCGCCAGAGCAGCGCGTTTTCGCATACCACCGGAAAGTTGTGAGGGAAGCTGGGTGGCAGCTTTTTGTAATCCCACCAAATCGAGCTTTATGCGTACAAGCCGCTCCACCAGACGCGGTGATAACGAGGTATGTTGTTTGATGGGGATCGCGACATTTTCTGAGATCGGAATGGAATTGAGCAAGGCACCATTTTGAAACAGCACACCGATTTTTTCCAGTATACGGTTAAACTCGGGATCATCCATCGTAGTGATCTCTTGGCCAAACAACCGGATCGAGCCGGATCGGGGTTGATAAAGACGAATAATATTTTTTAACAGAGTGGTCTTGCCGCAGCCACTGGCCCCCAAAATCACCGTAATGTCATGCTTGTGCGCATTCATACTGACATCATCCAAGACAATGGATCCCGCAAAGCCTGCCGTGACACGCTCTACCTCGACAAGATATTCAGTATGGGTTTCGCTCGTTTCCATCTAGTATGAAACCCCCTCGCCAAAATAAAAAATCAATCCCAAAATACTGTCTGCCAGAATAACCATAAAAATCGAAACAACCACAGAAGCCGTTGTGGCCTTTCCCACTCCTTCGGCACCTCCTTTGACCCGAAACCCCTGATAAGCACCGACCAGACCAATGATCCATGCAAAGACCACACTCTTGATCAAGCCGGTCCAGATATCTCTGACAATCAAGCTCTTGACCACTTGATCATAAAATGGTTTCATACCGATATCCAGATAAGTCACGCCGATAACCAGAGCTCCTAAAATACCGATGATTGTCGAGAGAATCGTCAGCAACGGCATCATCGTTGTTAAAGCATACATTTTGGGAACAAGGATGAATCGCACGGGATTCAGTGCCATGGATTTGAGTGCATCGGTTTCTTCGGTCACCTCCATGGTGGCAATCTCGGAGGCAATGGCAGAACCGCTGCGTCCGGCGAATACAATTGCGGTCATGATCGGACCCATTTCACGTGTCATGGATATCGCTACGAGATCTGCGACATAAATGCTGGCCCCGAATTGACGCAGCTGGGCAGCGGATTGCAAGGCAAGGATGAAACCGATGAGAAAAGAAATCAAGGCGACAATGGGAAAGGCATTCATGCCGATGATGATGCACTGGTTGATAAATTCTCCCTGTCGCATCCCCTTTTTGCGCACCAGGCCAACAAAAGTAAAGTAAAACGTATCTGCAACGAGATACAAAAGCTCCAGGAATCTATGCCAACTCTTTACTGCCCAATTCCCCATCTTTTCAAAAATAGATTGTCCGGTCTGCGGCTCTGGCTGTTCGATCCTTTTTAGTGAAAAGGTATCAATAGATTTTTGCACATCCGGGGATGCATTTTCCAATGCCAATTCACATCTTTTTGCTGCGACTTTTTCTTTTAGATCATCGAGAAAAGCCACGCCTGCACTGTCAATTGCGCTCACCCCTGATAAATCCACAAAAAAATGCGAATCTGCACAGTGTGACAGGCCTCTCTCGCTCTCTTTTAATAATTTAGGAATCGTAGCAATGACAAGATCGCCCTGGATAGCCATTCGATTATGTGTGATCGTAATTTGTGCCATAACACGCTAGTTTTCGTTCTGCAAAAATGCTTTGATTTGTTGAGAAAAACTCAATGTTTCCTCGAGAATAATTTGACTCATTTTTTCTGCAAAGTCATTCATTGTCTTATCCTCGAGTGGCAGAGAACGGTCAAACCGATGTTGCACGTGAGAGATGGATGATTCTGTATCTGTAAATTGCATTGTCATGACGAGATGCGCTGATTGGGTTTCATTCATATGGTTGCGTTCGATGACTTGGACGTTTCCGTCTATCCTGTAATCCGGATCATATGAAGAACCTCTCGTACATTTTGCAAAGAGCTCTTTATGATTAAAGATAGTATAGACCTGATCTGCCACCGCATAGGAGGGGCGAATGGCCCAGTGGTGATAATAAAAATAGTTGATTTCATTAGATTCGGTTCGCAGCGCGATACGTGTTTGCGCAAATGCTCTGGATACCTGAAAATCGCGTACATCGACCTCCAGAGGGAAGGTCTGTTCGGTTTGAATCTCGGAAATCTCTTGAGGAAATTCCAAAAGATAGTAATTTCTGATCATGGTTTTCTTGGCACAAAAGATCCAAAAGGGGGCGCTCAACAACAATACGAGAAAAACCTTTTTCATTTTATTGTTCCAATTTAAAATCAGGTGCGTTCTTGGGTTCGGCCCCTCTGATGAGTACAGAGGGATCTTCACTGATCAGACGAGAGAACTGATTGAGATACTCTACACTTTCTTTAAGTGTTTCAATGGTATAAACGAGATCTGTTCTGCTTTTTGAGAATGTGATTTCCACATCTTGTAACATGACATTTGTTTTTTCCAGAGTAATATTCAGTTCAGAAATCAGTCGCACAATATCTGCCTCTGTCAGCGATTGGCTGAATGTGGAAAAATTACCGATCATCTGTTGCACAGTATCAGAGCGAGTAAAATGATTCACCCTGTCCAATATATCCCGCGTGGTAGCCGTCACTCCGTCGAGTTGGTAACTAAAGGTTTCTACATTGTCCATCGTTCTGGCAAACGAATCCTGATTTTGTTCCAGTATCATATTCAATTGCTCCAGTGTCTCTGAAGTGTTTTCTGCCACTTTGGTGAACTGGATTCTTCGTTCAGCAGAAGTCAATTCGATAAGATTATTGAGAATAATTTCTGTTTTCTCTGCCAGCGTTTCTGCGCGCCCGGTAATTTCCTGCGTTATCGAGCGGCTGCTTTCGATAAAAGACCCAGGTTCCAGGGATGGGGCATCCGGACTACCACTTTTTAATTCAATCGTTTTGAGTCCCGTGATTCCCAGATAGGCGATTTGTGCTCTGGTGTCTTTGCGGATAGGAGTTCCCTCTTCAAGACTGATCGTTACAAGGACTCGTCCGATATCATCCGGATCTATAGAGATATCGCTCACATAGCCAACGGTTAACCCCTGATATTTTACAGCGCTTCCCTCCTGTAATCCACTTAGAGAGACATCTCTGAAGCCAATTTTATAAGTCTCTCGATCTTCAAACATCCTGGGGGCGACGATAACGACCAGGGTGCCAACGAATACAGCAATGGCAAGGGTGACAAATATACCCAGCCGAATTTTTTGTGATCTGCTGACCATAAGCAACAATTCTCCATGGCTCAATAGATAAAAAACCTATTGAAATACACGTATAAAGCGAATTATTATATAGATTAACAACCAAAAGGCCAGTCACAATTCCGCAAACATTCTAATTTTTGAAAAGATGTAACACCTAGTTCAATGGCATGCTCCGCGTGCATGTCTGCATCGATATTCTCTATTTTGGTTTTTAAAAATTTATTCTAAATTGCAGATAAACCAAACCCGTTTACAGAGTGATGAGACTCGAATGAATATTGTCCTGTTTTCTCGTGACCAAAGAATAAATGATCGGGTACATTTTGAGGGTAAACAAGCCGATCATATCCAAAAAGTGCTCAAAGCCAAACCCGGTGACCTGATCAATGTCGGCGAAATCGATGGGATGATGGGACCTGCAAGGATTCTAGAAATAAACAACCGGGTTTCATGCCAGGTCGACCTGAAAATACCTCCACCCCCACCGTTGCCGCTTACTCTTTTACTTGCGTTACCACGACCCAAAGCACTCAAACGACTCCTGCAAACCCTTGCGAGTCTTGGTATCAAATCCATTTTTCTTTTTGGGTGCTGGAAAGTGGAAAAGAGCTATTGGTCAAGTCCTGTGCTCTTGCAACAAAATCTGAAAAAGTATCTGCTCCTGGGGCTTGAACAAAGCAAAGATACCGTCCTGCCGCATATCGAATTAATGCCGTTATTCAAACCCTTTGTGGAGGATCGTGTACCTGAACTCATTAAAAATAACCTGGCCTTACTCGCGCATCCAAAAAGTATTGATAATTTTCCGAGGTCCATTAATGCACCTGTTGTCCTGGCCATCGGACCAGAGGGCGGATTCATTCCGTATGAAATCGAAAAATTCACAAATGTCGGTTTTCAAAGCGTATCTTTGGGGCCACGTGTTCTCAAAAGTGAAGTCGTTATTCCCTATCTGGCGGGTAGATTATGGCAAAAATGACCAAAGATTGTTGATATGCTTGATTTGTGCCGTAAAAAGCAATCAGGCAGGAATAAAGCTTGAAAAAATATCTAAAAAAAGCCATATTGTCAGGTTACCTGGCCATTCTACAGGATGATATGAATCGTGAATGAACATCAAAAAGCCGACTTTATCATCAAGACACTGGATGATTATTTTCCACGACCTGAAATCCCTTTAAATCACAGGGATGCGTTTACCCTTTTGATTTCTGTATTATTGTCTGCCCAGACCACAGATGTGCAAGTCAATAAAGTGACTCCTGTGCTGTTCGAACGGGCAGATACCCCTGAAAAGATGGTGACTTTGTCAGAATCTGAACTATTGCAAATCATCCGTTCGTGCGGCCTGGCGCCACAAAAAACAAAATCCATATTGAGCTTATCGCAGCGCTTGATGGATGAATACGATGGCAGAGTCCCTTCATCATTCAAGGCTCTAGAGTCATTGCCGGGAGTTGGACACAAGACCGCCTCTGTGGTCATGGCGCAGGCCTTTGGGATTCCTGCATTCCCGGTCGATACTCATATTCATCGATTGGCAAAGAGATGGGGCCTTTCCAATGGCAAATCTGTTCTGCAGACAGAAGCGGATCTGAAACGAATCTTTCCCAGGGACCAATGGATCAAATTACACCTGCAAATGATTTATTTTGGCCGGTCCTATTGCCCGGCCAGGGGACATCATCCCATGGAATGCCCGATCTGCAAAGAGATCGGAACAGAAAACTGATTCATTCAGAGAGGAAGCCAATGCAAACAAATCCAGGTAGATTCAAAATTTTTGATCAATGTATTCGTTGCCTTGTGGTTGTTTTTACTCTCCTCTTTGCGTCCTGCGATCGACAACCTGATCTCTTTGTAAATACCCAGGTAACCTTTCAGAAAGCCCTGGAAAACGGACGGCAGGCCAATGAAGCGATTCATCGTTCTGTACGTTTTGTTCATGGCTGGCTGGACCATGCAGATTCAACCACTGGTCTGATTCCCCGCAACCTGGATTCTGACCGGGATATCTGGAACGGCAAAGATTCTGCAGCAGATAACTACCCGTTCATGGTTCTCACTGCGGCAATCACAGATTCCACTCTTTTGGAGCGGATGCTGGATATGCTTCAAACCGAAAAAAGGTTGACCTCTCGTGTCGGCTCTTTACCCGACACCTGGTCATTTACAGAACAGAGTTTTGCGTACCCTGAACCGGACATGGACCGGCTGATTTTCAATGGATCCGAATATGTCAAGGATGGATTGCTGCCATTGACCGAATGGCTGGGCTCCTCACCCTGGTCAGACCGGATGATCAATATCGTCGAGGATATTTGGGAACATGCCCGTTATGATACTCCTGCAGGGAAACTGCCCTCTCTGAACCGGGAAGTGAACGGTGAAATGATGCAGGTGCTCGCTCGTCTTTATTGGATGACCGGTCAGCCAAAATACCTGGATTACGCTATCCGGCTGGCCAGCTATTATCTTTTGCACAATCTCCCCACCGAACAAAACGAGCGCATCCGATTGCGCGACCATGGATGTGAGGTGATATCCGGACTCACAGAAGTGTATGCTGCGCTTCATTTTGGCAGAACAGACAAAAAGAATCTCTATCGCGATCCCCTTTACAAAATGCTGGACACCATTCTCGAAATTGGACGCAATGAGCACGGATTCTTTTACAATTGGGTCAATCCGATCACCCATGAGCACGACAATGAAATCTGTGATACGTTCGGATACAATTATAATGGTTTCTATACAATGTTTCTGTTGGATGATATTCAGAGCTATCGTGACGCTGTCATAGAATGTCTGTCGAATTTGGATTATTATCATGAATACGACTGGGAAGGGAATAGTGCTGATGGCTATGCCGATGCGATCGAAGGGGCACTCAATCTCTATAACCGGGAACCTATGACATCCGCCGCATTGTGGATCGACCAGAATATAAAAATCATGTGGAGCAAACAACAACCCAGTGGTATCATCGAGGGTTGGCATGGAGATGGTAACTTTGCCCGCACATCCATCATGTATGCCCTGTGGAAAAGCAAGGGCATAACGATCAAACCGTGGCGAAATGACATCGTATTGGGTGCAGTCACTCTTGACGATAATGTGTATATTGCGCTCTCTGCAAGCAATGCCTGGCAGGGTCAGCTGATCTTTGATGCGCCTCGTCATAAATCCATTATGAGACTTCCCATAGATTATCCCCGCATCAATCAGTTCCCTCAATGGTACACGGTGGAAAATGAACACTCTTACCGGGTATATTTCAGAAACGATTCTGCACAACCTGTTTCCGGTGAGCGTTTGAGATCCGGATTGGCCATCAGCCTGACAGCAGGGCAAGAAAAACATTTGATCATATCACCAGAGACAACAAATGACCGCTGAACCTACAAAAATGACCTGGACGACCAAGACATTTGATCAGCTCGATGTGCCGACCTTGTATGACATCTTGGCGGCACGCCAGGATGTATTTATCGTGGAACAACATTGTCCATTTCACGAAATCGATCGTATCGATCTTTATTGCCATCACCTTATGGCATGGACTGGAAACGACCTGGCTGCCTATGCCAGAATCGTTCCGCCGGGATTGCGTTTCAATGAACCCTCTATTGGTCGTATTCTTACCTCATCTGACTTTCGGAGCAGTGGACTGGGTCGGGAGCTCTTGCACAGAGCCATTGACCTGACCCAACAGCTCTTTCCCGGGCAAAACATATGTTTGTCCGGTCAACTCTATCTTGACAAGTTTTATCGTGAATTTGGATTTCAGCCAGTCTCGCAAATATATCTGGAAGATGACATTCCTCATCAGGACATGATCCTCTATCTGAAACGATCCACATCCTGAGCTTTCGTAATTCAAGTGTGATTGTTCAGGTCAGAATTAAGGTTTGAAACTCTAGACTCAGGAAATCCACTCCAGGATTTCCTCTTTAGACGGCAGCTTCCCAGAACTTTTGACATTTCCGTCGATCACCAAACCCGGGGTGATCATGACGCCATAGGACATGATATCCTCGACAGCCGTGACTTTTTCCAGGTCGATCTCGATGTGATGTGACTCGGCCACTTGCCGGACCCGCTTTTCCAGCTCGTTACATTTTGAGCAGCCACTGCCCAAAACTTTAATATTCATAATCTATCTTCCTGTGAGTTTATTGAACAGAACAGTGACTTGATCATGCATATAATCTAATTTGATTCGACTTTGTTTTCCCCGGGCACCTGTTTTTCGTTTTTATCGGGCTTTTGGCCTTGCTCATCGTCTGAATTGTCGTTATTATTTGAAAAACGCAAACAGAATCCCCACCAATGCGATCACCTGACCCATCCAAAAGATAAACATCCATTTGATCAGGTTAGCATGGTTTTTCGATGCATCGGAGCGGACGTTACTGATCTCGACTTTAACGTCAGCGATCTCTTTGGTGATGCGCTCGTTGACCTTGCCGATTTCCTCGGTCAGACGTTCGTTGACCTTGCCGATTTCCTCGGTCAGACGTTCGTTGACCTTACCAATTTCCTCGGTCAGACGTTCGTTGACCTTGCCGATTTCCTCGGTCAGACGTTCATTGACCTTGCCGATCTCTTCCGTAATGCGTTCATTCACGTTGCCAATCTCTTTACCCAGCCGATGTTCGTATTTTTCTTCCAGATAAACCATAAGGTCCTGTTTTTGGTTCTGCTGGCTCTGGTTCAAGAGCCGGATCAGGCTGTCGACTCCCTCGTCGCCGAGTTTATCCTTGAGCGGTTTTTCCACCGTGATAATGGGCATGGCGGCTTGATATCCTCCTGTTTTTATTATTTTACTTAATTTAGCACTGATTTGCAAGATAAATTTCGGAAACGGAAATGCAAAGACTATTCTCAACGCTCACTTTTTGCCTTCTACCTGTCAAACAGACTTTACGGTATCCCTGATCCGAATCCGTTTCTGGCTCTTTCCATCCAAAACACATAATCATTTTGGTTCACCTGCCCATCCAGATTCACATCTGCCTGAAAATAATCCGGCTGTGATTGTAATTTTTGATTGTACCACACCACATAATCCTGTGTGGTCAGATATCCGTCCTGATTGCTGTCCCCGGCAATCAAACCCCAGATGTTTTCTTCCAGTTGAATCTGACTGTTCGCTCCAAACGCCTGATCTGCGGATGTGGAAAAATCATACCCTGTCACAGTTGCACGAGTGAGTGCCACCGCAAACCGCGACATGACATCGAGATGGTTGCGGCTCTTGACAGACAAGACATAGGAACCATCTGCCATGCCGTCAAAGACAAACGCCTGCCAACCGTCAGCGGTGATGATCGAGCCGTTTTTCAGCACAAAGCCGCTCTGACTTGCCAGCACAGCTCGTGTATTCTCATCCCGCAATGCGACCAACACCCAATCAACAAAATCGGATGAATCCATGGGAAACGCTGCCAGCGAAACCGGATCCCCGGCAAAGGGCGACTCGTGCGGCAACAGATCCGCATCGATGAGGTCTGTGGTCATGCTGTCGCCATCCGCATCAAAGGGCCCCTGTAAAAAGGCTTTGAGCTGTATCATGACCCCATCAGCCAGAAACTCGAATGCGCCGATATCCGGTGCGGCATCATCCGATCGGGAGGTACCCGCAATATCTTCGGCAACTGCAGGGTTGACCACCACACCCGCATCGATTACCGGAGACAACGGTTGGACCTTATACCCGTTGATCGGACCAGCCAAGGCAGGCGCAACAAACAACGGATCCTGACTGAAACTGTTCGGTTCCTGTGCAAACGCAGGTACACCATCCACCCAATCGTTATGGCTAAACGTCCAGGCGGACAAATCATTGAAAAGAGCCTGATATTGGCCGGACTCGATGATATTGTTTTTCAATTGACATCCGGAGGGTTGGGTATATCCACTGGGAACCTCATCGAACCAGATACTCTGTCTGACCGGGTCGACAATGGTGTTGTGAAAACAGCTCACATTGACATAGGTGTTGGCACTGCGGGTGTTGGCCGGATCCTGCCAATAGCTGATCCCCCGGCCGCAGCCGTGAATGATATTGTTGTAAATCTGAATATTCTGCAACGGGGTATCTGTGGCATAAACCGACTCTTCATTGGCCAGGGCAATCGCCGTGGCCGGATAACCCTTGTCGCTGCGATCATAGAGCCGGTTGGTGGTATACAGGGTGTTGTTACGAACCGTGACGTTGGTGGATTTGTCCAGATAGATATGCACGCTGAATACGTCATACACGGTATTTCCCTCTATCAGGGTATTGTCGCATTGTCCCGGTATGATACCTTCACCCCAGCAATCGTGCACCACATTGTTGCGTATGATATAATCGCTGGGATGGGTGCCGTCACGCCAACTCACACTTCCCTGAATGATCCCGGGCCAGCCCCCCGGCAGCATGCTGCCATTGGTATTGACCAGCGCTGCCTGAAAGGCATGATTGTCCTCGATGGTCACCCGGTGACCATAACCACCGATGGCTTTGTATTGAATATGATGCACCGTACAATTGCGAATGATCAGATCCGTACAGTCGAACCAGACCAGTCCCTTGCCACTGGAATGGCAAATTTCCAGACCATCGACAATAATGTAAGAAAGCGTATGATCCCAATCCACGACACTGAACAACCCCTCATTGCTGGCGACACTCACACCTGTGCCATCGAAAACGGGTTGTTCCTGCAGATAAGCGGTGATGACAACAGGCTCGGCCGCCGTTCCCGAGGCGCCGCCATAGACGTGCTTGATACCGCCATAGGTGCCGCCACGCACATAGATGGTGTCACCCGGTGTGGTCCAGTCCCCGGCCTTTTCCAGCGTCGCAAACGGCTGATCGATCGAGCCGATGCCGCTGTTATCATTGCCATCTGTGGCCACGAACCAGCGGGTGGTGGCGGCCACAGCAGACTCGTCACAGCCGATATCCGGACGGCCGTCATTGCGCTTCTGTCCGCTCGCATCCCAATCAATGCCGGAACCGGCATCGCCCTGATCGATGGCCAGGGTGCTGTAGGCGGTAAGCGTAAAATCACCGTTATCCGGCTCAGTCCAGTTGGCCGAACCGATCTGACGGCCGGGTTCGGACTCGTATGTCCATGGATTGCCGGCATAGAGATTGTGACTGAATGTAAATCGCCCGGTGGATCCCCACTCGCTGATTTCGGTATCGTTGGTCTGCCAGATGTTGTTCATGACCGAGACATCGAGTGACCCGCCATAATCTTCGAGCAAAATTCCCCGATGCAGATTATAGATGCTATTGTGCGCAATCAGGGTGCCGGCGTGATTATCGCCTTCGATGCGAACGGCATAAAGCTTATCGGAATGAGCAGAGGTGTTGTAAAAGATATTGTTCCAGATCGCCAGATCCTGATTATCGGAATGGACGGTTACCACACCGTTATAGGTACTGCCGGTGGTCGTAATGTCTTTAAACGTATTATCATACACCAGGGTCCCGGTCTTGTCGTTCCGAATATCAAGGGCACCATTTCCACCGGAAACAATGGCATAATCGTGACAAAAATTGCCTTCGGCCACACCATAATCGTTATACTCTTTAAGATCGATGGCGTTTTCCATGAGGGCATTGGGTCCACTCCCTTGGGTGGAAATATCATTGTCGATCACATGGGTAAAATGGGCGTGGTTCTGGCTCTGGCCGTTGCCGCCCGATCCGACATAAACGCCTTCAAAAGGGGTATTGTAAATCGTATTATTGAGGATAAAATTATAGGTCGCCGGTCGGGTCGAGTTGCCGGCGACCAGAATGCCGGTACCGGCTTGTTCATACACCCGGCTGTTCATATAGGCATTATAGTTTGAGGATTGCAGATGCAAGCCGCTGCCGTTTTGTGAACCGGT
>WJME01000038.1 GCA_014728115.1 Candidatus Zhuqueibacterota bacterium | reverse complement strand
AGATGTGTAATAAGAGACAGCAATACTCCCCCGTGCTGAGCAAAGATTACAAATCAATCGCTCAACAGTCAAGAGTTTAAACATTTTCAGGGATCACAAAAGGTTCGCGGTATTCCCGCGTTAACATTTGATCCGCTTCTTTATCATCGACAAATTTTTCCCGGTCCGGATCAAAATTCAACGTCCTTCCCAGCCGGTATGAGATATTGGCCAGATGGATGAGAGAGCAACTATAGTGTCCCTCTTGCATGCTTCCGATCAACATCGACGGATCATCTGCACGGATCGCATCGACATAGTTTTGAAACATATCGCCTCGTCCGCCACCATAAGGACCAGGTTCGCGCTCTTTACCCATATAGGTTTTCCAGTCACCCCCGAGATTGATCACCATATATCCTTTCGAGCCAAAAAAGAGATTGCCGATGGCATTGCTGGCGCCTTGACCGAGTCCGGCTTCATGATTCGAGATCCAGTGACGCACCTCGAACTGCATCATCTTTTTCTTGTCGCCTCCCCCTTCCGGATTGGGAAATTCGAACAGGGCCATCTGGGTATTGGGCGTTTCCTGATCGTCATCGAACATAAAATGTCCGCCCATAGAACTGATTTTAGTAGGATGCTTGACATTCAATCCCCAACGGGCGATGTCCATCTGATGCGCGCCCTGGTTGCCCATATCGCCATTGCCATAATCCCAATGCCAGTGCCAGTTGTAATGAAAGCGGTTGGGATTAAAGGGGCGTTCAGGAGCAGGACCCAGCCACAGATCGTAATTGACTTTGCTCATATATTTTTGGTCAAAAATCGGACCCGGACTGCCATCGACGGTGCGTTTCCATCCCGGAGGGCCCTGCATGTAACCATTTGGATACTGTCCGATGCTGTTGCGCCACTTGTAACAAATTCCCTTGGCCAGATAGACCTCGCCCAGGCCACCGCTATGTAAAAAATCCATGGCTGATTGAAATCCCGGAAAGGTGCGTCGTTCGGCGTGATGTTGAATCATTTTGCCATATTTTTCAGAGGCCTTGATGAGTTGCCGGCCCTCGAACACATTATGCGTGCCGGGTTTTTCGAGCGTGGCATGTTTGCCGGCCTGAACGGCCCAGTATCCGGCCAGGGCATGCCAGTGATTTTGTGTGGCAACGGAGATGGCGTCTATGTTTTTGTCTTCGAGCATATTGCGAATATCGACATAGGTATCGGGTCTGGACTTGCCGTTCTCCTCAAGCCATTTCAGGCGTTCGGGCCAGAGATTTTCATCCGGATCCACGATAGCTGCGACCTCGGTATTGGGCAAGTTGGCATAGTTTCTGATATGAGAAAATCCCATGCCCCTGATGCCCACCACCGCGATACGCACCCGGTCATTGGCGCCTGCCCAGCTCTGTTTGGTTCCCCAAAGGCTGGAAGCTGCCACAAAAGCTCCGGCAGAAGATTTGACAAAATCCCGGCGATTCATTTTCGGCATCTGTGACCTCCATAGTTATTATTTTCAATATAGCAAAAAAAGGGGAACCACAAAACAATCATTTTTATGGCTCCCCCTGTTCATGAGAAATTCGATATCACTTTAAAGTGATACCCCAGGTCATCTTGTGAATGTTGTTAAAAAATTCTCCAAAATCACCATACGCATAATCGAATTTCAACCCGAATCCGCTGAATTCTTTGGCAATGCCAATGCCGGCAGTCAGGCCTTCTTCATCGTAATTGAATTTCCATCCGCCTCTGAGGTAGAGCATACCCATCAGAGCATATTCGGCCCCGACGTGCACCCGTTCGGTATAATCGCGCGGATGCTGCCAGTCCACAGCCAGGGTCAGTTTTTGTTGATCCGATCCCTGAAAGAGTGTCAGCAGATCCATGGCCATACCGATATTGAAATTCAGCGGAAGCTCGAATCGTTCGATGACATATCGTCCCTGGTTGGAGAAATTTCTCGCCGACATGCCGATACGCAGGTCTTTCCAACCGGTATAATACATGGTTCCAAAATCAAAGGATCGCATTTCCTCGCGATTCTGTACGGTGATGTCCTTGCCCTGGAACTCGTGATACATCCTGGATTCATGCAGATCCTGTACCACATACCGCACGTGGCCGCCTACAGAAAACTGTTCGCTGATACGACGTGAATAGCCAATGCCGATAGCATATTCCTGGGGTTCGAACGTATCACCAAACATATAACCCTGCTCGAAAAGTTCGGGATCAGCACCATCATAGGGAAAAATTTCCATTTGTTCCCCATAATCCATTTTCACTACGCTAAGGCCGAATGTACCCCATTTGGGGTGGCCATATGCCACTGCCGCAGCCAGATGCTTGATATCCACGATCCAGTTGGTCTGGGTCAGTTGCACATCGAATCCTTCAACAAAAGAGAGCAGAGCAGCATTGGTAAAAATCGCTGTGGCATCTCTGGCTGTACAGATCGAGGCATCTCCCATGGCCGCGGTACGGGTATTACAATTCATTCTCAAGAACGGCATTCCTGCTTGCGCTAATTTTTTCAGAGCAAATGCAGGAGTAATCGTGCTTGTCAGTAAAGCCATTACAAGCAAATAAAATGTGAATCTTTTCATCATGACCTCCTTATTGCTCTATTTGACGACCGTAAATTTTCCACTTGTTATTTCTCCGGTGGGGCTTCCGCCCGGACCGTCGAGTTCTTCGACCACAAAGATGTAGATACCGCTTACGATCTCCATGGTGCTGAATGTTTCCTGGCGGTCCCAGGCCTCATCCCCGGTACCCTCGTTGTGATAAAGGGTTTGAACCTTGTCTCCCATCATGTTATAGATATGTATCCGGCAATAAGGAGGGGTGTTCAAAAAGTTGAGTTTTTTGCCTGCATACTTTGTATCGGCAGAGCCGCGAATATGATAGGGATTGGGTGCTACGAGCACTTTATTTTTCCAGTCCTCATCAGGCGGCCGGCTGGGAGAGGCTGCCTGTTCCAGAGTGCCCTGAGATCCAGCATTCATGAACCGGCTGCTCTCGATTCCCTGAGAATTATAGGCTGTGACATAGTAAAAATAGTTGCGTCCTCGTACGACAT
This sequence comes from Candidatus Zhuqueibacterota bacterium, assembly GCA_014728115.1. Classification (GTDB taxonomy): domain Bacteria; phylum Zhuqueibacterota; class Zhuqueibacteria; order Residuimicrobiales; family Oceaniaggregativiventaceae; genus Oceaniaggregativivens. Next base: position 1,385 of record WJME01000038.1, on the reverse strand, counting down.
TTTCATCTTCCCACTCGTTCGTGCCGGTGCCGGGGATATCGGCTTCAAGCGTCCACAGGGTGTCGGTGGGAAAGGTGATTTCTGCCGGATGGTAATAGTTGCGATAGACACGATAGCCGGCGACATCGCCGCTGGCCTCTGCTTCATCACCCCATTCCAGCCGAATGCGACCGGGCATGGAAGTCACTTCCAGTGAGGGCGAGGCCGGGGCCATGGGCAGGTTAAAACTTCCGGATCCCTTGCGAACGCTGGCATTGTTCCATACTTTATAAACCTTGCTGGCGTTGGCCATCAGGGAGTCGAGACCGGTATCGAGCAGTGCATCTTTTTGTTCTGTGGAGAGAATATCCCCTTTTCCGATACCGACAGAAGGAACACTGTAGGGCATGGGAATACGGGGTCGCATCCCTGAATAGCCGGAATTGAATGCCAGTCCCGCGTCGATGGCCAGACGTTCATTAATGGTGCCACCGGTAATCGCCATCACGACTCTGACGTCGTCTCCGGCTTTCATGTTATAGGGACCAAAGCTGAACAATCCGGTTTTTTCCTGCTCTGTGGTAGAAATGATATCACTGGGATGAGTGCCGGGAGCGAGTGTACGGATCAGACCATCATTTATTGTATAAAGATCCTGATTACGCGGATCCCATGGACCGGTTAGGAATTCATAGATCTCGTGCGGTGTATTGTTGTTGAGATCGGGTGACAACTGGCGTTGTGACCATCCGGCCTTGTGCGGAGCCGACGGATCATTGGTTTCATCATTCACATCCGTGTCCGCATGTAAAAGGGTATATCCGACAAACTGAGGTTTCTCAAAATGGCCCCAGATCTCATCCGGATTTCCCCTGTCATCTTCAGCGGTCGTCGAGGGTTCATCTGCGTCATAGAGATAGAAAATGCGCAGGGAATCAGCATTCATATCGCCGTTTACATAGTCTTCAAAAGTGCCGCCGATATAATTACCCCACAAGTCACCGGGATAATAGGATGTTGTGGCGGGTTCGCCTCGCAATCCCAGATAGACATTATTACGGTCTTGGCCAGAGACATTGGTGAACACAAATTCCAGAATAACAAAGTCATCATATTCATCATTCACAAACGTATAGCTCCAGGCTTCGATATCGATACCGACCCAGGTGTTACAATAAGAGTAGAGCATAGCATCGCTGGGCAATGTGGCATCGACCTGGTCGCTGCCATACAGGACATCGGTCCAGTCTTTGCCATCCATAATCCGACTGGGCGGTGGATATTTGAAAACACGCGAAAAGGCATCCGGCACCGGCATGACCACCGTTTCCAGATCCGAGAATTTATGTTCTGCAGATTCGGCGATTTTATAATCCCAGGCCACCCCTTGTTCATCGACCCAGGAC
>WJME01000037.1 GCA_014728115.1 Candidatus Zhuqueibacterota bacterium | reverse complement strand
ACATGACCGTCGGCATCGGTAAGGGTGAACTGTGCATCGGAGACGGGATGGTTTTCATAATTAATGACTCTGGCGGTAAGAATCTGACCGGCCTCTACCCACGCGGGAATTGCCATGCAGATGAGGAATACAAGCATGAGAAAGAAAATTTTAAAATAATGAATCATGCTGACCTGAGATTATATAACAGTACTGTTCAAGACAACGTACCATTGGAAAATTCATAATCGTCTAATGCCTTTCAGACGATCACTCTTTTGCCTTTTTGCTCTATAGTAGAGATTTTCAGGAAGAGTTGCAACAGATTTTGCCGGGGAACAGAGTGTACAAACAGGGCGGTAAAGGATTTTGTATTGTTGTTTATGACAGATGAAACGCGGATTAAACGGATTGAGCGGATTTCACGGATTCACCCTGGATTTCATGGATCACCCACGCTTTACCCCGGAGAAAGCTGCTCATCGTTCCACTGTTCGTAGTTCCGCCTTGCAGGCGGAATCTACACGCTCTCAAGAGATTACCCCCAGATTCAGAATTGAAAACAAAGACCACTACTGCTCAGAGATTGTTTGCATTTTTGCGTGCAGAGAAATATTTTAATATTCTGGTAAATATAAATTAGAATTAACAAAATTTTGTTTTTCAATGCACCTTTTAAATAACCGCAAAGGAGCCCAAGGCCGTGAAGATAAAATTTGTAATCAACTTTAACTCAGCAGACCACAGAGACGGGAGTCCACTGTGGTGTAGTGGGGTAACGACTCGTGTCTGGCATGAGCAAAGTAGAGTCATTTCGCCTTTAAGACGCCCTGTCGAATGTCAGACTTTTCAGAGCATGATTAATTACCTATAGAATTTTACTTTAATAGCAGCATTTTTTTGGTCATGGTCATACCGCTGCCTGTGGTCAAGGTATAGAAATAAATACCACCAGCGAGGTTCTCGGCATTGAAATTGACTGAATGATAACCTGCTTTCTTATGCCCATTAACAAGATTCTTAATTTTTCGACCTAAAATATCAGTAATTCTTAAAACGACATGTTCATTTTGGGGAATCTCATAAGTGATAACTGTTTTCGGATTAAATGGATTGGGATAATTTACATTTAATTTATATTTTTGAAGATTCTGTTCACATTTAGATTTAACCTTTACAATATATTTATTTTTGAAAAGGAATGATATTTCAGCGGGTGTCAGAACTCGATTAAAAATATAAACATCGTCGATTTTACCGTGGAAATATGTATCATAATAAAGTGGTCTTCCCGATCTTCCAATTCTTAAAGGAAAATCTGATGGTTCAGCCATAAAATCAATGTTTTCTTGATCAACAAGTTTATTATTGACATAAAATTGAAGCTTGCTGCCTGTATGGACACCAACGAGATGAATCCACTTTTTAGCTACAGCAGAATCGCTACCATAAACCCAATCTACTTTCAGACTTTTATCTTTATTTACAACCCAAAATTGAATCATTCGTCTTTTTCCGTAGAGTTCAATTCCATAACCATTCGAATAGATACTCTCCTTTGCAATAATATTATAATAATTGCCGCCAGTTTGACCAGAGGATGCATAAATCCAAAGGCTTAAACTAAAGGGTGCGGTAAGATTGAATAGTTCATTGTTTCCACAGTCAATATAATCACCACCGGAAAAATAATATGCACTATTGCTTTGACCAAGCCTGTCTTCTGCTAATGTTGCATTATAGACGGTTGCATGATTTTGATATCCACTTTGATCATTGCCATTGTTATTAAATGGATAATGAGCAATTAGGTGAACATCAGCATTGTCAAAAGATTCTATCATCACATCAATTGTTTTTTGTAAATGATTGGATACATCTTCTACAGTTATTGAAACCCCTTCAGTGCTCTGGCCTGTTGCCACTATTTCAATTTTGGATGAATTTCTATCGGATGAAATATTTAAAATACTCGGGTGAGAGGTACTCCATACATATTGCGGGGTTTTATCACCATAACAAGAAACGGCTTCCAAACTCATCGGAACATTCTGATAAATTGCAATTTTACTGATACCTTCTGGTTTATTCTGACTTAAATTTACATAAAGTCCTCGTCGCACTGAAAAAAGTTTTTACTGTTGAAATTCCCAGTAACATATGAGTTATTTTGATTATCCTTTATCATCAGTTTTAATGTATGATTTTTATCCCCTCTTTTTGGGCTAAGATAATTCAACCAATAAAAGCTGTTAGCAAATAATATCATTTTATTTTGAATTTCAATAAATTTAGAGCTCAAATCATCAAAATTATTGATCGAATAAAACCCAGCATTTCCAAGTTGGTTGAGAACATCAGGTTCAATTTCATTTCCGACACCGATAGTATAAACCATTTTATTATCGCGAGCGGACAATGCCTGATATAAAGTATGTGACCCTTGTGTATCACTACCATCTGTGAGTATGATAAGAAATCCTTGTTGTATCTCAGAGACAGAATAGGTGTCCTCCCATTCTGATACACCGGAAATAACTGCACCATAAAAATCAGTTGTCGCAAAACCCAATTCAATTGAATTTATAGCTGATTTTAGTTGAGATTTATCCGCAGTAAAATCCTGGACTAAAACAGGCGCTTCCGAAAATTTATAAACTGCTATTTGTTGTTCCGGCAATTTAAGATCCACGAGATCAACTGCTGATTTTTTTATTTGCGCTAAATTAGAGCCTACACTCATACTATTATCCAACATCAATACTGTCTTTAAAATATAGGGTATCTCCTCACGCTTTTTAATATGCAACGCAGATTCTGTCGGTGAAATAGATTTACCATCCTCATACAAGTCAAAATATTCTTTTTTTAAATTTTGAATTCCCACTCCGGAAAGATCTGTAACCTGAAACATAATATGTATAAATGACGGTATTTCTGATTTTATATAATGACGGGGCATTATATAAGACTTTGCCAAAATTTTTTGATGGCTGGATTCATGATCTTCAGCTCTTAATTTAGGTGTAATCAAAGATAAAATAGAAATTGAAAAACAAAATAGTATAATAAACAATATAAAGATTTTCTTTAACATAGTTGATTCAGTTAAATTAGAAATCATTTTTTTTGCCTTCCTTTTGTGAAAAATGTAAATACTTATTCTGTAGTGACTTTTATTTTCCTTTCATGGTTAAATTCCCGCCACTCTCGCAAGCGTTTGGAATATTCTCTCTCAATCAAATTATCAATCTCTTTATTTTTCAACTTTGCCTTTCGGTTATGTTCTTCCACTTTTTTCTTTAGCTTTTGGTTATAAGAAATATTATATGGAATCCTCACACGCTTTGGAGTTTTTTCAATATAGTTTATTTTCTTATCCACTCTTTTTGTAATCCATGCAAGTGCGCCGGTACCAGCTAGAAATAAACCAAAATTAATGATTTCATCCTTGGCATTTTTCTTTTTATCAAATTTATTAAGCATTTTAATTTCCCAATAAAGCGTAGTACCAGCGCAACCCACAGCTCCGATCGCCGTTGATGTAGATAATGCTTTCAAAATAAATGGAGCTTTTCGATACAAATTTGTATACTCCGGCTTCTTCTCACCACTAAAATCCAACTCCTTCGCAGTGGGTTTTTGCGGACGCTCCTTTTTGAGCCCTGCATCCACCCGTGTTGTTTT
>WJME01000036.1 GCA_014728115.1 Candidatus Zhuqueibacterota bacterium | reverse complement strand
TTAACAAGCAACATTTTTAATGTTTTAGACCGGGTGCCGGCAGAGAGTTTGTACAGATAAACACCACTCACAACCTGCTGACCAAGGGCATTGGTCCCATCCCATTGAACGGTATGTCTGCCTGTGGCCATTGTTTTATCCACCAACGTTCTGATTTCCTGTCCAAGCAGATTATAAACAGACAATCGTACGTCGCTCTGCTTGTCCAGCCGGAACGATATAACCGTCGAAGGATTAAATGGATTAGGATAGTTTTGTTCGAGAACAAACTGAACAGGTTTGACAGTATTGTGTTCTGTAACTGCGGTTGTCCCGCTATTCAGGATCGACATCAAATTAGCTCTTTCAGCGTCAGAATCCCACTGGGCTTTTTTCTCCGGGAACCAGTTCAGGTCGCCCAATGGCATGCCATCATACCCGGCCTGGAGCAAATTGGCATTGGTGTAAGAAAAATCGGGTAGAATGGGCCAGGTAATCTCTGCTCTGGAATTGACATCCCATGTCACATCTTCATAAATATCATCTTCATCAAATCTGTCATACCACCAGGTAATATACCGTATATTGACATCCTCATTATAGTTTGCAAAATCTGCTTTTTCATTGAGGGGTGGATATGCCTGCATATACGGCCAGGTCTCATCATCATCGAAAATGGCTTGTGTTCCTGCATTCATCCAGGTTCCGGGGTGACCGGATGCCGAGTCAGGTGGATCCTGTAATCTGAACAAGGAATCCACGCTTTGCCAGAATGGTGGGAACATTGGATCGATCCAAAAAGAGTTTTTATCTACCAGGTATTTACGTTCAGACGGAGGTATGGTTCTGCCGGCGATATCAAAGTCATTTTGTTCCAGAGTATCGACGTTGATAATGCCAAACCCATCATTTTCAGGATCCCGATTCGTCCCGAACATCCACTTTGCACTTTGAGGAGATATTGCGCAATTCATGAAAAGGTTATTGGTGACGATTGAGGATACATACTTGCGGTCCCAAAAAATAATCTGATTGCAATTTACAAACGTGTTATGATTAAAATAGGTGGAAGGAACCGGCATATGCCGGGTTTCAAAGACCCCACCGATAACATTGAAAAAGGTATTGTTTTCAAAATACATCTCTTCTGTGAGGCCATCATGGTTATTGTAAACCCGAGAATTGCTGACCGTAAACGCTTCAGGCCTGAACAAATTCAAAAAGACACAATCCGTGACATGAAGAGAAATCCCGCTTCGTTGCCGGCCTTCGATAAAATAAACAGCATATTCGCAAATGCAATTCTTCATCGTAAGCTTGATATTGTCGGCAGACAACAAAATGGGCTGGCCACCAATTTCATTATTTATTGACGCTCCATTGATATAGAGATTTTCCAGATAGCAATCCGTGGTGGGTGCAATAGGGCATTCCGACTCTACCCCATCGGCTCGAACAGCTCCCATAACAACGGCAGGGTGCTCATCTTCAGGTCCTGCTTCCCCGATAATGCGAAGAGGCACACCCCCTGGCAAGGGAACACGAAAATTATTGAGATAATATTCGCCTCGTAACAGCAAATAAACACGATTGGGATTATCTCTCAAGCCTACATCATTGGTGTCTGCGAGAATGGCATTAGGAAGAGCATTAATTCCTGTCAAATCAGGACCCAATTCTGTCGGTTTTATGACAAAGGTATCGCCGCGAGTTTCTACGAGATAATCATTGATATCTTGTGCCATTGTGGTCGACACGATACAGAATGCAGCAAAAATAAAAATCAGTCTTTTCATTTTCCTCTCCTTCATAAAGTAAAATACATTAAGAATTATCGGTCTTGCTTTTGTTCACCTCCTTTCACATAAATTTTCTCCGGTTCCATGTCACCTCCTTTCCATTATTTTCTGTGACCAGATTTATCTCATCACTCTAATTGGTAGCGCAATCCGATTCTTAAAAGTGTGCCAGAGTATCTTGAACTCCTGCGCAGATTTCTGGTCGGTTCAAATGTTTCATAGGGTGCGTTGGTGAGATTGATGGCATCAAAGGATAAGCCCAGTCCGGCAACAGGTAATTTCTGCTTCAGGGTAAAGTCCCATCGGTACAAATCCTCGGTATGTGCATTCGATTCGGGACGTCCGCCCAGGTTGGTCAAAACATCACCTTGAAAGATAAACGAAAGCCGGGTTGAAAGTCCCTTGTAATCAAACCCCCAGGCAACATTGGCGACATCATTGCCCTGATCGATCAAACGACCGGAAAAATATCGCTTGCGCACATAACTCGTATCCTGATAGGGAAAGACACTGATAATTTCAGTCACTTCATCAACAATGGGGTAACGGGTTTCAGAATCCATGTGTGTGTAATTGACATTCAGAACCATAGAGGAAAAGACAGAAGGTAGATACCAAAAATGGGTTTGCCAATCCATCTCAATACCCCGGACAAAGCCTTTATCCGGACTATTGATACTAAAGTGGACAAAATCCGCTTGCTCAAATCCTGGTGGCAGCCCCCATCTCAAAGGTTCAAAAAGGGGTTCCTGGATAGGATAGAACATGTCCTTGATTTCTTTATAAAACCCGCCGATTGTGAATAAGCCAATCGTATTATTATAGATAGACATGAATAAATCGAGATTTTCTGAAAGGGCGGGTTTAAGCTGAGGATTTCCCAAATGGACATTTCGGGCTTCTACCCATGACAAGAATTGTCTTGGCACAATCAAGCGGTAATCCGGCCGGCTAATAGTCTGAGTATATGCAGCCCGTATATCAAACCAGTCGGTAGCTTTGTAACGCAGATGGAACATGGGAAAAAAGTGTTCATTCTTTCGCACACTGTTTTGCAAGGTGACTTGTGGCTCTATAAAGGGATCTCTGAAAATCACTTTATTGCCTTCATATTCGGTTCTAACGGCCTCAAAACGAACACCGGGCATCAACATTAAATTCGATCCCAGATTAAGCTCAGCCATCGCATATCCCGCCACCAATTTTTCGTTGCCCTCATAATCTTCAGAATGATTGCGATAATCGAAAAAGATCATTTCAGGTCTGTATAAATCGATCAGCCAGTCAATGTCGTCGCCATTCATTGCATAATGGTAGCCAAATTCTCCACCCAAAAATGTACCGGCATCATAATCCTGATCCAGAATCATTCTAGTCCGCAGCTCGGGCAATGTCTCGATTCCAAATTTTTCCATCAGTGCCTCGGGATTGGTCTTGGGTTGCATGACCCCATCTTTTTGCGCTGCACCATAGGTGCGATCAGCCTTGCGTGTTTTAAGCGAATATTTACCACCGAACTTGAAATTCGATGACAGACTTTTGGAAAATGAAAAGGGAATCTCAACATTAACCTGACCGGTTAAATCGCGTTCCTGCGCTTCCAGGGGATTCCAGATCAACCGCCTGATCGTACCACCCGGCTCATCTGGATGAGAGTCTATGAGCTGATACGCTCGTTGCGGGGTCAAGGAATTTTTCTTGCTTTGACTGAGTCCGGCCGAGCCATAGGGTCGGGTGGTAATATCTGTATTGGCTTCATACGAAAATTCATCGGGACGGGAGGAGAATGAATGAGACAGGCTATAATCAAGAACAGAACCAAAAAACAATTGCTGCTCTCCCTGCAGGGCATTCGACCACAACTGTTTGCTGTTTTTCCCGTGCTGGTAGGCAAGCCGCCGGGAGTTATCGACGTCTATGACATCAATATGGCTTGTATTTTCATTTATTGATTTGCTGTATATATTGCTGAATACAATCTTGCCACTTTTATACTGATAATCTGCGATTAGACTTGCGCCATAGGTATTCTCAACCCCAAATCCGTCCCGCAACTGTATAGAACTGACAATATTGGTTCGTTGACCCAGGCTGTCGAGTTCATTTACCTTTAACGGACTCAGACTATAAGAAGCATTTAACTGATCAGATGCACCATGCAACTGTTTGGCATTGAGCTGAGCAAACAACCCCATTTTCTGATCGAGAAAACGGCGACTGGCAGATAACCATAGTTTATAATTTTCATTAGAGTTGTGCATCTCATTATAATTTCCCTCGATCAACATATCATAATGTGCTTCCTCAGGTGCTTCTCTCAACCGCAAATTAACAGTTCCGCCAACAGCATCAGCATCCATGTCAGGCGTTATAGATTTGGTAACCTCGATGCTTTCTAACATGTTCGAAGAAATGATGCCCATATCCACGGATCTGTCAGAAAATTCGGTTGAAGGAATGGCCACTCCATTGATGAGCATCTTGTTCATTTTTGGAGTAATACCCCGGATAACGACCTTTTGCCCTCGAAGTGAAACACCTGGTAATCGACTCAAAGCTCTTGCAGCATCCTCGTCAGGCAATTCCTGGATACGAGTAGATGATACCACATTTCTGATTGTATTGGAAGCGAGCTGCTGGTTGATGGCTTCCAGTTGACCTTCAGCCTGCGCGGTGACATAAATTTCGTCTGTCTCCAGGGCTGCAAATTCCATGGATGCATCCTGAACGACCGTCTCTCCTCTTTCGAGGTGAACGTCTTTGCTTATATCCCGATATCCGATATATTTGAATTCGAGTGAATAATCCCCCGCAGGCAGATTTCGTATTTCATATCTCCCTTTGAGATCTGTGGCTGCACCTCTGCTGGTCCCCCGGACAATCACATTGGCGCCCGGCAAAGTTTTTCCTGATTGTGCATCCTTTACCGTGCCCTTGATCGTTGCTGTAGTTGAAACATTGGATACGGATTGAGCCGACAAGGGAAGGATCATACCCATCATGAATAACAGGTAACATTGGTAATAAAATCGTTTCATTGCCTGACCTCCTGTAGATATTTGAATAACAGACCAGTCACAGATTTTCTAACAGAGCTTATTCGATCATGGGATCTAAGCGTATCGCTTGACCGCTGTTGAGATGTAAATCAAACTCCAGTACCGTACTCTTTTCAACAGGTTCTTTTTTTAACCCTATTTGGGTTACCGTTTCAACTGCAGGTTCATCATAATAGATATGGGCAAGGTAACGAGTGGAAGGTTCAAGAAACGTCAAAGGAATGCGCACTCTTTTATGTGAGAGATTTAATATGCCAACATACCAAACACGACCTTTTCGTCTGGCGATGACTGCAAATTTGCCCATCTCACCCTCTAAAAGCAGGCTCTCATCCCAGGTGGTGGGTAACCGCTTAAAGAACTCCAGTTCAGGTACATCTTTAATGACCTCTTTATTTTTAAGCCCTCCGAAATCAGGTGGAGAATTTTCCGGCCGGTCATACCAAAAAATAAATTGTAATGGGCTGAAAAAGGCGATAGACTTTGCCAGCTGGAAAGCATGATTTGCCATTTCATGTTCAACCCGGTCGGCAAAGTAGCAGATGGTGTGATCAGCAGGTCCCGCAATCATACGGGTAAATAAATTTAATAGGGTCTGTGCTGTGGATGGTGTGGTTTCATCTCCCCGTATTCCTTCCTGGGTCATCAAGTTTGGCAATGTACGGCTAACACCGGTAGGCCGATATTCATCATGAATATCCACCATCAATTGGTGCTCTGCAGCTTTTTCTACCGCACGATGTAGCCAGGTTGTCCAGTATTGTGAACCCACATTTACAAAACCAAATTTTATACCTTTAATGCCCCACCTTTGATACAAGGGTAAAATCGTATCGAGTTGTTTCTCCAGGGCCCTGCGATTCACATATAGAAAAATCCCGATGTTCTTTTCATTGGCATATTCTATGACTCGATGCAGATCGAGTGGACCCTCTGATCGTCTAGGATCCACTGTAACCGTGGTTGCATCTGAAGAATCAGCAGATTCATGCCCATACCAGCCGGCATCAAACTCTACATACTGTAGATTATTTTTCGCAGCAAAATCAACACAAGCCATCCCCCCCTGTGTGGTAAGTGTTACTTCACGGATAACTTTGCCTGGCTTTATCCAGGACACATCTGGTAGTGCACAAGGAGGATTCAGATTATAGATCAAAAAATTATTCACCAGCAAATCACCCGGTTGTTCTCCGACAAGGACAACTCGCCAGGGACTTGAATACGGACAACTCGCTTTGACCACGCCATCCAAATGAGTTTTTAAGCGATTAGGACAGGAAGGATCTGCAAGAAATTTCATCCTTGCATAATCTACAAGCCTGGCTTCCAAGAGAGAGACATACAGTCCATTTTCCATTTCCAGTAAAAGTGGTCTTTCACAGGGCTCGGTTATTTGTGATATGGGCACTTTATCATATAATCCCTGAGCCCGATCGGTAACGTATGCCTTGTGATCTTTATCGAATCCGAAAATCGAATTTTCACGAGAGATAACAAAAGCTTTCATGTACTTTTGCACCGGAATAAAATAGTGAAATGCGATTCCCTCATCATAAGCTCTGAATGTGATGTGAATTTCACATCCATTAGCACTTTCTTTTCTTAATTTTATTTCCATTTCATTATAATGATCTCTGATCTGCTTCTGCTCACCCCATACCGGCTTCCAAAGGGTATCTTGAGAACTGTATACGACCTCTTTAACCTTCATGTCCGAACAAAACCTGCCAGAGTCGGCAAATTCGAGATGCAGGAGAGAGTTTTTAAGAACAGGCTTGGCTTTGTATGTCATATCCAGGGTCAGAAAGGCGTGGGGGTGATCGTTATCACCAAAGGATCGAACATGAATTTCAATATTTCTGTCCGGCGAAAAGAGTGACCACTCTGCCTTTGAATCGGAATGAATGAGTAAAATGCAACCAACGAGTATGTAATATTTTATTGTGGGAGACATGGAGAATAGTTTCACCTACTTTACTCAAATCATGATACTCTGGCAAAAGATTTGAAAAAGGTAAAAATTAATCGACAACTGCAAGATAGGATTAATTGAGAGTACAGGTAAGTGATTTCACGGTGATTTCACCTGTTAAAATGTGGATAAAAAGCACACACCCACAGAAGAGCCAAGCAAAGGACCGAAACATGGAAAGAGGGGTGTAATCATAGAGAGATCATAGTGGATTAATCAAGGATGATCTAATAGGTAACTGTAAAGACACCATCACTAACGCAGAACAAAAAGAAACTAAAATTTAATCGCATCATTATTCATTCAAAATTCTCAATTCCATCGAAATCATTCCCCAGTTTTTTTGATCGTATAACCCACCCCCCTGACCGTATGGATCAGCGGGTCATCGAACGGCGCATCCACTTTTTTACGCAAATAGTTGATATAGACATCCACAACATTGCTGCCGCGGTCGATATTGAGATTCCAGATATGATCCTCGATACTGGTGCGCGAAAGTACTCGTCCCTGGTTGCGCATGAGAAACTCGAGCAGGCGGAACTCTAGCGGTGTAAGATCGATAAGAATGGATTGCCGGGAAACACGATGCCGCTGCAGATCCATCTTTAAATCTGCCACCTGCAACACCTCTTCCAAAGGCCGGCCACCCCGACGGGCCAGAGCATGGATACGCGCAACCAGTTCATCAAAAGCAAAAGGTTTGATGAGATAATCGTCGGCACCGCTTTGCAGACCTGTGACGCGATCGGAAATCGCGTCACGGGCCGTGAGCATCAGGACAGGGGTATGGCTTTTCTCGGCACGCATCTGTTTCAATAAAGAGAGGCCATCCATGCGGGGCATCATGATATCCAGAATCACCACATCAAACGTCATTCTCTGCCATAATGGCCGGGCTTGCAGTCCGTCGTAAGCAAGGGTTACTGTGATGCCCTCTTCCCGCAGCCCTTTTTCGATAAATGCCGCAACCTTTTTTTCGTCTTCCACGACCAGGACATGCATGATCGACCCCTCGATTTAACGCAAATTGAAGTGCATAAACGGTATACCTTAATTATCCAGCAAGGCATGATGGACACTAGACCAAACTCTAAGCAATCAATAAAAGTATTTTCTTCGTGGTCTTGTTGAGTTTTGTGGATCATGAAGCTCAAGACCCAGTCATTCAACCCCAAAGAACGGACAGCCGGAATGAAACCTAATATGGTCAATCAAAGGATTTTTTCAAAGGATTATTTTTGCCGAGTTTTTAAAACAACCCGGGAAACTTGCTCGAGCCTGTCGGGTTTAAGATATTAATATTTTGGCAAACATTGCAAAAAAACGTTATATTATCATACAAGAATGAACGGAACAGACAGGATTGTAGAAATGCATTTTAATCAGAAATACAGTATGATCCTCATTGCGGCGGCCATACTGATCGTGTTGCTTTCTTGGGGAATGCATGCCCCCCCGCACATGCAAGACATCCTCACAGGCGAGATCGACACATCGGTTGAAATCATTATTCATCCGGTGCGCATTGTATTTGAGCCCTTGATAGGTTTTTTACTTTTTCTTGTTCGAGGAATTCGTCCTTTACAAGAGTTCTTGATGTTGATCCTGTGGATTTTTGTGATCGATCTTGTGATCATTCTCAGATCCAGAGGCACATCACTCATATCACGATCTCTGGGGCGCTGGGGGGGCAGAATTGCCCTGCATTTGGCGGTCTGGTCCGGAATTTTATTGATCATGTTATTTGGTCATCTGCCGGCCAATTCTGTTACCAATCTCTCTGATGACCAGGCTCTGGTCAATATTCATTCTCATACCGATTACAGTCACGACGGATTAGTGAGCCACAAAGGATTGCATGCCTGGCATGAACGCAACGGATTCGATGCGTATTTTCTCACTGAGCACAATCATCATACCTCTACCTTGCAATGGGTTGAAAAACAGACCCAAAACGAGATTTCAGGCCATCCAGTGGTGCTGGCCGGACAAGAATATTCCGGTAGCAATCATATTCTCTTATTGGGATTGACCCGGGCGTTCAATACCAAAGACATGCCTGATTCGGTTGCCATAGATTCGGCGCATGTTCAAAACGGCATCGCCATTGTGGCGCACTGGTTCAGTCACAAGAGACATCCGTTAATCAAATATATACGAGATGGTGCCGATGGCTTTGAAATCGCCAACCAGGCCGAAGGGCTCAGCGTCGACAGCATAGATCGCCAGACGATCATCGATCATGCCACGGCGCACGAATTGCTTTTATTGGCATCGTGTGATTATCATGGGTATGGGCCCTCTGCGTATGCGTATGTAGCCTTTGAAATCGCAGGGTGGGACGATTTGTCAGTCCCTGAAAAGAGAGCCTCGATCATGGATATTTTGCGCCGCAGGGAGCAGGAACGCATTCGGCCATTGATCTATGTTGACCGGCCCGTTTATTCATCCTCTTTACTTTGGGCCAGCCCTTTCATCAATCTCTTTTATTATTTTCGTCATTTATCGCTTTTGCAAACTTTAGCGTGGTTGATATGGTTGCCCATTCTGGGTTGGTTATTTATGCATATTCGCGAAAAGCGGTTTTTGCATATTGCTGCGATAATCGCTTCAGCGAGTGTGCTTTATTTTGGTACAAGATTTTTATTATTGTCCCGGCATGCGTTTATGGAAAATGATATCTATGCAGAATATGGAATTCATCTTGCGATTATTGGCGTTGTCTTTTTGCTGTATGCGGTCATTTATACAATGATGACAAGAGCCAGAGTCTGACCGCCATTGCGTCAATCCATGCGAGGAGGTTGTCATGCATATCAGAATACTCATGGTAGGCAAACAAGGTCGGGGTCCCTGGCGAGAGTTGACGCTTGATTATGAAAAGCGAATCAAGCGGTATACCCCATTTTCGCTGGAATCGGTCAAAGAGGTAAAGCTAAGCAATCAAACAGCAGAGCAGGTCAAAGCTCGCGAAGCAGCATCTTTATTGCAGCGGCTCGAATCGCAAGAAATGGTCGTTGCCCTGGACAAGGGCGGGGAACCATGGAGTTCTGAACGTGTGGCGAGATTTCTTGGGGATCTTGATTTGGTATCGTCTCCAAGAGTAAGTTTTATTGTTGGTGGGCCTTTTGGTCTGGATAAACGTATCCTGCAAGCGGCACAAACACGTCTCAGCTTGTCTGCTATGACTTTTCCCCATGACATGGCCACGGTTATCCTTTTGGAGCAGTTATACAGAGGATTTACGATATTACAGAACGAGCAATATCATAAATGATGTTACGATGAATAGCTGGGGGAGTGCATAAAGCGCTCCCCTCTCCTCTCTGATTAAATAGCCGTTTAACCAAAAAGTTGCCCAGACCGTCCCCCTGATTGACTCCTATTCGAGAATTTCCAGAGTCGCATGTTTGCCGGCCTTACGAGCCACAGCGCTCAAGAGAACACGAATGGCATGTGCGGTTCGACCGTTTTTCCCGATGACTTTACCCATATCGGGTTGAGCGACCTTAAGTTCATACACGACCGTGGTTTCGCCAAACACTTCAGAAACCTTGACGTCGTCCGGATTATCAACCAGGTGTTTAACAATGTATTCAACGAATTCTTTCATAGAGGCTCCCCTTCCATCAAAGCGTTACGAACCCAGTTGTGTCGCAGCTCGCTGACTGGTTGCTGCAAAATCGGCTATTTATAGTCTATTAAAAATATATCTAATCCAAATCTGAATGTCAAGTGGAAAAGCATAAATGTACTTTTTTTAAAGCATAATTTTCAAATATTTAGTACAACTTTCACACAGGTCAAAGGGCAAACGATTGTTTCTATTATAAACAAAGACATTAAAAAAAGTCTTGACTTTTTTGATAATTTTTATAATTTAGGGCATAGTTGGCACTCACCAAGATAGAGTGCCAACAGGAAATATAAAAATCAACCATTTAAAATACTTTTGGAGGTTTTCGCATGAACATCAAACCGTTGGCTGACCGAATTGTCGTCCAGCCTTACGAAGCCGAAGAAAAGACTCAAGGCTCGATTATCATCCCGGATACGGCAAAAGAAAAACCACAGAAAGGTAAAGTGGTTGCCGTTGGCCCCGGCAAAGTTTCCGATAGCGGAAACACCATCTCTATGCAACTCAAAGAAGGCGATGTCGTTCTTTACGGCAAGTATTCCGGAACTGAAGTGACGGTCGATGGTGAAGATTATTTGATCATGCGAGAAAGCGATGTTCTCGCTGTTATTTAATGAACTCGTACTTTTTCTGAACTTGCAGCTATTCCATTAGGAGGATTATTCAAATGGCAAAAATTATTGAATTCGATGCGGAAGCCCGCGCTGCGCTAAAAACCGGTGTAGATATCCTCGCCGATGCAGTAAAGGTTACCCTCGGTCCCAAAGGACGTAATGTCGTTATTGATAAAAAATTCGGTGCTCCCACTGTAACCAAAGATGGTGTCACAGTGGCTAAAGAAATTGAATTGGAAGATGAACTGGAAAATATGGGCGCACAAATGGTCAAAGAAGTGGCCTCCAAAACCAGTGATGTTGCTGGTGATGGTACCACCACCGCGACTGTTTTGGCTCAGGGAATCGTTCGTGAAGGTCTGAAAAATGTCACTGCCGGTTCCAACCCCACCGCTCTGAAGCGCGGTATCGATAAAGGTGTAAAAGCAGTCGTCGATAGCCTCGCCAATATGAGCAAACCCCTGCCCGGCAAAAAAGAGATCTCACAGGTTGGCTCTATCTCTGCCAATAACGATCCTGAGATCGGCAACCTCATCGCCGACGCCATGGAAAAAGTCGGCAAAGACGGCGTCATCACGGTCGAAGAAGCCAAAGGTACGGAAACTTATCTCGAAGTCGTCGAAGGAATGCAGTTCGATCGCGGATATCTCTCCCCCTATTTTGTCACCAATTCCGAGACCATGGAAGCTGTTCTAGAAGAACCCATGATTCTCATCCATGACAAAAAGATCAGTGCCATGAAAGACCTGCTTCCCATCCTGGAAAAGGTCGCTCAGATGGGCAAACCGTTGTTGATCATTGCTGAAGATATTGAAGGCGAAGCGCTTGCCACTCTGGTTGTCAACAAGATTCGCGGTACCCTGCGTGTTGCCGCTGTCAAGGCTCCGGGATTTGGCGATCGCCGTAAAGCCATGCTGGAAGATATCGCCATCCTTACCGGTGGCCGCGTGATTTCCGAAGAAACCGGTTTCAAACTGGAAAATGCCACAACCTCGGACCTCGGCCAGGCCAAGACCGTCAATATCGATAAAGACAATACCACAGTCGTCGAAGGCGCAGGCAAGACCGAGGATATTCAGGGTCGTATCGCTCAGATCAAAAAGCAAATCGAAGCCTCTACCTCTGACTATGACCGCGAGAAACTGCAAGAACGACTGGCAAAATTGGCCGGTGGTGTGGCCGTTCTCAATGTCGGCGCTGCAACAGAAGTAGAAATGAAGGAAAAGAAAGCCCGCGTTGAAGATGCCCTGCACGCAACCCGCGCTGCCGTTGAAGAAGGCATCGTTCCCGGTGGTGGTGTCGCTCTGGTTCGCGCGATCAGCGCTCTCGACTCTGTCAAAACCAGCGGCGATGAATTGATCGGTCTCAATATTCTGCGTCGCGTTCTTGAAGAACCTCTCCGCCAGATCGCAGAAAACGCCGGTCAGGAAGGCTCTATCGTCATGCAAAGAGTCAGAGAAGGAAAAGACAATTTCGGTTACAACGCTGCTGATGACAAATACGAAGATCTGTTTGAAGCTGGCGTCATCGATCCCACCAAAGTTGCACGTATCGCGCTGGAAAATGCTGCCAGTGTGGCGGGATTACTGTTGATGACCGAAGCAACGATTGCAGAAAAGAAAGAAGATGAACCGCCTGCACCTGCAATGCCCCCGGGCGGCGGAATGTATTAATAGTATCAATCGTTATATCAAGGCTCGTTCCCATGGGAACGAGCCTTTTTTTTATCTTCGCATGGCTTCACGTAAAGGTTTCCAACTGATCACCTGGATATCCTGATCCTTGATCCACCTCGACATTTCCGGTGACAAAAATGTTTGCAAATCAAAAACACGTCGCTGCCAGGCATTGCTGATCGCCTTGATCTCCGGACTCTCGACCGCAGCATGAATATACAATTCTGTAACCCCGGGCTTTAAATTTTGTAACAATTCTTTATACCGCAATAGCGTTTCCTCATAGGTCTTGCCATGCTTTACGGTGATCAAATGATCAGGGAGCATGATCCCCCTCGCTATCCAACTTTCGATCATCGCTCTATACGTTCTTGCTCGCTCCATGCCCACCTCGTTGATCACTCTCTCAGACATTTGACGGGGCAGCCGAAAAGGCAATTGATATTCCAGACATAACTCAAAGATCACATCCAGGAATGAAATCCCGGAAACCAGACCATAAACCGAGCCCATATGATTATCCAGATGTGTAGGATCTATACCACTCTGTAATGCTTTTTCGATTTGCGCTCGCAACTCGATTATCACCTCTTCTTTTACGGCATTTTGTTCCACTGATCTGACGTCGGGATAAAAATAACCCTGCTCATTCAACAGCGAAGGAACGAGATTTGAAGAGGCTGTGCTTCCCCATTTGAAACGTTTCCATTCATTGTTTAAGGTCAGGTGTATTCCTACTCCCATATCCGGAAAGTCGCGGCAAAACTGCGCTGCTTCCTCGAACCAGGGGCAGGGTACCATGACCGTGGCAGATGAAATGCCCTTGGCAAGCAAGAGATCCATGGTCGCCTTGTTCTCGGAATGACACATGCCAAAATCATCGGCATTGATAATCAACACACGGGCATCCGCATCATACCCCAACATTTCGGCGGTGTTTTGCGCAGTGGCGGTCATAACAAAACTCAGCATGCCCAGGAATCCCATCAAAACTGTTCTCATTGAATACTCCTAGTTTGAAACTCTTGGTTGATCAGTATGCAAATATAAACTAATAAGATTTCAAAATTTGTCAATGCAAATTTTGACATTGCGGACAAAAATAGGTGCTGCGACCGGATTGCACCGAACGCCGGATAGGGGTTTGACATTTTAAGCAGGGCTCGTTTTCGCGGCCATAAACCTGTAGAGAGAGACTGAAAAATCCCGGTTCTCCTCTGGCATCGCGATAATCCCGCAGTGTCGTGCCTCCCTGTTCAATGGCGCGTGTGAGGACACTTTTTATGGATTCCACCAAAAGCGTACATTCTGCTTTTGTTAAATGGCATTGTTGCCGTTGTGGATGTATTCCCGCCATAAACAGCGCTTCATTGACATAGATATTGCCGAGGCCAGCCACAACTTTGTGATCCATGAGTACGGTCTTGATATTTCTGTGACCAGAGACCTGGCAAAGTGTTTTTGGAGTGAATTGCAGTGACAGCGGTTCGACACCGAGAAGCTGCAGGCGGGGATGTTCGTTCAAGCGCTCCTTGTTAACCACATCGATCATTCCGAACCGCCGCGGATCGCGATAGTAAATCAATGGTGAGTCACTGAATTCCCAGGTAACATGCGTATGGGGTGCAAGAGGTTCCCTTGGTGTGGCCATCCCCAGCCGACCGCTCATTCCCAGATGCACCAGCATGACCCTTCCCACATCAAAATGCCAGAGGAGATACTTTCCCCGCCGGGTGATCTTTAATAACAGGGCACCATGCAAGGATTCGAACAGGTGATCAGGCAGAGTCCAGCGCAACCGGCATTCATAGATGTGACTCGATAGTAACCGATGACCATGCAAAACAGGTTCCAGCGTCTGTCGTATGGTTTCGACTTCTGGCAATTCAGGCATATCAGGACATTCGTTGTTGAAATTTCATCGTGGCAAAAGTAAAGATAACCGCTCCAAAAATCAATAAAATAATGCCCTGCTGATAAAGATGCACGACAGTAGCATCTTTGATAAATATTTCCCGAATCACGACCATAAAATAGCGCAAAGGATTGAGATAGCTGATCCATTGCGCAAAACGAGGCATGTTTTCGATCGGAAAAATAAAACCCGACATCAACAAGGCATAAACCATAAAAAACCATGTCATAAATAGCGCTTGCTGTTGAGTTTTCGCTGACGCCGAAACCAGGAGACCGATACCCAGTGTTGTGATGAGATAAACCATAGAAAAAATAGCCAATATACCCAGATTTCCCCGCATGGGAATGTCATACCAGAGCTTTGCGAAGGTAAGAGCTACCGCGAGTTCGATAAAGCCCAGGATGGCAAAGGGAATGATTTTACCGATGAGCAATTGGTGTTTGCGAATTGGAGTCACCGACAACTGTTCCAGGGTGCCTATTTCACGTTCTCTCACTAGCCCCATCGCACTTAACAGGGACGTGACAATCGTCAGTAAAAAGGCAGCAATGCCGGGTATCATGTAATCGCTGTAATCGAGGTTCGGATTGTACCAATTTCGCATCTCTGTGTCTATTCGCACCGGCATCAGCTCCAGGGGTAGTGCATTGGGATGGACACCGGCAGGAGAAATCGTTTTAAAAGTGTCAACAAGCAGACCGTTCAAATAACCCAGTCCGATTGTCGAGGTATTGGAATCCTGGCCATCGACCAGGATCTGTATTCGAACTTTATCTCCCTGAGATATTTTTTGGGCCATGTCATGGGGTAGCACCAACGCGATTTTCACCTCTCCGCGGTCAATAGCAGGAGCACCATCCCGATAGCGGTCGCTAACCTGCACGAGGTCGAAATAGACCGATTGATCCACATTCTGGCGAATAGCCCTGCTCATCGCACTATTGTCCTGATCGATGATCATCGTATCGATGTGCTTGACTTCAGAAGATATCACATATCCCAGAATGACGAGTTGCACGACCGGCATCACAAAGATGATGGCCAGCATCGCCCGATCCCGTCTGATTTGCCGGAATTCTTTGATCATGATTTGTTTGATTGCATGCATCGAATCACGCCTCTAGTTTGGATTGAAAACGTTTCATACTGATCATAATCAACAAGGTACCAAAGATGAACAGCAATAAAGCCGGTTGCCATAGTAATGAAGGTCCAACTCCCTTGAGCATCATTCCTCTGATAATGGTCAAATAATATCGGGCAGGCACAAGATGAGACAAAACCTGAAGGAAGGACGGCATGGCAAAAACCGGAAAAACAAATCCTGACAGCAGAACAGAGGGCAGCAAAGTTCCCACCAGAGAAAGCATGAGAGCTACCTGCTGCGTGCTGGCCTGGGTCGATATGAAAACACCCAGACTCAATGAAGCATAGATATAGATAAATGAAAACAGGATCAAAAATATGGCATTGCCTCTGAACGGAACCCCAAAAACAACCAGTCCGAATCCTACCACCACACAAGCAACTAAAAACCCGAGAAAAATATAGGGAATGACTTTTCCCAATATAATTTCTCCGGAGCGAATCGGAGAAACAAGAATCTGTTCCATGGAACCGGTTTCCTTTTCTCTGACAATCGTAATGGAGGTCAACATGGCACAAATCATCATCATCAATACAGCCACCAATCCGGGGACGATATAATCGGTACTTTCCAATTCGGGATTGTAATATATCCTTGGCGATATATCCACCGGGAGGGCCTTTTGGGCGTTCAAAGAGAAAGCAAATTCATTTATCAACATCGAGGTATAATTGCGGACAATAATAGCTGTATTGGCATTAGATCCATCCACGATCACCTGAACATTGCCGTTTTTGGTTCGGGTAATATTTTCGGCAAAATCCGGAGGAATAACCATCACAGCCTTGACTCGCCGATGATTTATGAGCGTGACAATATCATCGCGGGTTGCCGGCCATGCAATGATAGAAAAATAATCCGAGTGAGAAAAATTCGATATCAATTCTCGGGACAACACAGAACGATCCTGGTCGAGAATTCCGATTTGTACATTTTTTACGTCAAAGGTGATGGCATATCCAAACAGGATAATCATAAAAATCGGCATCACAAAAATAATGATCAGGCTTCGTGGATCCCTGAGGATATGGATCACTTCTTTATGTATGATAGCGGAAATACGCTTGAACATAACACCTCACTCTGTTTCTTTGACCAGGTGAATGAATACATCCTGAATCGTTTCTTTGTGATATTCTTGTTTTAACTCTTGCGGTGCCCCGATAGCGATGATTCCGCCCTGGTACATGATAGACAAACGGTTACAGTACTCAGCCTCATCCATAAAATGGGTGGTGACAAACACGGTGGTGCCCTGGCTAGAGAGATCGTAAATGGTCTGCCAAAATTCACGCCGAGAGATTGGATCGACACCTGAGGTAGGCTCGTCGAGAAATAATATTTGCGGTTCGTGCAAAATCGAACACGTCAGTGCCAGGCGTTGTTTCCAACCCAATGGCAAATCGTGGGTCATACGATTCATAAAGGGTGCCAGGCCATATTGATCAGCTGCCCGTTCAAAAGCCTGTTTTTGGCTGGCGCTTTGGAGTCCGTACACACCGGTAAAAAACTCTAGATTTTCCCGAACCAGGAGATCATTATACAGAGAAAATTTTTGAGACATATAACCGATATTTCGTTTGATTTCCATGGTTTGGGAATAGACATCATAGCCTTCGACAAATGCCTCACCGGATGTCGGTAACAGTAGACCACACAGCATGCGAATGGTCGTGGTTTTGCCGGCGCCATTGGCCCCCAGAAAACCGAAAATTTCTCCATCATAGACATCAAAGCTCACACGGTCTACAGCCGTAAAATCGCCAAATTTGCGGGTCAGATCGACCACGTGTACGGATACGTCACTCACCTCTGTCCTCTCTCATCAAATCCACAAATACATCCTCGATACTCGCTCGTGCAAGCTCGATCTTTTTCACCTCGATTTCAGTGTTTTGCAATGCCGTATGGACAGCCTCTTTGACGGATTCAGGATCATGAGTATTGACATGTAAACGATCGCCAAAGATCTGCACCGATTCGACTTTTGGCAAGTTCTGGATTTCTCTTGCTGCCTGTACTGGGCGGTTACAATACACTTTAAGCAATTGATATTCGAAAAGCTCGGGTATCTCTTGAGGCGGACGCACTGTCAGCAGTTGTCCTTTATGCATAAAGGCAACCTGATCGCAAAGCGCGGCTTCATCCATATATGGAGTGGTGACAAAAAGGGTTACCCCCTCCCTTTTAAGATCGAGCAAAATATCCCAAAATTCCTGACGGGAAACAGGGTCCACACCGAACGTAGGCTCATCCAGAAGCAAAATCTTTGGAGTGTGAATCAACATACATGATAGGGCCAGCTTTTGTTTCATCCCCCCGGAAAGGGCAGCGGCTCTTCTTTTGATAAATGGTTTGAGACGGCTGAATTGCAAAAGGCGTTCGGTATTTTTTTTGCGTTCCTCTTTTTTCACTCGATAGAGATCAGCAAAAAATGAGAGATTCTCTCCGACAGTGAGATCCGGATAGAGTGAAAAGCGCTGCGGCATATAACCGATTATTCTGCGAATATCGCGAATCTGGCCGGGAATATCAAAATTTGCCATGCGACATTCACCGTGGTCAGCTTTTATCAATCCGCACAAGATACGGATGGTAGTGGTTTTACCTGCGCCATCCGGCCCAATCAGACCCATGATCTCACCTTCCGGAACGTGTAAATCAATATGATCCACCGCTTTGATATCGCCATACGATTTTTGCAAGTCTTTTATATCAATGTCATATGCCATAGTACCATTCCTGTTATTGGAAATATACATCTGCAGGCATTCCAATTTTCAAGATTCCCTCCGGATTCTCGAGTCGCAATTTTACGGCATAAACCAAATCCGCCCGAGCCTCTTTGGTCTGAATATTTTTAGGAGTAAACTCGGCGATTTCTGAAACCCAGACCACCGTAGCCGGGAATTGCCGGTCAGGGAATGAATCGATTTCAAGATTCGCTGTCTGACCTATTCTGACTTTGCCCAAATTTATTTCCGAAATGTAAACATCTATGGTCATTTCCGAAAGATCGGCGAGATGAGCCATTGGTGCACCGGGTTTGGCAAGTTCTCCACGTTCGACATAGACCTCCAGGACGGTTGCAAAGAGCGGTGCATTAATTTTGGCATCAGATATTTGTTGTTCGACCAGTTTTATCTGGGCTTGCAATTGATTTTGCTGCGCTTTGAGGACATTTAATTGATTTTGTGATGTTTCAACCTGTGTTTCTGCCGCTTTTAATGCCACTTTAACTTCATCTAGTTGCTGCTGTGTGGCACTGTTTTTCTCTGACAGAGCCGAGATTCGATCATAGCGTTTTTTCGCGAGATCGAGTTTTTCTCGGGCCAATTCGATCGATTGGCGGGCGATGGTTCTCTGTACTGCCACTTGTTCGAGTCCGGCTTTTGCCTGTTCCTTTTGCAGGGCCAGCTTGACCGTATCCACCACGAACATCAATTGTCCCTCGTTGACCTGATTGCCCTGATCAACAAATGCTTCAAGAATAATCCCGGAAACCTGGGAGCTCACGAGTACTTTAGTCGCTTCCAGGGTGCCACTCCCCCAAAGCACCTCATTATCGGCGTTATCACAATTCAATAAAGCGATGCATAAAACAAACAAGATCATCCTTTGCATGACAGCCTCACTTTTTATGTGTTTCTATATTCATTTCCATCGCACGCGCCAAATTGGCAGCTGCAACGCTGTGCTCTATTCGGGTCTGAACCACAAGGGTACGGGCTCGGGTCAATTCGGACTGGGCATCAAGAACCTCACTCTGTGTGGCCATGCCTTGATTGAAAGAATTATTGACAATCTCAAAAGAGAGACGGGCTTGCTCTTCAATTTCCAGGGTTAATTGGATCCGTTCTGCGGTTTCCTGCCAATTAAACCAGGCTTGTTCTACATCCAGTCGAATGGCATCTCTCACTGCCTCCAGTTGATATTCCAGTCGCCGGGATTCGAGTTGTGCGTATTCTATCTGAGCATTGGTTTTCCCCCAGTCCCATACTTTCCACTGGCTGCCTATGCCAACGATCCAATAATCCATCCATTCATTTTCAATAAAATCCAATCCGGGCTTTCCATAACCCAGTATACCAAAGGCCGAAACCGAGGGCCATCTGCCTCCTTTTGCGATTTGAGTTTGTATTCGCGTGGCCGCATGCATACGATTGAGTGCCTGAATCTCGGAGCGATTTTTCAATGCCCGGTCGATAGCCACTGCCAGTGAATCGACATCAATCGCCAGTTGCCACTCTGTGAAATGCAAACTGTGATCCAGAGATTCTCCTATTGTCTGTTCAAGGGCTGCTTTGCTCAGCTTTAAACCATTTTGAGCCTTTAAAATCGTTAATTCTGCCTCGGACAGTTTGACTTTGACCCGCAGCACCTGGTCTTTGCGAGCCATGCCTTGCTGTAACAGATGTTGTACGTCCTGGAGGTGAGACTGGATTTGGTTTCTGCTGGTCTCGGCAATGTCTACCAAATTCCGAGCTTGCAGAACCTGTCCATAAGTTTTATAAACTCGAAAGATCAGATCTCGTTTATTCTGTTCCATGTTTTGCTTTGAAACATTTACGTGTTCCTTGCGGGCCTCTTTTTGCCTGCGTAATCGAAAACCGGTGAACAGAGGCTGAGATATTTTTAATCGTGCATCGATTTGATCGGGCGAGCCCAGCTCGAATCCACCTTTGGGAAAAAGACCGGATAAAGGCATTCCCCCTGGTAACGTCCCTTGTGGAAACTCTAACTCTGGCACCGTGCTTTGACGCTGATAACTGAGCGACAGATCTGCCTGGGGCAAGAGCTGGCTGGACGCTTCTTTGACCTGGCTCAGGCGTTTTTCATACTGGGTAACATCGGCAGCCAACTCTGAATTGTTTGCCAGGGCCCGGTCAATGCATTGTTGAACAGTAAGAATTTGTCCATTCAGACAGATGGGCAGCAAGAAAAAAAGCATGGCTTTGATGGAATTCATAACCTACTCCTCATCCTTTCGGGGTAATAAACCGTACAGGACCAGATCGATGATTGCTTGTTTTCGGTTTTCCAAAACATCCGCAGCATCGCTGCTTTGCCAAAAAATGGATAAAATCGGTTCGGTGACAAAATAAAAGATATTCAGTGCGATGATACTCCAGAGTGTTTGCATGGCATCGACATTGCGTATTTTTTCTTCATTTTTTGCTTGTTCGACCTGTCGGAAAAAGTACATAATGTTATCTCGTCCAAATTCGTTGACCAATTCTCTGACCACTTTGAGGGGGATAGGATTTTTACCATGAATTTCTCTCAGGAGAATTTTTGGAAAGTCGCGATTGGCAGCCAAAAAGTCGATATGGGCATAAATCATCTGTCTGATCATATCCTCCAAATCGAGTTGTCCGGGGACAAGGATTTTACCCAATGTTGCAAAGATCTGACTGAATGTTTCCCGGATGATCGTTTCAAAAAGTTGGTCCTTGGAAGAAAAATAATAATAGATCATGGCCTTATTGACGCTTGCCTTGTCCGCTATTCTTTGCATTCTGGCGCCATTATATCCATACTCGCTAAATTCTCGAGTCGCCTGTTCAATGATTTTTTGTCTTGAATCTGCCATAATTAACCAACCATTTAGTTTAACTTTCTAGTTAAATATATCTATTTATTTTTAATATGTCAAGTGAAAATTTTGCCAACTATTCACAAGGACACAAAAATGATCTCTTTGTCTCTGATTCAAATCGTGTTTTGCTAAAAGATTTTAATACTCGCTCCTTTCAAGACGATAATTTCCCTATTTTGACCTTGCAAACCCCCGGAAATTTCACTACTTTTTTGTTTCCCGGGAAACAGATCCCCTCACCAACCCTTGTTCCGGGGAGTTTGGAAAACGTGCGTAAATATTCCACCCCATTTTTTGCAAGCCTATACCCGGCAAGAGCTGATTGCCGGGTATCCGGCCGGTGATATGTTTAGCATAGAGGAGAAAATATGAGCCCTATAAAACGAGGTCAGCTTGAAGAAATGACCCAATATTTTGTTCCCCCCACCTTTCGCGTACAAAAAGATGACGATCATTTTTTTCGCAATTTGCAGAATAATGGTCGTGTCTATCGATCACTGACATCCGAAGAAATTGAAATTCTGGTCAAAAATAACAATACAGCCGAAAGCTGGGATACATTGTTCGTCACGAAACATTTTAATCCCAATTTGGTACGAAACTGCGATTTCTGGGGAATGGTCAGAATCGGTGACATGACTCCGGGCTACCTGGAATACAACAAGCTGTGTTTGCCGGTTGGTCTCAATAACTGTTCTGTCATGTCATGCGATATCGGTGATAATGTGGTTCTGAGAAATGTCCACCACCTGGCTCACTATATTATTGGAAACGAAACCATCCTGTTTAATATCCAGGAAATGTTAACCGTCGACCATGCAAAATTTGGCAATGGGATCGTCAAAGAGGGAGAAAACGAAAAAGTACGCATCTGGCTTGAGGTGGCGAATGAGAATGGCGGCCGCAAAATCCTTCCGTTTGCAGGTATTTTGCCGGCAGACGCCTATATTTGGTCGAGTTTCCGCGACCAATCTGATCTGATGAGACGATTTCAACAAATGACAGATGATCAGGGAGATGTGAGAAGAGGATATTATGGAATCGTGGGCAATAATTCGGTGGTAAAAAATTGCCGGATCATCAAAGATGTTTATATCGGGGAAAATGCTTATATCAAAGGAGCGAACAAACTCAAAAATCTCACGATTCAAAGCAGTCCGGAAGAACCCACCCAGATCGGAGAAGGAGTCGAAATGGTCAATGGAATCATAGGCTATAACAATCGCATCTTTTACGGAGTAAAAGCTGTTCGTTTTGTCACCGGCCGGAATGTTCAGTTGAAATATGGCGCCAGACTGATCAATTCTTTTTTGGGTCCAAATTCTACTGTTTCGTGTTGTGAAATCCTCAATAATCTCGTATTCAATTTTCACGAGCAACATCATAACAACTCTTTTCTTATCGCCTCCACGGTCATGGGACAATCCAATATTGCTGCTGGGGCAACGATCGGCTCCAATCATAACAGCCGGGCTGCTGACGGCGAAATCATCGCCAACCGGGGGTTTTGGCCCGGATTGGAGACCAACTTTAAACACAATTCCAGGTTCGCTTCCTTTGTTCTGGTGACCAAAGGTACCTATGAGAGAGAGATGAATATCCTATTCCCCTTTTCTCTGGTAAGTCTGGGACAAGATTCCTCAACCATACAAATCCTGCCGGCCTATTGGTTCAGATATAACATGTACGCTCTGGCTCGTAACTCCTGGAAATTTCAAAAGCGCGACAAGAGAAAAGTCAAGGACCAGCATATTGAAATGAATTATCTGGCACCGGATACCGTAGAGGAAATGTACAGCGCCCTGAAAAAACTGAAACATGAACTGGCGCAAAAAGAGGGATTCGATCCTGCTCACCTGGAGACCGATACGCCTGTTACGGAGGAACCGATACTTTTATTGGAGGGACTGGTCAAAAATGGAAGGGCGCAAGTCAGGAAACCCATTCAGGGCTACCGGCTCTACCGCAGGATGATCGCTTATTATGGACAGCTGGAATTAATGCGTGCCATGGATAAACGGGGTACAGAGGCGCCACACGAAAATCCCGCCGAATACCTGAGCAAAAATATGCATGTCGATCATAACTGGATGAACATAGGCGGCCAGCTGATACCGGAACATCAGGTATATGAAATCATTGAACAGGTCAAGCAAGGTAAAATCAATTCCTGGCAAGAAATGCATCACGCATATGATCGCCTATGGCAACAATATCCTGAGAAGAAAATGTGGCACGGTGTGCATATGCTGCTCAAAGTCACTCTTACATCAAATGAGGATATCGATTGCTCATGGATCATCGATCAATTGCGAGAGATGATCACCACCGACAAGCTTTTACTGGAATGGACCATCCAGTCCCGTCAAAAAGATTATGATTGCGATTATAGGCGCATGACCTTTCGAAACGACAAAGAGATGATCGCCGTGATGGGAGATCCAAAAGAAAATCCGTTTATTCAAGAGGTTCAGGACCAACATAAACATCTTGTCCAAAAAGCCAGTCAGATAATAGACCGGTTGACCACGATACCCGAATAGATCTCTTGACCGAATCTATTCTATTTCGAATGCATGTCGTATTTGCTTCGCTTTTCATATTCGCGGATCTTTTTATGTTCCCTGGACTGGGGTGTAAATTGTCGCATGGTTCTCTTGGACATTTTTTCTGTCTCTTCGATGCCCAGGCGTTCCCGAACATACATATAAACAGCCATGGTATTTCCTCGTGTTCTCATGAGAACCGATTTTTGTATGGGATTATTGCTTTTTAATTTGACACCTTTTTCATTATAGGAAACAGTATCAAAATCGTTATAAAATCCATATTCAGTCGATTTGATATTGCTGCCATCAATAATCCGCAGTCTGTATCCTTTTTCATAGAGTGTCCATTCTTGATCTTTTCCCTGTTTTGTCACCCAGTTGGCGATAGGTCCTGCCAAAAAGATCAACGCATACACAATATATACCGGCACCTTTTGTAAAAAGGGCAATAAATCGGCTCCAAACCAATAGATGGCTGCTGCAAGAGCGAGAATGATTCCAAAAATCGTGTATAACAGTTTTCTTGAACGCTCTGGTTTATATAACCAGGACATGTGTTGTTTGCCGACTCGACGCTCGAGGTCCTTGTCTGTTTTTAAAAAATTAAACTCGTTCATTCCGGTCTCCCTATACAATAGTTAAACAAAACTATTGTCAGAAAACAATTAATTCCATATTTTTCGAAAAATACTCTATATATTTATTTACTCAACTCTCCTGCTGTTGTTCCGGCAGAGGGGTACACTATTCATAACCTTTTGTAGAATAAGGATCATTCCATGAAAAGGATTTTATTGTTCATTCTTTTCTCATTTAACCTCCAGGCCCAGGTGGTAACCTGGAGTCCTCTTTTTCCTTCACGTAACGATACCATCACTGTTCTGTTCAATGCACAAGAAGGAAACAGAGGCCTGGTCGGTGCCACAGAAGTTTATGCGCATACGGGTGTTATCACCAACAAAAGTGTTCAATCATCTGACTGGCGATATCTCAAGACCACCTGGGGATACAATACCCCTGAAACCCGTTTACAGCAAATCGATACCGATCTTTGGCAACTCTGCTTTCATATACAAAGCTATTATAATGTTCCTTTTGATGAGACAATAAAGCAACTTGCCTTTGTATTCAGAAAACTTCGGTCACTGGCAAAGCCTGAATATCCTCAGCGCCAACAACGGCAGTGGTTGCGGTTTGATCTTTGATGACCATGGGCCTTTCGGCGGTGATAGTAACGGCTTCATCGATTGCAAGAACGGTTGTTGTGAGTTCAAAATTGATTTCGGTCGTAAGATCGATGGAAACGTTTACATTCTGAACGCGGGTAGGGCTATAGCCCATCATCCTGGCCATCAAGATATATTTTCCCGGTGGTACATTGAGAATCACATAATGGCCTTGTACATCTGTGGCTGCGCCCATCGTGGTGTTTTCGATGAACACATTCACACCTGGCAAGGGTTCTTTGGTTTCTGCATCGATGACTTTGCCCGAGATCTTGCCAGTGGTACCCGCCCAAACCGATTCCGGACAGATCCCAATGATCATCAAACAACAAAAAAGAAACAGTACATATCGCATACCATTCTCCGATTCTAAAATTGCGATTTTTATTCAAATTGAGCTTGAAAACCGCGTTTGCATCCACAGGTCTCCCGGACAATCAGTTCAGCATTGAGTTCGACCTGAAATAACCCTTTGGTTTTATTCTGCAAACGTTTTACGAGTCTGTCGACAGCGAGTTCTGCCATCAATTCTACTGGCTGTCGCATGGTTGAAAGCCCCATGTATTTGGCAAAATCGATATCATCAAATCCGATTAAAGCGATGTCATGCGGGATTTTGAGACCATTCTCTTTTGCTGCGCGCATGGCTCCAAGGGCTTGTACATCAGAGGCGACAAAGAGTGCTGTTGGGTGCTTGTCCTGTGCGAGGAGCTGTTGCATAGAGGAATATCCGGCTTGCTCGTTAAAACCATCTTCTCCGATTTGTGCGTCGCAATGGATGACAAATGCAGGATCGATGGGCAGGTTTTCTTCCCGCATTGCTTTCACGAATCCCTGCATTCGGGACTGGGCTGGAAAGCTGTGATAATCTCCATTGATCAACCCGATATGCTTGTGACCCAGTTTAATCAAATGACGGGTGGCGGCCTCGGCAGCGCGTTCATTGGCAATCGAGATGGAATCGAGTAGAGGGTTATGATTATCGATCAGCATGACCGGAATTCGGGTACGGCGAAATTTCTCGGCATATTCCTGGCCAACCTGGAGAGATAAAACCAGAATCGCATCACATTTTCTCTCCGAGAGAGCCTTTTCAAAGAGGAGTTGTTTGTCTTCCACACGGTCGAGACTATACAGCAAGAGACTATATCCCTGTGCAGATAATCCATACTGAATATTGCGCAAAAGACCGACAAAGAAATAATTAAAGAAAAAGGGAACAATGGCTGCAATGGTATGAGTTTTTCTGCTGGCCAAACTTTGGGCAACACTATGAGGGGTGTAATTGAGCTCTTTGGCGATGCTCAGAATACGGTTTTTTGTCTCCGTATTGATATTGGGGCGATCATTCAAGGCTCTTGAAACCGTACCGATCCCCACTCCAGCACGTTTTGCGACATCATAGATGGTGACAGCCAACTCTCTCTCCTTAATCGGCCAACACATATTTATGGAAGCGCTTCCATAATAAAGCATTTTTTTGACAATGTCAACAAAAATCGTACCGAATATGACTGTTTTTCAAATCGGAATGAGTTGAGAAGAATTTATAATGAGGAAAGACGTGTGAGCAAGCTTTTGAACACTTGCTCAGTCGCTTTATTCATGGCTGAAATCACCCCCAGAGCACCTCCCTCGGAAATCGGACTCATTTGGCGTATTTCCCCTGACCAAAGGGTATGGATCTCGGAATCCAGGACATCGATCCAAAGAGCCACCCGAGCTTGACGTCCCTGTTCCGTATAGACCTCTTCGAATGATAACAGGTCAATTTGAATGTGGATCATGTTTTCAAAATGTGCTGAAGAACCGTCGACCTGTAGAAACAAACCCGAACGGCGCAGATAGTGAATCAAATGCTCGTGCAAATGATTGACCGGCGCGGATATCCAAAAACGATAAGGATCATAGCGATATTCAAAATCATCCATCCTGTAGATCAGATGATCCTGACGATACGGATTTTCGCCTTTGATGGGAGGAATATGAACCGCTTGAATCGTCGTATGAGAATCCAAAGATTCCGGTTCAGGCAGTGCAAGGCTATAATTAAACGTTTGGGGTGGTTTTCCACAGTTTATCACAACCAAGAGAGCAAGTGCAATGCCCCAAATATTTCTCATAACGGTCCTCATCTATTCTATGGTTCTGGGTTCCGGATATTCTTTGCGAATCAACAGCCAGGGTCGATCTTTTAAAGATTCGGTCAATTGATTGACATGATGGGTAATATCCCGTATCCCTTGCATGGTTTGATTCCATTGTTCGCGATTGGTTCCTACAGTGTGATCCAACTCTTGCACCAACTCGTTTACACTTTGGGCCATCGACCTTGTCTGGGCCAGCGTCATTTCCAGTTCCAGGAGATTGTTATGCAATGTGGAATCATTACGAGCCATGATCATGTTCGCCATATCTACCGAGGATTCGAGTTTACGCGAAAGACGATTCATATTGACCATCAATTCATTCATCTGCACGGTATTTTGTGTGACGAGTTGATTCATGCCTTTGAGCATGGAAGCGATCTGCTGGCGATTCTCTTTATTCAACACATCATTGAGGCGTTTGATCAGATCGGTGGCTTGTTGCATGGCCTGATTCGCAGGTTCTGTCAATTGAACAAAGCCTGGTACGTCCTTGGTTTCAAGCACAGAACCCGGAGGCAAAAGGGGTGCATCCGCAGAGCCGGGTGTGATTTCTACATAATAGGCGCCCATGATTCCCAGGGTGGTAAGAAATGCCCGGCTATTCTTGCGAACAGGGGTATTTTCCTCGATCTCCAAAACCAGTGCAATTTCTGCTGAATCGAGACCGGTAAATTCCACCTTTTCGACGCGTCCGACCTCCAGCCCGCCAAAACGTACCAGAGAGCCCTTTTCAATCCCCCCGATATATTCAAAATGAGCTCTATAAATATCCTTATCGCCCCATCTGTTTATCCCCATTATTGTCAGCAAAAAAGCGAAAAGCAGAACCAGACTGACAAGAATAAAGAGACCTGCTTTTATCTCACTCGATTTGTATTCCATTCCGCTCCTTATGGTTCAATCAACGATCTGACATAGTGATCGCGGTTCATCGACTCATCATCAGGCTGGCGTTCGAGAAACTGTTTCACCTGAGCGAGGTCGCTGTTTTGCATTTCCTCCAGAGTGCCCACAAACAGCACTTTACCCTGTTCGAGTAAAGCGATACGATCGGCAATCTCGAATACAGATGCGAGCTCATGGGTCACCACAATGATGGTCATATTGAAAGCTTTTTTTAGTTTTAGGATCAAATGATCGATACCCACAGCAACGATAGGATCCAACCCTGCAGAAGGTTCATCGCAAAACAAAAGTTCGGGATCCATTGCCAGAGCACGAGCCAGGGCAGCACGCTTTTTCATGCCCCCTGATAATTGTGACGGATAATAGTTTTCAAATTCAGCCAGACCGACCAATTCGAGCTTCATGCGCATCATAATTTGTATTGTCGATTCCTCAAGGGAGGTATGTTCGCGTAAAGGCAGGGCGACATTATCACCGATGGTCATGGAATTAAACAGTGCACCGTTTTGAAATAGCATGCCAATTTTTTTCTTGGTATGATGAATCAGAGCGGCATCACCATTTATCCAGTCCTTTCCCTTGATATAGATCTCACCGGCCGATGGCTTGTCCAAACCGACCAGATGCCGCAGCAGAGTGCTCTTGCCACACCCAGAGCGCCCCAGGATAACGAACGTTTCATGCGGAAATATCTCGAGGTTGACCCCTTTAAGCACATCCCGTTTGCCGTATCGGGTGTGTAAATTTTGTATATCGATAATAGGTTCTGGCATAATACTGGTCTATGAAAAAAAGAGTGCAGTAAAGATCACATCAGCTAAAATAATCATAAAAATCGACGCAACGACCGAGGCAGTGGTAGATTTACCCACTCCCTCGGCTCCTCCCTTGACATGAAGCCCCTGATAGACGCCGATCAGAGCGATCAGCAAGGCGAAAATACCACTTTTCGTCAAGCCGGTCAAAAAATCCTTGAGCAATATCGCATCTGCGGTATGTTGATAATAACTCAGCAGGGGAAGATTCAGCCGGGTCACAGCAAGAACGAAACCGCCCACAATCCCGAGAAAATCCGCAATGATCGTCAGACAAGGCAATACAATAAGCATCGCCAGAGTCCGGGGAACGACCAAAAATCCCACCGGATTGATCGCCATAGTTTCCAGCGCATCGATTTCTTCGGACACACGCATGGTACCAATTTCTGCGGCAATAGCAGATCCACTGCGACCTGCAATGATGATGGCGGTGATCAGAGGTCCCAATTCCCGGGTAATCGAAACACCGACGAGATCAGCGACATATATGGTGGCTCCGAAACGGCTGAGCTGATAAGCTGCTTGCATCGCAATAATCAGTCCGACAAAAAATGAGATCACCCCGACAATGGGCAGCGAATCGACCCCTATCCGAACCATCTGTTTGACAGTTTCTTGCCAGCGTAAACGCTCACCTCGAAAAGGCGCGATAACGATCCAGTACAGGGTCTGTTTTGTCAGCATGGTGATACGAGACACCTGAGCGGCGAAACTGAGTAACTGACGACCGGGTGCACCGAAAAAGGCTTGCCATTTCATGCCAAATCCATATCTGCCAGTGCTGACTGCCGATCTTTGTACATGGGAAACACAGAATCGAGGCGCGTAAGTTCAAAAACCTGCCTCACTTCGGGTTGAACACCGGACAACAGAAATCGTCCGTTATACTGATTACATTGCTTATAGCCCTCTACCAGGGTCGCTACACCTGAACTATCCATATAAGTCACCTGGTTCATATCCACTAGAATTACAGGAATTTTATTGTCGATGGTTTCGAGAATCTGCTTGCGTACCACTGGAGAAGAGTAGAGATCAATTTCACCCTTGATGACGATCACGCGGGCTGAATTGACCTCTAGCTTTTCAATTTTGAGATTCAATCACTTTTCCTTTCGGTAAAGCTTTTATCAAGACCAGTCGATTGCCTATTTCGGCCAGGTTTTGATAGATCACATCATCCATCACAGTGCGGATCAAATGCACTCCAAGCCCTCCGGGTCTTAACTCTTCAAGAGGTCGAGGTTTGATGTCATCTTTATCGACCTGTTCACCCTGATCCATGATATCGATTTCAAGGTTTGCGTGATCAATGGTCACCTGAATCGTGATAGGTTGCCCGGATTGTCCTTTATAAGCATGGCGTATTACATTGGAACAGGCTTCGTCAATAGCCAATACAATTTTGCTGGAATCAAATCGCGTAAAGCCCGCCAATTCGCAAATCTGACTCATGGTTCCACGAACCACTCTGAGGTATCGTGGGTCGCTATTAAAGCGTATTTCGAATTTTTCTGCCATGAGAAAACTTTTTTACGCCACAGCTCTCGTCTTTTTTTAAGGTAACACTCTGCTAAATTCATCCAGGGTTCCCCGCAATCACACGTGGTGTTGTATAGCCCTTTTATTACTGGCTACAACGAATTCGCAGCAATTTTTGTTCCAGACGTCTATAAAGATCCGACAGGATGATTGAATATGCAAGAATCCGCACGTTTTCGGTGCCAGTATTATTTACAGAGAATGAGTAATGAGACCATCATCTAAAGAGAATGAGCAGCCTGATTCTCAAGGGTACCCATTTTTATCAATGCGCATCCAGCC
The DNA here is from genome assembly GCA_014728115.1 of Candidatus Zhuqueibacterota bacterium. Taxonomy (GTDB): domain Bacteria; phylum Zhuqueibacterota; class Zhuqueibacteria; order Residuimicrobiales; family Oceaniaggregativiventaceae; genus Oceaniaggregativivens. Next base: position 35,879 of record WJME01000036.1, on the reverse strand, counting down.
AGTTATCCGCAGAACCCATCTCTATTTTCAGGGGCACCTCGAGATCCATGGCGCCTTCCATCTTTTCCCGAACCAATGACTGAATTTCCGGCAATTCGTCTCGAGGAACATCGAATGTCAACTCGTCATGAACTTGCAAAATCAGTTGCGTCCGTAAATTCCGATTATGCAGGTCGCGGTCGATGTGGATCATGGCCAGTTTTATCATATCCGCTGCACTCCCCTGGATAGGGGTATTTATGGCTGTACGCTCTGCAAATTCGCGAATGCGGCGGTTATCGCTATTTATCTCAGGAATATATCTGCGTCTTCCCAATAGAGTGGTCACATACCCCTCTTTTCTGGCAAATACCACGGCCTCGGTCATATAATTCTGGACGTTGCCGTAATTGGCAAAATAGGTTTTAATAAATGCATCGGCTTCTTCGGGCGTGATACCAAGCCTTTGTGAAAGGCCATAAGCACCCATTCCATACATGATGCCGAAATTGACTTCCTTAGCTTTACGCCTTTGGTCAAAAGTCACTTGATCCGGTTCGACATTAAAGACGATTCCAGCTGTAAGGGTGTGAACGTCCTCATCTTTCTTAAAAGCCTCCAAGAGTTGCGGATCTTTGGAAAGATGGGCCATGATACGCAATTCAATCTGTGAATAATCGGCATCCAAAATGACAGAATCTTTATCTCGTGGAATAAATGCCCGGCGAATTTCTCGGCCCATCTCTGTACGAATGGGAATATTTTGAAAGTTGGGTTCACTGGAGGAAAGACGTCCTGTCGCAGTGATGGTTTGATTAAACGAGCTGTGCACTCTATGGGTATCCGGATGGATCAATTTAGGCAATGCATCGACATAGGTCGATTTCAATTTGGCCAGTTGCCGGTAATTGAGAATTTCCTTGGGCAAATCATGTTGTTCCGCCAGCGTTTCCAAAACATTGACATCTGTGGAATAGCCGGTTTTGGTTCTTCGCACGATGGGGAGTTGCAGTTTCTCGAATAATATGACGCTCAGTTGCTTGGGAGAATTGATATTGAACGCTTCACCGGCCATTTCATAGATATGTTTTTCCACATCTGCCATGGCAGATTCCAATTTTCCCGACATTTGACGTAAAAAATCAGGATCGATCCGAACCCCGGCCTTTTCCATATGCATCAGAACAGTGACCAATGGCATCTCTACCTGATGAAACAACTTTTCCAGTTTAAGGGTTTCGAGCTGTTTTTGCAATTCATTGCACAACCGCCAGGTAATATCAGCATCTTCGCAGGCATATTTGGCGACCTTTTCAATCTCGACGTTATCCATTGTCAGCTGTTTTTTACCGGAACCGATCAAACTGGTAATGGATATCTTTTTAAAACCCAGGACATTCAAACTCACGAGATCCAGATTATGTTGTCGGGCTGAAGGATCGATCAAATAACTGGCGATCATGGTGTCGAAATCCAATCCTCTGACCGGCAATCCTGTGCGATCCAATACCAACATATCATATTTGGCATTATGTGCGCATTTTTTGATGTGTTCATCAATCAAAACCGGACCCAGGATTTGTCTGACCTGTTCCAGTTCAAGGGGCCTATATTTTCCTGTGATTCCTTTTACCGGGACATAAAATGCCTGACCAGGAATCCAGGAAAAAGAGAGCCCGACTAACTCGGCTAACATGGGATGGAGTTGAGTGGTCTCTGTATCAAAGGCAAATCGTTTGGCCGCATAGAGATTTTTTGCCAGGCTTTCCAGAGCCTCAGCAGAATCGATGACTGAATATTCTATATCAGGTTCTACCTTGCGTTCTGAAAAGCGTTCAATCAGTGAATTGATTTCCACTTTTTGAAAAAATTCAACAACATCCTGGCTATCATAGGCACCCAGCTTCAAGTCTTCGAGATTGACATCCAACTGCATATCACACTTGATCGTTGCCAGCTCTTTGGACAGAAAGGCAGATTCATCGCTTCCTTTCAGGGCAGTCCTGGCGCGTTTATTGGCAATAGAATCGATGTTTTTGAAAATTGTGTCCAAACGGTCGTATTCCTGAAGCAGATTAACAGCTCCCTTTGGGCCGATACCACTCACCCCCGGGATATTGTCAGAAGAGTCACCGACCAGAGCCAGATAATCGATAATTTGATCAGGCCGGATTCCCATTTTTTCCTTGACACTTTTGGCATCCAGCCATTCGGGTTCATCACCCGATCTCTTTGGATTCAGCACTTTGACTTTGTCAGAGATCAATTGCAGCATATCCTTATCGCCGCTGACAAGAATCGTCTCGATGCCCTTTTTCGAAGCCATAGTAGCCAGTGTCCCCATGATATCATCGGCTTCAAATCCGGGTTTTGAGAAATTGGGGACCTTTAAAGTTTCCAGCATTTCATAAATACGCGGCAATTGTTCGACCATTTCTTCAGGCATGTCGGCGCGCTGTGCTTTATACTCTTTATATCGTTCATGTCTGAATGTCGGAGCAGAGGTGTCAAAAATGACGGCAAAATAATCTGGGGCCTCGCGATCGATAATGTTGAGCAGGGTTTTTGTAAACCCGAAAACCGCGCTCACATTTTCGCCTCTTGAATTGATCAAAGGATTCCTGATAAACGCATAAAAGGCCCGATATGCCAGGGCAGAACCATCGATGAGATATAAACGCTCGGCCATAAGACTTCCTATGGGGTGATCTGGAGTTTATGATAAAAAGTTCCTAATCCATAATAGATTTGAATTTACATAAAATGAGCCTAGCATGCAATAGATTATTCGGTTGATTTGCAGAATGCCAGGCCTGTCGATCTCAGGGTTTTCAATAGCTTTGTTTAAAGGTGTTGATTTTCAATATTTTTTCATCGACAAGCAATTTAGTACTGTTTTTTGCTTGGCATTTTGACAAAAGATTTATATAATAAACGCTGCAAACAAAATTACACTATGAGGAATCATTATGAATGCACAACGTCAAAATCAGATCAATATTCAACTGGGTGAAAAAGAAGCAGAAGGAATTTATTCCAATCTGGCACTCATCAGTCACTCTCCTGCAGAGTTTATTTTTGATTTTACACGTGTTTTACCCGGAGTCCCAAAAACCAAGGTGTATGCGCGAGTGATCATGACACCTCAGCATGCAAAGTCATTATTAACGGCTCTACAAGACAATATACAAAAATTTGAAGAGCAATTCGGCGAAATCAAGGTTGCAAAAGAAATGAATCGCCACCAAAATCAGATCGGTTTTCAACCGCAAAAAAATCAAGATTCCGAAGAACAGGGTGGCTCGTGATTGGAATTTCCAGAAAAAACAAGACTTTGCTTCTTATCATCATCCTTTATTTTTGTAGTGCCGGATCTCTAACTGCCTCTGATTACACACCTCAATGGGGCGGATTGGGCGTTCAAATGAGTATCTGGAAGCCCACTTCGCTCGACAACAGACCGAGCGAGCCATTTCATCTCATTAATGGCTCAAAAATAGCAAAATCCCTGTTTTTTTTCTCCCCCATGTGGCAAGGTATTTCACTGCGATTGCAGACAATGCAATGGCAGATGGAGGTTGAATCTTCCCTCGACAAAGTACATCTCAGATTTCTCACCCTCGATATCAAACAGCAAATTGTCACTCAAGCACGCATCAGTCCTTTTCTCATCGGCGGAGCCTCGCTGATCTGGGGCAAGGAAAAATCACCCGGCCACAATCCCGCATTCGATCACCTGGGCAACGGATTGCAAGTAGGAGCAGGAGTCGATTTCTTTCTCTCCAACAAGATTGGTCTGGCCCTTGAATATCAATACGTTTATGCAAAACTGTCGCAACCCCTGGGACCGACCGATAATTATACCGGTCCCAACCTGGGTGCAAAACTCTTTTTTACTTTCTAGCCTTGCCCTGTATTTTCTTGATCCAAACCTGTTCAACATTGAAACATGCCCATACAGAACCCTTTATCACCCCAATTCCCGACCACCCTCAAATGTCTGTTTTTTTTATAATAAAGTTTTTCGCATATACAAAAAAAACAGGTATGATTGTTGCTCGAACGGTACGGATTGATCTAGAAAATATCTATTGGAGGAATATCTTTTGAAGCGATTATTGATAACCGGGATTGTGTTCATGCTCTGCACTGTTAACCTATCGGCCAAGACCTGGAAAATCATGCCTATCGGTGATTCGATCACAAAAGGAGTGGGCGATGATGATGACTATGGTTATCGAGACGATTTATCCGACCTTCTTACCCAACGTGGTATCAGTCATACATTTGTGGGACCGGATGGCACCAATTATCCTGGATTCTTTCAAGGAGGTGCCGAGATCCAGGAATTCCTCCGCGGAGGGGTCAAAGCCCTGACTGCTGACATTATCAATACTTTTCAACCTGATCTCATTATTGTCCATCTGGGAACCAACAATTTTGACATGATCGCGGCCCCATATTCCGATGACAGAGGAATTACAGTAAACAGCACTGCCTCGGGTCATCTGGCCAATCTCGTCAAGCATATCTATTCCCTGTCACCCAATACCCGCCTTATTCTGAGCAAAATTCCGCCCCGTAGCGGTGCCGAAGCCTTTGTCCAGAGTTTCAATGCAGAAATCGATCAAATGTTTTTTGACAATCCTCCAGGATTTGTGCAAAGCAAACTCACGATAGCCAATACAGTCATTGCCAACAATAATATCGGCAGCGATGGTATACACCCCACGCCTTATGGCTATGCCAAATTGGCCAATGAGCTGGGACGTCTGATTGAAGGGTTAAACAGCCCGGAAACCTGGCCTCCCTCTTCCATCGACTGGTTGAACCTGGCAGATATCGACGGATCAGCTTCGTTGCAATGGAGAGCGGTGGGTGATGATGGTAATGCCGGCCGCGCCAATATGTATGAATTGCGGTATGCCACCTATCCCCTCACTCAAAGCAATTTTTCCAACGGAACACTCTATTCTCTCTCACAACCCCAAAAGCCACCTGCCGTCGAAGAGGCCACGATCAACGATCTCATACCAGGAACCATGTATTATTTCGGTATCCGGGCCTATGATGAACTCAACAACAAAAGTTCGATCAGCACGGCTTCTCTGGAAATCCAGCCCCCGCCGGGCAATGAATTTTGTGACGATTTTTGCATTGACCGATCAGGAACGATATGGTCATTACATCCCGATTATCTGATCAATGAAGCTACTTGTGAGTTAATCAATACCAGTACGATTTCGGGTTGGAATGCCTTGGCCATCTATAGCGATGGTGCTTATAATTCACAGGTTCGCTCTTTTAAAACCTCCCTTACCTGGTCTTCCTCTGCATCGACGGTTCCGCCGAATGGCGGGGTGTTTACGACAGGACTCGCGGTCATGCTCTCAAGCGATGAATATGAAACCGCTGAGGGATATGTGATTACTCTGCGACAGGGTAATGTCTATTTGTGGGAGTGGAAATATGGCAGATTGACAGAACTGGATCGCCATGCCATTCCAGTGGATTATGTTCCGCCTCCGCAATCAACCTTTGAAGTCCGATATAAATACAATTTTCAGAAAAAACATACATTTAGTGTATTTGTGAATGAAAACTGGCTGGGTGAACTCTATGATGAAGACATGCGTCAGGGATTACCAGGGAGTGAAAGGCTTTATTCCGGTGTCATGCAATTTGGTAATTCTCCTAACAATATCGACCAATTTTGTATCGAAGTCCCGCCCCTGGACCCGGACAGCATGCTGATCTATGCAGGAAACGCGCAACGCGGCAGAATTACCGAACCGTTGGCCAATCCTCTCACGGTTCAGGTGGTCGATGTCAACAAGATCCCGGTTCCGAATGTCATCGTAGACTTTGACCAAATCTCAGGAGGCGCATTTCTGAGTACCGACTCTATCGAACAAAAGTTCAACGGAAATATCTGGCTCGAGGGTGAATCAGGCGAGTTTTCCGGTCCGTTTGTCGAAGGTACAGCCGCTGAGGCATCAGGAAAAAAATATGTTTATGTTCCTAGAGTTTCTGATTATTATGGTGTTGGAACGATGACATATAAAACATATATCCCCAAATCAGGCTCATATAAGCTTTATGTAAGAGGCCAGGGACCCGATAACAGTGCCAACTCGATTTTTGTAAAATTTCCCGGCCTTGACTCTTTGCGTATGGATTTCGAGCCCGAAGATGTGGGCTGGTTTTGGTATGAATTCAAGCCCAGGCAATTCAGACTCGATAAAGGCTTTGTCGAGTTTTCCATCATTAACCGCGAACCCGGTTCGTTGGTCGATCGCTTGTTGTTGACGTTAAATCCTTCTCCTCCTGATGCCGGAACCGGGGGGAGCAATCAACGTGATATTTTTTCCAATATCACCTCCGAATCAGGACTCGCTTATACTAAAGTGACGTTTTCAGAACAAGCCGGACAAGTACAAGTCAAAGCCTTTGCACCATCAGTGCCGAATAACAACGATATCACCTTTACGGTTTATGGTGATGCGGGTGCACCCGAGAGTATGGTTGCCAGTTCACCGGCTGTCATTCAAGGAGTTGCGGGTAAACCACTGGATCAACCATTTTCTGTGCAACTCACAGATGCCTATAACAATCGTTGCGCAGGGGTTGCTGTCGATTTTAGCGTGATATCCGGTGATGGTCATTTTGGGGGCGACCAGGTGATTACTGTGAGCTCTGATGAAAACGGGGTCGCCTCAGCCACATTGAATCTGGGGTACGGCTCAGAGTCGACTCTGGTACAAGCCACTGTTCAGGATCTCCCGGAACTGCAAGGCATACAATTTCAGGGATTGGCAGGCGTGGGACCGGCAGAAATGGTTTTACTCTCTTCTGCAGAAGTGAACGGTCAAGTGGCCACCCCGCTGGCAGAGCCGGTACGTATCAAAATTCTGGATACCGATGGGGCAGCGTTTCCTGATTTTCCTGTCATTTTTACGGTCGAGCAAGGAGACGGCAAAATCAACGGTAACACTTTGTCATTTATCGACAGTACAAACCAGGACGGTATCGTTTCAGTAGAATGGACTCTTGGAGAGACCGCAGGTACAAACAATAATCAGTTGACCGTATCTTCAGAGGTTCCTCTAACCAATTCTCCGGTACACATTTTCGGCAGCGCCACTGCCGCAGACCCAAGTCAGATTATTCTTGTAAGCGGAAACAGCCAATCGCAGAGCGCCGGACGTCCTTTCAAGGACTCCCTGGTGGTTAAAATAGCTGATCGTTATGGCAATGCCCGTCAGGGTCATTCGGTTACCTTTACTCGCGAACAAGGCGATGGACTGTTCGATGGACAATCAGAGGTCACAAAAGTTTCAAGAGCAAATGGCCGAGCCGCTGTTCTCTATACTGCCGGACGAACGGTCGGCACAAATCGTATCCGTGTTCAGGCTCTCCCCGCACTTGATGGGCCTAAATATTTCAATCTCTCGGTCACAGCGGTCCAGGCGAGCGAAATACAAATCACAGCCGGCGAGAACCAGGAAGGGATTGTTGGTCACTCTCTGGCAAATCCGTTTCAGGTACGACTGCTCGATCCCTTTGGTGAACCTGTACCGGATTTGGCCGTTCTCTTTAAGACTCTCCAGGGCAATGGCAGATTTACAAATGGCCTCGATTCCATCACGGTCAGTACCGACTCCCAGGGGTATGCCTCGGCATCATTTGTGCTGGGCACCAAAGGCGGATATCTCTATAACCATATTCGCGTCTCAATTGCAGATCCTACAGTTATTCCTGTGATCGTCAAAGCCACAGGACTGGCAGGCACCGCACACAGTCTTTTGGCTGATTCGGATACCACTTTTTTCGGTCGTTGCGGAGAAAAAGAGATTACCCTCAGGGTGCTGGTAAAAGATCAATATAACAATCCCAAACCAAACCATACGGTGACCTTTCAAACCTTCGGGACTGGCCTTTTTAACAACAATGCCAGCACGGTACGGATCAACACCAACCAAAACGGTATCGCTGCCGCCGCGTTTACCATGGGGAATAATTCCACAACCCCAGAGCAAGTCCTCGCCGTGTCTACGGTGGGCAATACAAACTCTCCCCTTTCTGGAAGTCCTATCACATTCACAGGATATTTCGAACCCGGAGACCCCGACATATTGAATATTCTCCACGGTAATAATCAGACCGGCATTATAGAAACCACTCTGGATGATAGCCTGGTGGTTCAAGTGCTGGATGCCTGCGGAGTTCCGGTTCCCAACCAGCGAATACAATTTCAGGTTACCGCTGGCGGAGGCATGTTCGGTAACTCGCAAATGTACAGCCCCATAACCGATGCACAGGGCAGAGCCTTTGTATTCTGGACGTTGGGCTCCTTTGCGGGGAATTTAAACCAGCAGGTCACCGTCAAAATGCCAGATGTCGAATCGATTGATCCGCAACAGATATATGCCACTGGGCTTGCCGGCCCTGCCGACAAGCTGAGCGCAGTGGGAGACACACTCTGGCAAAACAAGGCCGTCAATAGCAGTGTGCTCGCCAGAGCCAGAGTAACCGATAACCGGGACAACCCAATACAGGGACATCCTATAAAGTTTACGGTTCTGCAAGGGGGAGGCCATGTACAACAACAGAATACAGTGACCGTCGCGACGAACAAACAAGGGATCGCAGAAATCAACTGGACCATGGGAACGGCTCCGACAACAAATCGCTTAATGGCGGAATCCGATCTCAATGGCGTAGCCTTAACTCATTCACCGGTGTATTTTCGATCAGAAACACGTTCGGCACTGGCCTACTATATTGAAAGGATTTCCGCCAAACAGGATACCGGCATTATAAATGATTTGCTCTCGAATCCTATTCGCATTCGCATCACCGACCAGTTCAATAATCCGGTTGCCAACTATCCGGTCTTTTTTAACCTTATTCAGGGGAATGGTGCTACATTTCAGACGGCTGTACCAGCAGATACGGCGACGATTCGTACAGATGTACTGGGTACCGCCGAGATTTTCCTGAAACTCGGCCCCAATGCCGGCACCTATACAGTTCAGGCCAAATCCCCTCTTGGCAATTTGGTGAGCAAAGATCTGGGGAGTCCCGGTCCCATTGTACTGACTTTTGAAGCCCTACCTACAGAAGCGCACAAACTCATTGTCACCAGTGCAAAACAATTGACAGATCGTGTGCGATCACATGTCATGGTTAAAGCACGGGTCGTCGATCAAAATGGTAATCCGATTCAATACCATCCGGTCTATTTTGAGGTGCTCGATCAGCAAAGCCGGTTAAGCACAGGAGACGATTCAACCATTGTTAGCAGCAGACAATCGGATATCGAGGGCAATGTGTCAATCGACTGGATTTTGGGTACTCTGGCAGGTCCGAATGTGAATCAGTTGCAAATCTCGTCTTACAAAAGTACAGAATCACATTTGCAGGATTCGCCGGTCATCGTTACTGCCAGTCTCGAGCCCGGCCCTCCAAATATTGTCGGATCGAGTGTAAGTGCAGAATCCCCTGTGGCGGCAGACGGACTTGCAACCTCTCACGTTGACATCACTCTGGCTGATATGTTTGGAAATGCTATTTCCAATCAATCAATAGGGATTAGCGTGATCCCCTCGCAAGGAGTCGAGATCACCCAACCCGAAAACACAGATCTCAACGGCAGGACAACGGCTGTACTGACCTCGACGGCGAGCGGTGAAAAAACCGTCCAGGTGAGCGTACCCGGACAACCTGAATTTACAATGAGTACTGTGGTGACGTTCACATCAGGAGAGGCTGATGATTTGGTCATTTTCTCTGGCAACAATCAAATCGGCAACAGAGGGACGGTACTGGATTCTGCTCTCGTTGCCATGGTGGTAGATAAAAACAATAATCCCGTCGCTGACATTCCCATACAGTTCAAGGTAGGGTCAGGAGGGGGAAAATTCATGACAAATGAGGCCACGAGTCTGGATACTCGTACCGATTCAGCCGGGCTGGCACGTGCCTATTATATATTGGGAGAACAGGTCAATCAGGCAAACTATGTCGAGGCGCGAATCGCCCTGCCGGAACTGAATAAATCTATTGTTTTTCGGTGTGATGCGCTGGCCAATACGGCCAAAGATCTGGTCATATACGGTTCGTCGGCCTTTACAGGCACCGTCGGAGATACTTTGAGCGACTCTCTGGCTGTTCGGGTTACAGATTCTGCCGGCAAACCAGTGTATGGCACGCAAGTCATATTTGAGCCCCAGGCTGAGGGCGCCATAATCCTCAATAGCGGAAACATTTCAACCGACTATAATGGTGTCGCGCGCGCAGCTTATCGCCTGGGAACACAGTTGGGCAATCAGGAAATTCGCGCACAGGTCGACGGAATTCCCAAACAACTTTCGTTTTCCGTTACCGGGACCGCCAACATTGCAACACAACTCAAACTCTTTAGCGGCAACTCACAGACGACGATTGTCAATAAACCTCTGACACAACCCCTCATTGCTAGAACTCTTGATCGTTTCAATAATCCGGTTGCCAATGTACCTGTGGTATTTAAAGTCATTGAAGGTCAGGGTGGACAATTCAGTCCCGGAGATACGGTCTTATCCCGTAATAATGGCGCCGTCCAGGTCTCTTTTACCCCAGGAACCCAGGCCGGCGAATATGTCATTCAGGCGCAAGCAGATGGTATTAACGGTCAGGAACCGGTAATTTTTACCTGCAAGGCCGTGGCCGATGCTGCATTCAGAATCGTCAAGGTCGCAGGCGATAACCAGTCCATGACCGCCGGCAGATCTCTGGTCTATCCCATTGTCGTAAAAGTGGTGGATCGATATGACAATCCGGTTTCGGGATTTACGGTTCACTTTTTCAGCAGTTCTGGCTTTAATTCCAGTGCACTGACCGACCAAAGAGGTCTTGCCACCTGCCGGTGGGTGTTAAAATCACAACCCGGCGGAGATACCCTTTTTGCCGGGGTAGGGCTGCAAAACCAGGTCGCATTCTATGCCACAGCAGTTCAGAATAACTATCCAGAATTCCTCTCTATGGTCAAAGATACCACGATCTATTACAACCGGGAATTCAGCTATCCCTTGTCAATCAGAGATCTGGACGGAGACAAAGTTTCGTTGCAAATGATGGAATATACCGTCAGCGGAGCTCAGTTTGATCCCGAAAATGCAACGTTTACCTGGACTCCTCAGGCCGAGCAAAAAGGAGGTCCATACTGGTTTGTGTTCAAAGCCGAGGATACACAGGGAGGCCAGGCCATTGATTCACTGGGGATTACAGTATCCGGAGAATCCGCGCCGATTTTTTGGTCTCTGACACCCAACCGTCCGGAAATCTCGTTAGAGAGGCCTGCAGAAACGCCGTTTCGTGTGGTTGTCGTGGATCCGGATCCGGATGACATGGATAATCTGGTCTTTTCCTGGTTTGTCGACAGTCAGCTCAAAGCCAAAGGTAAAAACCTGACCGAATTTATCTTTAACAGCGGCGAATATAGCAGTGGTTCACACACGATCACCGTGCAGGTTACAGATGGCAAACTCACAACGACTCATGCCTGGACAGCCACCGTCACCTCTGTAGAGCTCGCATTATTCGAGGCAGTGGCTGTTCCCTATGAGGGCATTATCCTGCAATGGCAGACCCATTCACAAAAAAATAATCTTGGATTCAATGTTTGGAGGGGATGGCATGAAAACGGCAAATTCGAACGACTCAATGAGCAACTCATCGCCAACACCGAATCCGGAGACTATACATTCAAAGATCCACACGCCAAGACGGGCATGAAGATTTGGTATAAACTACAGGATGTCAGTAAAGATGGTACCGATTCTTTTCACGGACCTGTCATGGCACAATCGGCGGTCCCTGAAACCTTTCAGATCCTGCAAAACTTTCCGAATCCGTTCAATCCGGAAACAAAAATACGTTTCCAGTTGCCCAAAGATTTGGATACCCGGATAGCGGTATACAATCTTCAAGGACAGCTGGTAAGAATGTTGATCAAGGCCACGATTACGGCGGGTTACCACGAAATCCTTTGGGATGGTCGCGATGAACAGGGAAAACGGGTAGCCTCTGGCGTCTATTATTACCGAATAGAGGCGGGTCCACATGATGAAATGAGAAAAATGGTTTTGATCAAATAGACGCTTCGACGAGCTGCCCGCTCCCGCTGCAACCGGTTCGGCTTTTGCCGAACCGGATTTTTTATGACCGGCTTCCGGCATTTTAGCGGGTAGCCTCATCTCTGGGCTTTTCCCCTTTAGTTTGGATTTGGAATCCAGTCAAATTTTTCCTATTTTGCAGATCTTTACCAGCCTGCTCTATTCAAGAACAAGAGGTTTCAAATATTTAAAAATTATAACGTTACATCAAGAAGGCATTTTAAAGTCAATTATCCACAAAGCTTACAAAGATCACGAAGAAAATCTTTTAAATCAATAATATCAATTGTTTAGATTTCAACTTTGTGTTTTGTGGATAATCCAGGCTAGTATTCTTTGTGCCCTTGGTGGACTATCAGACCAGGAGATCATTCATGCCATTTCTCGGCGAAATCGCTGCACTGAGCGCGGCAGTACTGTGGGGTGGGACTACACTGGCGTTCGAATCTGCGGGTCATCGGGTGGGGGCATTTGCCACCAACCTGTGGCGTATTGTCTTTGGATTGATCTTTCTCTGCATCGCCCTTTTTTTCACCACAGGAAAGGTCTTTCCGATTCACGCAACAGGCGAGCAGTTCATGTGGCTCGGACTGAGCGGTGTCGTGGGCCTGGCCATCGGAGACGGGGCCCTATTTGCCTGCCTGGTCATCCTCGGTGCCCGGCGGGCGACCCTGCTTTTATCCCTGGCACCGGCGATCGCAACGGTTCTGGCATGGATCTTTCTGGATGAACATCTGGGTAGCATGGCATTAACCGGCATTGCGCTCACCCTGGCCGGAATTTATTGGGTCATGAGCGAAAAAAATGTTCCGGAAAAAGTTCATGGATCCCTTTGGCTGGGGATTTTCACCGGAATTGTCGCGGCATTGGGCCAGGCAGTAGGCGTCATTCTGGTCAAATTTGGATTCCGCACGGAAATCGATGCGCTTTCAGCCACGATTTTACGCATGGCACCTGCAGCGGCGGTCTTGTGGCTGGCCGGAATGGTTGTAGGCAGAGGACCGGCACTGTTCGATGTCATGCGCAACCGCCGAGTAGCCAGATTGATTGTCATTGCATCTATCAGCGGACCCTTTCTCGGCGTATGGCTTTCTATTATCGCGGTCAAATACACAGCAGCAGGCATTGCATCGACTTTACTCGCCACCGTACCGATTGTGGTGATTCCGATTATCATCATCGTTCAGAAAACCGTTCCATCGTTGAGAGCCATTCTGGGTACGCTTGTCGCCATTGCCGGAATCGCATTCATCTTTATGCGATAATGTCGATTCAATACGGGCAAAACACTCTTTCCTCTCTTATCCCCGCTTATCTCATGACTCTAAAAAAAAAGGGCAACCCGAAAAGGGCTGCCCTTGCAATCTTGAATTGGATTTGACTAGAGAATCGAAAAAGCCACGGTCATACCTGCCATGACGATGGAGACCATACTCATCAATTTGATGAGGATATTCAAGCTGGGACCCGAGGTATCCTTAAAGGGGTCACCAACCGTATCACCGATCACAGCAGCTTTATGGGCATCAGAGCCCTTGCCACCCAGATGACCTTCTTCGATATATTTCTTGGCATTATCCCAGGCACCACCGGAATTGGCCATAAAAATCGCCAGCACAAATCCGGCGCCCAGACCACCGATCAGCAGACCGAAAACGCCGGCAACGCCAAAGATCACGCCGATGACAATCGGAACGATGATCGCGAGCAGCGAAGGCAACAGCATTTCGCGTTGTGCACCTTTGGTAGAGATGGCCACACACGTCGCATAATCAGGATCGGTTTTACCTTCCAGGATTCCCTTGATTTCGCGGAACTGGCGGCGTACTTCATCCACCATGGCACCGGCAGCGCGGCCAACCGCGTTCATGGTCAAACCGCAGAACAAAAAGGCCATCATGGATCCCACAAAGATCCCCATCAATACTTTGGGATTCATAAGGGTAACTTCATAATAGCGCATAAAATCGGAAAGTTCTGCACCTGAGACCTGTATCGTTTCACCATTAAAGAATGTCAGTGTTTCCTGTCCAAGACGGATCAAGCCGATTTTCAGTTCTTCCACATAAGAAGCCAGCAAAGCCAGGGCAGTCAGGGCAGCAGAGCCGATGGCAAATCCTTTACCTGTTGCAGCCGTGGTATTGCCGAGAGCATCCAGGGCATCGGTGCGGTTACGAACCTCTTCACCGAGTCCGGCCATCTCTGCATTTCCACCGGCATTATCGGCGATCGGACCGTATGCATCAGTGGCCAGGGTGATCCCCAGGGTCGAGAGCATCCCGACGGCTGCGATACCGATACCATAGAGTCCCATGGACATATTGGCCATATCGAATCCGGATGCAAACAAATAAGAAAAGGTCGTTCCAATCACAATAGCCAGCACAGGAATGGCAGTGGAAAGCATTCCGGTACCGAGGCCAGCGATAATCACGGTTGCCGGGCCGGTATCAGAGCTTTCGGCAATGTTCTGAGTGGGGCGATAAGAATGAGAGGTATAGTATTCAGTCGCCTTACCGATAGTAATACCCGTTAGCAGACCGACCACGATAGAGCCCCAAAGACCCCAGGCATTGGGCAGACCCAGCGCAAGAACGGCACCGAGTGAAAGAACGACGATCAGGACAGAGCTGAGGTTAATTCCCTTGCTCAAAGCGCCCAACAATTCTTTTTGTGTGGCGCCTTCTTTTGTCCGCACATTATAGATACCGATAATCGAGAGCAAAGTACCGATGGCTCCGATCACCATGGGAGCCAATACACCTTTTAACTGGACAGCGGGTCCCATTTTCATGAACGCAGCAGCACCCAGAGCAGCGGTTGCCAGGATAGATCCGGCATACGATTCATAAAGGTCAGCGCCCATCCCCGCGACATCACCCACATTATCGCCGACGTTATCGGCGATGGTAGCAGGATTACGGGGATCATCTTCAGGGATACCGGCTTCGACTTTACCGACCAGGTCGGCACCGACATCGGCTGCCTTGGTATAGATACCTCCGCCGACACGAGCGAACAGTGCCTGAGTAGAGGCCCCCATACCAAAGGTCAGCATGGTTGTGGTGATCACCACGAGAGCATGGGTATCGGTTTCAATGGGATAGACTGAGGCGAGAATAATAAACCAGGCCGAGATATCCAGCAGAGCCAGACCGACGACCACGAGTCCCATGACTGCGCCACTGCGAAAGGCCACTTTGAGGCCACCATCGAGGCTGCGCCGGGCAGCGTTTGTGGTACGGGCTGAGGCATAGGTTGCGGTTTTCATGCCAAAGAACCCGGCCAGACCGGAAAAGAACCCACCGGTCAAAAACGCAAAGGGTACCCAGGGATTTTGAAAATTAAAAACATACGCCATGATCGAAAAGAGCCCGGTCAAGACGATGAACACAATTAGAACCACTTTGTACTGCTGTTTCAAGTATGCCATCGCACCTTTACGAACGTGCTCGGCAATGGTTTCCATGCGTTCGGTTCCTTCGCTTTCCCTCATCATTTGCTTGAAAAAGACCCAGGCAAAGATAAGGGCAGCGATGGAAGCTACAGGGACAATCCAAAACATCCAGTTATACATTTCCTACACTCCAATAGCTGTTCAATCCATTGTATTTATTTATATGATTTATGCCTTAATGAAAGCCAACAGTAAGCGCCGATCGCCACCAGGCATGATATTTTTCTTCCATTTCCTGGCGTGAAGGGAATGCATAAAATTTGAAATCATCCTGATCGCCTACAAAAAAGCCATTCTTGATGGTACGATACAAGAGATCGTGCTTCATCATGCGAGTGACTGTTTTTGTCGGTTTGTCAGGCTGTTTTTGCAATCCTACCAGACAGTCTCTCAAGTGCGATAGATTTTCATAAGGTAGATCGTCTGTCGGCGCATTGAGCGGATCAGTTGCCAGACCTTGCAGAACCAGTTCACAGAAAACGAGTTTGGGCAGATAAATCCTGTTTTCGTTCTTTGTGATAAACTTGCAAAACTCGAACGGATTGAGCCTGCTCGCGATACTCGGATTGACAGGGGCAATCTGTTGGTAGAAATGCAGTTCCTGATTCTCTTTTGGCTGAAACTCCCGTTCATCCAAGGCAAGGACCCGGCCATCGTCGGTGACCAGATAGAGTTTTTTAAGCGACTCAACAGGCACATGTTCGAGAACACGGTAAATGGAAAGATATTTTGAACATTTTCTCTCACCATCTTTGTGCTCTTTGCACAACTCTTCGAGACGATCGAGCTGAAAGACTGAACTCTTGAGATCACGATCCACCTCGAAAAACATAGCCTCACCGCGTGTTCGCTTTTTTGTCCCTACTGCCAGATAGTTACCAAAGTCCATAGGAGGTAACTGAGAAGCGATGAGCGCTTCGGGCAAAAGCGACAGATACAGATAAATGTCCATGGCAAACTCCTCCAGTTGGTTTGAACATTAATAAAATGGAATTCGCCTGTGCATGGCATCAGAAACAAGTTTGCGGACCGTTCTATCCCTGCTGAAATATAATCAGCAACTCTATCCGGAGCAATAATAAACTCGCCGGGATGCAAGCAAATGGACACGTATTTTTGGAATCATCATCGAGCCAAAGGCCCGAACGGGAGCACTAGTATTCGACTCGCCTTACATTTAGCTTTAAATATACGGAAATCAGAAAATTTTGTCAACAATGAAGATGAAATATGGCAAATTTCATGAAAAATTTTGAACCGATTTAAGTAACTGTTTACAATAAATTTAAGGAAAAACAAATTACTGAAGGGACAAAAACGAGGATCCCGAAATGGCATCAAGGGTATGAATCATGACTCATAAACGAGATCGAAAAAAGACGAGTCATCGACTTGCCCAAAACAGAATTCAATTTCAAAAGTGAGACAGCCCGAGCCTTTCGTCGATACAAATATACAATGCCTATTCGACTCCCCGGATTTTGTGGATAAATTGCGCCCGCAAATAATGCTCTGGTGTTTGGGTATTTTTAAAGGAGAGCCGGGCCTTGAAATCCTCGATACGGTCAAACCCCTTTTCCTCCATCCAGGATTCGATAGTGTCGAGAAGTGGCGAGATTTGTTCCACGCCTTGTCTATAGAACAAGGATGCGATTTGCACCGCACTCGCACCGGCGAGCAAAAATTTAATGATATCCTCACCCGTTTTAATACCTGTGGTCGCAGCAAAATCTCCTGTCACCCGGCCGGCTAACATGGCAATCCAGCGCAAAGGGGTATGCATCTCAGACCCAACCGAATAATTAAAGGTCGTCGTCAGAGCGATGTTTTTGATATCGATATCCGGTTGGGTAAACCGATTAAAAAACACCAACGCTCCGGCTCCCCGGCGACACAATTCATCTGCCACATTGGGGATGGAGGAAAAATAACTGCTGACCTTGACTGCCAGGGGAAGTTTCGTTTTGGCCCGTACCTGCTCGATCACGTCAAAATAAAGCGCATCCACTTGTTGTGACTTTATGCCGGTATCAAAAACAGAAGGATAAACATTCAACTCTAATGCATCTGCCCCTGCTGCTTCGATTTCAGCAGCAAAACTGGGCCACCATTTGGAAGAGACACAATTGATACTGGCAATAACTGGAATATTCACTTTTTTCTTGGCTCTTTCCAGCAAATCGCAGTAATCCCGAGGGCCATATTGCTTTTCGATCTCGGCGCGCAGATAGTCATAGGCTTCGGTATGAAAGGAGGTCGCTTCTTCCAATCCCCAATCTTCATTGGCCAAAGCTTCCTCGAATAGACTCTTCACCACCACAGCGCCGGCTCCGGCGTCCTGACAAGCCTTTATTTTGTCCACCGATTTTGTCAAACCGCTGCTGGCGACAATAATGGGATTTTTGAGTTCGAGATTGAGATAGCGGGTTTCAAGACTGGGCATTGATCGTCTCCTCTGTTTTGCCTTGATGCCTGGTGACACTAGCTACACTGGATTCATCTAAAAAATACTAAAAAAAATCAAATTATCAAATCTTTTCCCATCCGTTACCAGCGATAATGGCGGATATGTTCTCCCTTGTCCTGGATGCCGATCATGGATTCGATGCCGAATTGAATGTGCCGGCCCGTATACGTGCTAAACACTTGTTTACTCGATGCTTTCGTCTTTATCCCCCCATGAACCAGGGGCAAATCCGACACCAGCAAAAGAGCACCCACCGGCACTTTACTGACGAATCCCACTGAAAACAAGGCCGCACATTCCATGTCAATCGCAATGGCCCGTTCCTCATAGAGCTGTTTCTTGAAAACCTCATCGAATTCCCAAAAACGATAGTCGGTCGTATGGATCACACCGGTTCGATAATCAAATCCATGGTCAACGATCACCTGACTGACGAATTTTTGAATCTTAAAGGTCGGTAACGATGGAACCTGAGGCGGGATAAAATGTCGTGATACCCCTTCATCGCGAATGGCAGCCATGGGCAAGATAAAATCACCCACTTTTAACGAAGGATGCAACCCGCCACACATGCCTAAAAACAGGACTGCCTGTGGATCCAATACGCTTATGCACTCGATAATCAGGGCCGCAGTAGGGGAACCGATTTTAAAATCGATCATACTCACATGAACTTTGGGGCTGTGCACCACAGACATGACTGAACCATGATAGACCTGACCCTCATAATTTTCCTCAAAGTAATCCAGATAGGCGTGAAAATTGGTCAAGATGATTTGCTGATTGAAATCCTTGATATCCGACCCCGTATATCTTTCGAGAATATCCCGGGCGATTTTTTGTTTATCGGGATTGCGATAAATCAATCCATATTGAAAATCATATTGTACAGAATCGCTCACAAGTCCCTCTCTTTTCCTGAAATTCAACAATACACATCTTCTGGTATCCTAAAATACAATCCTTTTATGACAAAATCTAGCACGTATTTTATCTTACCTGTATTTATTCATTGTCAAATATCCGGTATTCAGAGGGAATGCATCCACAGCAAACTCTGTTGCCCAGAATAAGAAATGATGCTCAATCAGGAGGGTAGAATATGGAAGTACAAGGAAAAACAGCCCTGGTAACGGGGGCTAGCAGAGGTATAGGTAAAGTCATTGCACAATCTCTGGGCAGTGAAGGGGCGAATATGGTGATCAATGCCCGAAACGAGGACGACCTGCAAAAGACCGCTACCGAGATCGAATCATTTGGCAGCAAAGTACATATGGTCGTCGGTGATCTCAGGGAAGAAAAGACGGTCAAACGAATCGTTCAGGAGAGCAAAGACACATTCGGAGGAATTGACATTCTGGTCAATAATGCCGGATTGGGACTGTTTCATCCCATTATCGATATGCCCACCGAAGAGTGGGATCACATGTTCGATCTCAATGTCAAAAGCTTGTTTCTCATGACCCGGGAATCTTTACCTCTTTTGCGGAAAGCCAAAGAATCTGTTATCGTCAATGTGGTTTCATTGGCAGGTAAGAATGCCTTTAAGGGAGGCGGTGGATATTCTGCAACCAAACATGCGGTGCTCGCCTTTAGCCGCTGCCTGATGTTAGAGGAACGCGATAAAGGAGTGAGAGTGCTGGCGATTTGTCCGGGTTCGGTGGATACCTCCTTTTCAGATCATGATGAAGAGAAAAAGAAAAAAATCCTTTCTCCCAAAGATGTCGCAGATAGTGTCATGTTGATGATTAAATTGCCACAACGGGCCATGGTGAGTGAAATAGATATCCGACCGAGTAATCCATAAAAAGAGGCCCTGATGATCAGGGCCTCTTTTTAAATTTTATAGTATTTCAAGGGGAGCACTGTGGTCTCTTTGGCTGACGACAGGACCACATTGGTTTTGGTGGTGGTCACACCAGGCCATTGCTGAATCTGCTGTAATAATCTTTCCAACGACTCTGTACTCTTTGTTCTGACCTTGAGCAAATAAGATCCCTCACCTGTGATCGTGTGGCATTCGAGAATCTCATCACTATCCATGATATATTCTCTCACCTCGGAATCTTCTTTGATAGAAGCCACGCGGACGAGAACAAAAGCGGTCACTTCCAATCCTACTCTTCGAGCTTCCACGATAGCATTGTAACTCTTGATCACCCCCGCTTTTTCCATCTTGTGCATACGCTCTGATATCGAGGGTATGGACAATTTGACCTCTTCAGCCAGTTCGTTTCGTTTGGTACGACCGGCTTTTTGTAAAAGCTCGAGGATCTTTAGATCAATCGCATCGAGTTTGTCTGCATGCATAGATTAACTTTCTCTCAATATTAAGACTGTATATCCTTTTCCCGGGTTTGAAGAAATTTACTAAATATTTTCAAATAAGCAAGTCAATTTTCAACTATTAAGCTTTTTAGCAAAATTTCCTAAATTTTTAATGCAAAGCTATCCCAAAAGGATCCCATTTTCCCAAGATTACACAGAACCTGGAACGCATAAATCGCGATGCTAAAAAAACGAGAATAAAGAGAAAACGGAAATTAATCGTCCGTGGTCTGTTGTTAATGGGAGCGGTATTGGTAATCCTTTCACGGCAGATCCTGAAAAATAATTCTTTTCACCTTGTGATTCAAAACTCTCTTTAATATCTTTAGCAACACCTCTGTAAGCTTTTCTAATAAAGGAGAATCGCATGGACGCCGTCATGCTTTCCCGAATTCAGTTTGCTTTTACCATTGCGTTTCATTATCTCTTTCCTCCTTTGAGTATTGGCCTTGGTCTGGCGCTGGTGATCATGGAAGGAACCTATCTGAGAACCAAAAATCAGCTCTATCATCAAATGACCAAATTCTGGGTCAAGATTTTCGGATTGATCTTTGCCCTGGGGGTGGCGTCCGGTATTGTCATGGAGTTCGAATTTGGCACCAACTGGTCGGTCTATTCCCGTTATGTCGGAGATGTATTTGGCAGCGCCCTGGCAGCCGAGGGCATCTTTGCCTTTTTTCTGGAATCCGGCTTTCTCGCGATTCTGTTGTTTGGCTGGGATAAAGTCAAACCCAAAACCCATTTCTTTGCCACGATCATGGTGGCTCTGGGCGCCCATTTTAGCGCTGTCTGGATCATTGTTGCCAATTCCTGGCAGCAAACTCCTGCCGGCCACCATATCGTCCAAACCGCAAACGGTGAACGGGCAGAAATATTGGATTTTTGGCAAATGGTGTTCAATCCCTCCACTATCGATCGCCTCACTCATACCCTGATGGGTGCCTGGCAAGCAGGTGCCTTTTTCATTCTTTCGGTAAGTGCATTCTATCTTTTGAAACGCAAACATCAGGAATTCGCCAAAGGGTCGATGAAAATCGGACTGGTCATTGCCCTGGTCGCTTCTGTGCTCCAGCTGGTCACCGGACACTCGAGTGCCCAAATGGTCAGCGAATATCAACCCGCCAAACTGGCCGCATTCGAAGGACACTATGAAGAAAATGCTCCGGCTGATATGTACGTTCTCGGCTGGGTGGATGAAAACAAGGAAAAAGTCATCGGCATTAAAATACCCAAATTTCTCAGCTTTCTTGTCACCGGAGATTTCAACAAACCTGTAACCGGCCTGCATGCGTTTAGCGAACAAGACCGTCCGCCGGTCAACATCGTCTTTCAAACCTATCATCTGATGGTGGCGATTGGCATGGCTCTGATTCTGATTGCTTTGCTGGGTATCATCTACTGGCGCAAAAAAATACTCTTTGAAACGCGGTGGCTGTTGTGGATTTTTGTTTTTGCAGTGCTCGGCCCCCAGCTTGCCAATCAATTGGGCTGGGCAACCGCTGAAATCGGCAGACAACCCTGGATCGTCTATAATCTCTTGCGCACAAAAGATGCGATTTCACCCGTTCTCACGACCGGACATATCTGGGGATCTCTGATCGGATTTTTCCTGATATACTCTCTTTTATTTGCACTCTTTATCTTTTTATTGAATGAAAAAATCAAAAAAGGGCCGGATGTTTATGATCTGGAGGAGGGACATCGCGCATGAATTTAGATCTCAATACCATATGGTTTTTACTCGTCGGCATTCTCTTCACCGGCTATGCCATGCTGGATGGCTTTGATCTGGGGATCGGGGCATTGCACCTCTTTACACATACCGACACGGAAAGAAGACTGATGATCAATTCGATCGGTCCGGTCTGGGATGGCAATGAAGTCTGGTTGGTCACAGGCGGAGGAGCCCTGTTTGCAGCCTTTCCAGAGGTCTATGCCACTGCTTTTTCCGGTTTTTATATTGCCTTTATGCTGTTGTTGTTCGGGCTCATTTTCAGGGCCGTCGCCATCGAATTTCGCTCCAAACAACCTCATGCTGCATGGCGGAAATTCTGGGACATCAGCTTTAGCGTCAGCAGCATTCTCTCCGCTCTGTTGATCGGCGTGGCTCTGGGAAATATCGCCATGGGAATCCCCCTGGATAGCAACCATGAATTTGCAGGAACCTTTTGGGGATTGCTAAGACCCTATGCACTACTGGTCGGCATCACGACGGTCGCTTTGTTTATGATGCATGGCGCGATCTATGGTGTCATGAAAACCGAAAACGAATTACACGACAAACTGCGCGGATGGATCAAAAACACCATGATCTTTTTCATTCTCATGTATGTACTGACCACAATGGCCACCTTGCTGTATGTACCCCACATGACCGACCAGATTCGGGCCAACCCGGTCTTTTTCATATTGCCGGCCATCAATGTGCTGGCCATTGCCAATATCCCGCGCGAGATCTACCATGGCAGGGACTTTAGAGCCTTTCTCTCTTCTTGTGTCGCAATGATCGCCTTGCTCGGTCTCTTTGGCATCGGCATGTACCCGAATCTCATCTTTTCAAATCCCATGGCGGCCAACAGTCTGACGATCTATAATGCCGCTTCATCGCAAACCACTTTAAAGATTATGCTGACCATTGCCATCATGGGGATTCCCTTGGTACTGGCCTATACCATATCCATCTATTGGGTGTTTCGCGGCAAGGTCAAACTCGATGCGCATAGTTACTAAACGAACGGTGACAAGAGATCGATTGCAAGGATAGACAAAGATCAATGACCAATCCTGCTCAAAGGTCAAGGCTATGGCGTGCTCACCCAGGGGGCTTTTTTATTTGTTTTTGATGGCCTATATGCTCTTGCAATCTAGACCATAAACTATGACAAAGGTAATCCATGCCCATCTTGCATCCGGAACGCTATCAGGGACAAAAAATCAAATCCAGTTATTTCGAAGGCTGGTATTTCAAATGGGTAGATGCCATGCGGCAAAACGGTCTCGTCGTGATTCCGGGCATTGCCAAAGGACAGGATCCGCATGCGTTTATTCAGCTCTTGTCCCCCACCCTGCAAAAAAGTACATATTACCGTTTTTCGTTGACAGACTTTGTCGCAAACCGTAAACAGTTCCATATAAAAATCCAACAGAATACATTCAGCCATAACAAAGTCGTTCTGAATCTGACATCAGGCGATTTACAGGTACAGGGTGAAATGCATACGAGCTCCTCCTATTCCTGGCCTGTACGATTGTGGTCACCAGGGGCTATGGGATGGTATGCCTGGCTGCCTGCCATGCAGTGCTATCACGGCATTTTGAGTATGGATCACGTCCTGAATGGAAGAATAATGATCAACAGTCATTGGGTCGATTTTACGCAAGGCCGGGGATATGCTGAAAAGGATTGGGGAACCGGATTTCCTTCTGCCTATATCTGGATGCAGAGCAATCACTTTGAAACAACCGGGACAAGCTTGTCTTTGTCTGTCGCCACGATTCCCTGGCTCGGCAGCAGCTTTACGGGCTTTATTGTCGGATTGCTCCATGAGGGAAAACTCTACCGATGGACGACCTATAATCGCTCTGCCATTGAACAGATCCAAATCGATGACCACCAGCTCGTTCTCATATTTGCAAACCGAAAATCCCGTTTACAGATCACTGCCAGGAGATCCGGACAACCGGAAAAACTCCTGGGACCCGACCAAGGAAACATGACCAGTCGCATCATGGAAAGCCTGGATACAAAAGTAGATATTCAATTACATTCCCTCAAGGGTGAAAAACTCTATGCAGGAAGAGGGGAATGGACGGGTTTGGAAGTGCAGGGCGACGTCTCGAAACTGCAATCCGGACGCCGCCTCATTTAAAAATAGAGATATGCCTGAATTGCTGCAACACAAAATGATCGAAAATATAGAGTAAAACCAGTACACTGATGACGGTTGCCAAAAGACCCCATGGAATATCGATGCCCAATGAAATGGATTGAAAAGAATCGAACACCAGAGTAAATGAACTCAAAACACTGTCATTGGCAATCTCTCTCGAGATGGCATCATAATCGATATAGGATAAACCGAGCCCCAACCCTCCTGCAATACCCGCTCCATAAAAAAGACCATAGACCATAAAATTTCTGATTTTTTGCCGTTTCATTTCCAGTGCGATTCTTCTTTGCAACTTGACCCTGAAATCACCCGAGAGATCAAGAGATAATGGAGTGGCAAAATGTTTATAGAGCACCCGATATTCCTGTAAACTCTTTTGACATCGCTTGCACGACTGCAGGTGAGTCTTGACCTCCTGCGCCTCTTTAGAATCCAAAGGATTGGGATCGAGATACAATTGAATTTGCTCATCCGTGAGATGCTTATTCATACCCGATTTCCTCCCGCTCTAACGATTTCATCATCTCTTTGAGTCGCTGCCGGCCGCGGTAGAGATGGCTCTTGATCGTTCCTTCAGGCAGCTCTACGACCGCTGACATTTCCGAATAACTCATATTCTCCACGTGAAATAATGTGATCAATGTTTTTTGAATGGGGGTTAATTTGCTGATCATTTTTTCCACGATCGACGAAAGATCGCGACGTGCAGTCCATTCCTCCGGGCCGATATCATCAGACTCTGCAACAACGCGGTAATGACTCTCGTCAATTGTTACGTCACTCATGCTGGGTAATTTTTTTTTCTGAAGATAATTAATCGATGTATGATAAGCGATGCGTCCGACCCACGTCGACAGCTTGCTGCGAAAATGAAATGTACGCAAAGATTTAAATATTTTGAGAAATATATCCTGACACAGATCCTGACGATCTGTAGGATCTGAAACCATACGGGCCACAATATGCCAGACCAGCCTTTGATACTCTATTACCAACTCGTCAAAGGCATTGAGATCATCTTTGAGAATCCGGTCAACAAGCTTTTTTTCTTCTTCTATTCTCATGGCAACCTATTAGACAAAGAAAAGCATAAAAAGTTGCATTGCAATATACGTCTTTTTTACAAATTTTTCTGCAACTTTATTGTCTCTTGTCTGTCCATTAAATCAGATAACCATAACCAAAAGGAGAGTTGCCATGTTCCAGGCCATTGTCCCAGTTGCATTATTTTTTATTGTCGCCTATATCATCAAGATTATTTCTGATAACCGTGTACGGCGCTTGCTGATCGAAAAAGGTCAGGTCGAAGAAAACGTCAAGGATGTCTTGCAAGCACCGCCCAGTCACCGGCAGAATTCTTTTAAATGGGGACTCGTGATTCTCACCATCGGGGTGGCCCTGATGACGACGAGCGGTCTCGACGATGATATGCGCTTTGGCGCTATTTTGATCGCAGCAGGGATTTCACTTGTCATCTATTATTTTCTTGCAAACCGCTTCTCTTGATCACCCTGTTCACTTGCGGGATGCCCGGAAACCAGAGCGCAAGAGAGCTCTGGTTTTCCGGGCATCCCGCGGAAAACTCCTTGTATCCTTGCCAAAATCTTTATATTTTCTGTTTTAATCACAACTGGTTTCATGCAGGCGATATGATGAAATGCAGAGAAAGAAAACGTGTCCATGTCATGTACAGAGCCTGGCATTCAGACTCGACCATTAAATTCAATCTTTTCTTTGCACCCCCTGCTAAGCTCTTATTTTTGAGTGAGTAACAATATAGTTCAACCTTGAATAAACCGAAATCAAACTATAAACGGTACACAGGGATATTATGGCTCATCTATTTGTGTTAGGCGCAGGTCTCGTTGGCCACGCGATTGTACGTGATCTCGCAGAAGAATACGACGTCACTGTCATTGATCAGAGTCAGGCACGTCTCAACATGCTAAGCAAGACACCTGCTCGTTCGATGCGTCTGGACTGTGTTACAGGACAGGGATGGCTACAAGAGCTCGCTGCAGCAGATCTTGTGGTCAATGCGCTGCCGGGAAGTATTGGATTCACGACCCTTGAAAAATTGATCACTTTAAAAAAGCCAATAGTGGATATCTCCTTTTTCGAACAGGATCCATTTCAGTTACAGGAATTAGCAAAGGCAAACGGGGTCACCGCCATTGTCGATTGCGGCGTGGCGCCGGGATTGAGTAACATGTTGTTGGGAATGCATGCCTATCACGAGGATGTGGATTCTTTTGTCTGTTATGTGGGAGGGCTACCGGTACAGCGGTCATGGCCATTCGAGTACAAGGCACCCTTTTCCCCCAGCGATGTGCTGGAAGAATATACGCGTCCCGCCCGCCTCAAAGAAAATGGCGAAATCATCACCCGCCCTGCCCTTTCCGAAGCCGAACGGATCGAGTTGCCTCCGTTGGGTACCCTCGAGGCCTTTAATACCGATGGCCTGCGCACATTGCTCGAAACCGTCGATATTCCTAACATGAAAGAAAAAACATTGCGTTATCCCGGACATCGCAGCCTCATGGAGATCCTGAGCCAATGCGGCTTTTTCAGTTCAAAGATGACTGAAGTGAATGACATGCCCATAAGACCCATGGATCTGACATCAAAGTTGCTGTTCAAAGCCTGGAAACTGGAACCGGATGAACCCGAAATCACGGTCATGCGTGTACAGATCAAGGGCAAAGGGGTGAATGTCCGGTACGATCTGTATGACACCTTTATGCTGGGTATTTCATCCATGGCCCGCACGACCGGATATACCTGTACCGCAGCTGTACGCCTGATTCTAGAAAAAGGATTTTCCGAACCCGGGATCATCCCGCCCGAATGGCTGGCTCGCGATCTCGATCACGCCAACTATATTCTCGGACAGCTTGCGCAGCGCAGCGTCCATGTAAACCGTCTCGACCTGGAATAGATAAAGGATCTACGGAACCCGGAATGCCGAAAAACAAGCTGCAAAAGTTTGCCGAATTTGAAATGTTTCCCAATACCCGCACCCATCCCATGGGAATGAAAGGACACTGGAACACCCATTTTTTCACTACAGATAAACCCATTACCCTCGAGCTGGCATGTGGTCGCGGAGAGTATAGCCTGGCCATGGGACGAATGTTTCCTGACCGTCACTTTATCGGAATCGATAAAAAAGGCGCCCGCCTCTGGGTAGGTGCAAAGACAGCATTCGAACAAGGTTTGGAAAATGTCGGATTTGTGCGAACCCATATCGAATTCGTGGACACGTATTTCAAACGCGATGAAGTATCAGAAATCTGGTTGCCCTTTCCGGATCCACAGCCCGGGGCATCCAAAGCCAACAAACGTCTGAGTTCCCCGCGGTTCCTCAAAGGTTATGAGCGTATCCTTCAAACCAACGGCAAAGTACATCTGAAAACCGATAGCGATCTTTTATACGAGTATACTCTCGAGACACTGGAGGACTATGGGTGCAAACTTTTAAAAAACATGCCTGACCTCTACTCCCAATCTGTCAATGATCCGTTGCTCACTGTACAAACGACCTATGAAAAACGCCATCTGGCAAAAGACAGAGTCATCAAATATGTATGCTGGCAATTCGAGTAAACCGAGTGTACAGCATACTCTTATTCTTGCTCTGCCTCCTTTCTGTTGGCCGAGATCACGGAAAAATCCCCAGCTCTTCATAGTCGACCGCGATTTTAGAGATGGCACTGATAAATGCCGCGGTTCTCAGATCGACATTCTTGTGACTTTTTTGAATCTCCCGGATTTCCTGATAGGCCACTACCATGGTCTCTTCCAGTCCGGAATTGACCAGGTCGATCTCATCGGCTCCTTGCGCTACCTTGGCGATGACCTTGGGGTCGAATTTCTTTCCCAATGCATTCTCTACGGTTTGCAGGATTTTGGTATTGGTATTTTCCTCAAAACGTTTATCCATGAGACCCAGCTTGGCATGCTGCAGATTGCGCAGCCACTCGAAATAAGAGACCGTGACCCCACCGGCATTGAGATAGATATCGGGCAAGATCATCACACCCCGCTCGTGCAACTTTTGCGTGGCATCGGCAGTGACCGGACCATTGGCTGCTTCGGCCACGATCTTGGCCTGAATTTGATCGGCATTTTCTATGGTGATTTGGTTTTCCAGTGCTGCGGGAACGAGAATATCACATGGCAGTGTCAGGGCAACAGATGGGTCATCCATACTCTTGGCGCCCGGAAAATCCTTGATCGAGCCGGTCTCTGTACGATATGAAATGAGCTTTTCAAAATCGAGTCCGCTCTCATCATAAAGCGTGCCCTCGATCTCAGAGACCGCAACGATCATCGCTCCTTCATCATGCAAAAATTTAGCAGCATGATACCCCACGTTCCCAAGTCCCTGAACAATCACTTTTTTGCCATCGAGCCCGGTATCCAATCCCAGCTTTTTCATATCTTCCTTGACCGAAACGGCCTCCCTGATTCCGAAAAAACATCCCCGGCCGGTGGCTTCGGTTCGGCCTGCCACTCCGCCCTGCGTGACCGGCTTGCCGGTAACACAGGCTTCAGCAGAAAGATCATTGGGACCCAGTGAGCGATAGGTATCCACGATCCAGGCCATTTCTCTCTTGCTGGTGCCATAATCGGGTGCCGGCACATCGATGCCCGGACCGATAAAATTTTTGCGAACCAGCTCGAATGTATAGCGTCTGGTGATCCGTTCGATCTCGGGAATGCTGTATTCGCGTGTATCGATCTTTACGCCGCCTTTTCCCCCGCCATACGGTACATTTACCACAGCGCACTTGTACGTCATCAGTGCCGCCAGAGCCATCACCTCGTCTTCGTTCACGCTCATGGCATATCGGATCCCCCCCTTGGCTGGTGTCTTGTGGTGACTGTGTTCTGCCCGCCACGCGTGAATGACCTGCATCGAACCATCATCCCGGCGCAAAGGAAAACTGATGCGATAAACACTGTTACAGGACTTGATTTGCTGGAGGAGTCCAGGCTCGATTTTCAAATAACTGGCTGCCTGCTCAAAATATCGGTTTACCTGCTCGAAAAAACTGAGATGAGAGGACATAATGGCTCCTTTTTTCTCACTTTTATAAAATAGAATAGGAAAAAATGTTGTTACGTTTATTGACTAAACAAAATAGAATGGCGGAGGATTTCCATGTCTAAAATGGTTAAAATCAGAGAACTGGGTCAGTCCATTTGGCTCGATTATATCGAACGCGAGTTCGTTCGTTCCGGAGAACTCGAATCCCTTATCGATGAGGGATTGGGCGGGTTGACCAGCAACCCCACGATTTTTGAAAAAGCCCTTCAGGGCACGGCTTATGATCAAGATATCAAAGCCTTGATAAAAAAGCAAATGTCTTTTGAAAAAATATTTGAAGCGCTGGCTATTAAGGATATCCAGGATGCGGCTGACCTCTTTTATCCAGTTTTTGACAAGACCAAGGGCAAAGATGGTCATGTCAGCTTTGAGGTCAATCCCAATCTGGCTCACAATACAAAAAAAACCATTCAAGAAGCAGAACGGCTATGGGCAAAAATCGACAGACCGAATGCCATGATCAAGGTACCGGCTACAGAGGAAGGGTATCCTGCCATCACCGAGCTCATTGGCCAGGGAATCAATGTCAATGTGACGTTGATTTTCAGCCTGGAAAGCTATAAAAAGGTAACCCGGGCGTTTCGCGACGGACTGGAAAGAATGGACCGCAACGGCTTACCCCTTCACAAGGTGGCCTCCGTGGCATCTTTTTTCGTAAGTCGCGTCGATTCTAAGGTCGATGCCTTGCTGGAAAAAGCAGGTAACCAGGATCTGCAGGGCAAAATCGCCATCGCCAACTCGAAAGCAGCGTATACGATCTTTCAAGATGTGTTTGACAATAAAGAATGGGAAATGCTGGAAAACAAAGGGGCCCGCGTGCAGCGCGTTCTCTGGGCCAGTACGAGTACCAAAAATGATGCTTATCCTGATACACTCTATGTGGACCAGCTCATCGGTCCCCACACGGTGAATACCCTGCCCCCGGATACGCTGGAAAAATTCAACGATCATGGCAAGGTGAATATGACACTGAGCCAAGACACCCTGCAGGCAGAAAAACAGCTGCAAAAACTGGAATCCCTGGGCATCAGCATGGAACAGGTCACCGATGAATTGCTCAGTGAAGGCGTGCAAAAATTCGCAGATTCTTATGAATCGCTCATGCAGGCACTGGAGGCAAAACGCGAATCCATGGCCAAAGAGGTAGCAGGAGCATAGAGCGAGGTCAATGTAGAATTTTGAATTAAGAATTGAGGGTAAAGGCCTGATGGAGCATGCCAGCAGCTGAGAGTGTAACCGTTATCCTTTATCCGCGAATTTGCACAACACCATTGCCGAATTGCCCATCTCGATATCATGCCGTCGTAACTCGACCAGCCCGTGACGTTGCATAAAGCCCTTTAACCCGCCGTCACGGGCAAAGGCCTTGCTGTTGCGGGCATGCTCGAATCCGGCCAGCCGCTCGATAAGCCATGTAAATCCTGTGGCTAACCGCGACACCGTATTCCAGGCCTTTTCAAATTCCAGAATAACCAATCGTCCCTCTTTTGATAGCACCCGGCGTGATTCAGACATCATCCGAGCTCTCAAGTGCGGATTCTTATCATGCAGCGCATAGAAAATCACCACCGCCTCGACAGAATCATCGGCCAATGGCAATAACCCGGCATCGCCTTGAATCACCGGTGCTCCATTGGCAGTAAAGGCGTGTGTGACCATATTCGTGTCGATATCCACACCCACGGCCTCCATATTGCGCTGCCGCAGGATTCTCACCTGTGCGCCCGTACCGCTGCACAGATCCAGCACCCTGTTCGCCTGGGTTTCCCTGAGCCAGACCGCAGCCCGGCGTTTGGAGGAATAAAGCAAGGGTTCCAGCAACCGATCGTAAATTTTGACTAACAATCTATTCATCATCCCTTATCCAAATCGTAATCTCGTTCAATCTCCTGGTACAACCATGATCAGCCTGAAAAAATTCACAAAAGAACAAAGACCGAACGCCGTTTCTGAGCGATAGTCTGTTGCAGAATAGTCACCGAGCGTCATTCCGGCGAAACAGTCTGTTGTCGAATAGCAGCAGAGCGTCATTCCGGCGAAACAGTCTGTTGCCGAATAGCAGCAGAGCGTCATTCCTGCGAAAGCAGGAATCCAGAGCTGGGGAAAACCGCATGAAATGAGTCGAGTATGAGGTGTGCAAACGCTCTGGATTGTAAATAACCAGAGTCTGTCCTTCGCAATATAGCCGGATGACGTATCACACTCTTCTTTCGTCCGCAGCTATGGATCCCTGCGTCCGCAGGGATGACGGCCGGTCGGCAATATGCGACAGCCTGGTCCGCAGGGATGACACGCCCACAGAAATCGAATATATTAAAATGCTATTTTACCACAGACCGGTCGTTCTCAAAATCCCACATGGTCTTGCGTTTGAGGTCGGCCAGAGCCAGACGATAGGCGATATAGGCATCGAGGAACGAGGTCTGGGCCTGGGTATAGCGGTTGCGGTCCAGGGCCAGTTCCTGGCTGGTAATATCACCGTTATTGAACCGCTCTACCGAAATCTGGAACGCCCGCTGTGCCACCTGCTGGTTCTTGTCCAGCACCTGCAGCCGGTTCTCTGTTTCCCGCAGACTGGCCACCACATCGCGCACTTGACGGCGAATGGTCTTTTTTTGTTCTTCCAGATCCAGTTCGCTGTTCTGCAAACTGGCTTGCGCAGCCTGCACCTGTGCTGCATTCACGCCCCAGTCCCATATGGGCACCGAAAGCGTAAACACCACACCGCGGTTGTTGGGCCGTCGCTGCATGTCATCGGTCATGGAGGTCCATAACGAGTTTACCGATGCACTGCCGGGCAGGGTAGGGTCGCTGACACCGGTGAGGTCATAGAACAGATTCAGATCGCCGCGGATCTCTGACTGGGCATCGGCTTCCTTGACATCGATCTGTGCCAGTTCCAGGTCGATTTTGGCCTCACGGATTTCCGTGCGGTTCTGCAATGCCAGCTCCAGGGCACGGTTGAGATCCACCTCGATACGTTCATAAGAAATATCGGTGGTCACATCGATATGGTCGGACAAGGCGAGCCCGATCTGTTGCTTGAATGCATCCTGCGACCGCGCCATCCGTCCCTCGGCCGAAAGCAGTTCGTTTTTCGCTTCAGCCAGATCCACCTCCATCTGCAGGGCTTCGACCTCGGGAATGAGTCCGGCCTGATACTTTTTCGTGGCCAGATCGAACAGTTCCTGTTGTTGTTTGAGATTCTGTTCTGCGATCTCTTTTTGCCGCTTGGCGCGATAAGTTTCAAAAAAAGTCTGGGTCACCAGATAGACCACATCGAGCTGACTGCGTCGATAGCGCTGTTCGGTGCGTTCGTAACTGAGATTGGCTGTCTGGAGTCCGAGTTTCAGACGATTGATCGTAAACAGGGGCTGGTGGTAACGCAGGCTGATGGATCCGTACATGTCCTTGCGCGTGGTCTCTTGCTCTAGGCTGGCGCGATAGGTTGAGACATCGCGGTGATAAGCCATAGAACGCAGGGTCAGCCGGCCGTCGGTGGGCGTGGGCTGGATGATATCGAGCATGCCCTGATAGCGGAGCGAGCCGGTGGTATTGAATACCGGCAGCTCGCCAGGCACCGGAATCTCGCTGACATTTTCCTGCCAATTGGGCACCTGCATGGAAGCCTCGACATTGGTCTTGAACCGGCCTTTGGCCGCGATGAGATTCTGCTCGGACCGCGTGAGATTGAGGCGCAAGCTTTTCATTTCATAACTGCTCTCCAGCGCAATGTCGATGGCCTGATCCAGATTAAGCACCGTAACATCCTGTGCCTGAAGTATCGTACACATGAACAGAATCCCTAACAGACGGTACATGCCGTTCTCCTCGAAATTTGATTCAGTGGAAAATAGATATAAAGATCTAGATGTTCAAGTAAAAATGTATTAACACCCAAAAAGTTCCCAGGCAGAGAATGAAATTCATACAAGGGTGGATGCCGTGATTCTCATCTTTTATTTGGCAAAGAGATTCACGCATGTCCGAAATAAAAAGTGTCGCTAATAATACTCACGCAAAGCCGCAATGCCGCAAAGAACAGATCAATAGAATTCACCACAGAGCAGCAAGAGAGCACAGAGAAAAAACTTGATATATAAGGATATCGCACCACCAATTCATTTTAACCGAAAATTTCCTGTTTCTACTTGCTTTGGTGAAAACTGGTATTACTTAAATTTGACACAATTCAGAAGAAATGTCTTGTTAACATTTTCTCTGTGTTCCTCCGTGACCTCCGTGGTTATCTTGCAGGATATATAAAATCTATTTTTGACAAGAATAAAGTAAAATAATTCTTAAACAACTCGACAGTTTTCACTTTTCCAGAACATAATAAATCACCGGCACCACAAACAGCGTCAGCCAGGTCGAGGTAACCAATCCACCGATGATGGCGATAGCCAGAGGCCGGCCCATGTCAGCCCCCGGACCCAATGCCAGGGCCAGGGGAAGCAATCCCAGTATCGTGGTGAGGGTGGTCATGAGGATGGGACGCATACGCATCCTGCCGGCCTGATGGATGGCCGGCACCAGGTCCATGCCTTCACCCCGCAGCTGGTTGATAAAGCTGATCTTGATGATGGCGTCATTGACCGCGATTCCGGTGAGCACGATGACGCCGATGAGCGACAGCACATTCACCGAGGTGGAGGTGATCCACAAGAGCCAGATCACGCCGATCCAGGCCATGGGTACGGACAAGAGAATGACAAACGGATGCCGGAACGATTCAAACTGCGCTGCCAGAATCATATAGACCAGCGCCAGAGCCAAAACCAGGGCCATGGCCAGGCTGTTAAAGGAGCGATTCATCTCTTCCCTCATGCCTCCCACATGCATTTCATAGCCACCGGGCAGGGCCAAACCAGCAGCGTGTTGTCGTATCTCATTGACAACTGTCCCCACATTGCGCTCCCCGACATTGGCAAACAGGGTGACCGTACGGGCCTGGTTCTGGCGCAAGATCTGCATCAAAGACCGCCCCTGGTCTACCCGCACCAGGCTCCCGATTGCCACACCCGGACGAATCTGTTGTCTGAACAGCGAACCAAGATCCGCTTCGCTGAACGCGGGTTTCAGACGGATGCCGATCTTTTTGTCGAATTCCTGCAGCTCGGTCGCCACCACACCTTGAATGGAGGTACGGATATAATCTGCAATCGCCTGTGCCGAGAGTCCCAGACGTCCTGCCATATCCCTGTCGATCT
Source organism: Candidatus Zhuqueibacterota bacterium (assembly GCA_014728115.1). Lineage (GTDB taxonomy): Bacteria > Zhuqueibacterota > Zhuqueibacteria > Residuimicrobiales > Oceaniaggregativiventaceae > Oceaniaggregativivens. The sequence goes on along the minus strand of WJME01000036.1, from coordinate 1,274 downwards.
GCAGCCTGATCTCGGGCGCACCGGCTTTGATATCGCTCCAGACATGTTCGATCCCCGGAATTCGCTCCACCAGGCGTCGCAGATCATCTGCCAGATCGCTCAGCGTTTGCAGATCCTCACCGCAAAGTTCGATGCGGATATCGCCCTCATCCAGATCGAGCAGCTGCTGTACCACCCCTTCACTGGCATTAAACGTATACTCGCTGCCGGCCGGCAGTACGAGATGTTGCTCCAGTTCATGCTGTAATCGTTCGATGGTGCCGGGAACCGATTGTTCAGGCTGGGCAATAAGATGGATTTGTTCGATGGCCTGATCGCTGCGCGCCATCTCTGAGCCATGCCGGGCCCAGCCCACCTGGGAAAAAACAAACTCGATCTCGGGTTGCGATGCCAGCCAGGCCTCCACAGTAGCAGCCGTCTCGCTGACAGAATGGAATGCCGTGCCCTCGGGCAGACGAATATCCATGACCAGCTGCTGTGCCGGCATCTGTGGCATAAACTCGTAACGCAACCACAGTGCCAGTGCCAGAGTCAGGAGGAACAACCCGGCACCGACAAAGAGTGTACGGCTTGAATGCATGAGATTTTTGTCCAGTTGCGATTCATAAATCCGTTGAATCCTCTGCAACAGCCGGTCCGAAAATCCGAATACCGGACGAACGGCACGCCTGACGGCCCGTCCCCCCCATTTGACGCCCTGCGACATCTGGCGCCAGGGCCAGGTTATGATACGACGCAGCCGTGAGGGTCTGGTCCCGCTCGGCCGGTTTGTTCGGGTCACGGGTTGCGGCACAGAACGAGCGATGAGCATGGGCAGCAGGGTCAGCGACACAACCAGGGATGCAAGCAGAGAAAACGTCACGGCCAGGGCCTGATCGCGAAAGAGTTGTCCGGCCACCCCCTCGACAAACGCAATAGGCAAAAACACGGCCACCGTGGTCAGGGTCGAGGCCAGCAACGGCATGGCCACCTCACCAGCGCCGCGTGCCGCTGCCTCTGCAAGGGACTGATCACTCTCGCGCAGTCGCATGCTGTTCTCGAGCACCACAATGGAATTGTCCACCAGCAATCCGATGCCCAGAGCGAGTCCGCCCAGCGACATGATATTCAAATTGACATCGAACACCATAAAGAGAATAAATAAGCCTGTTGCAATCGAGCCTCATAGCTCATGAATTTTATTTTAATCGCTTCTCGCCTTATCTTTTTTCAACAATAACGAGAGGTGATTTTAATAATTCTATCAAGGCATCGGTAGAGGTTGTCGTTTAGAC
>WJME01000338.1 GCA_014728115.1 Candidatus Zhuqueibacterota bacterium | reverse complement strand
TTGTATTTTTTTGAGATATTCTTTTTTCGCAAGCGGACTCATTAATTATGTCTCCAATACATAAGTGTTCGGTTACATAATTATGAGGCAACGACAAATGTTCCAAAATCGTAAAGTTACCTTTTTTATGAGTCAACTCGGTACAAAGCCTCTCATCGACAAAGGTTGACAAAAGGGTGTTTATTCATTATATTTCACCAGTATATCAGCCGAATAGGAGTGAACCATGAAAGACCCTCGTTTCAATGACCTGGCAAGAGTGCTAATTCATCATTCTACAGCATTGCAAAAAGGTGAAAAAATACTCATCGAAGCCATCGATATTCCACACGAAATGGTGATCGCGATTATGCGGGCAGCTCACGATAAAGGAGGCATCCCCTTTACAAGTATCAAGCAAGGTCCGATATTAAGAGATCTTTATCGACTCGCCACAGAACAATCCATGGAAATGATCGGCAAGTGGGAAGCTGATCGCATGGCAGAGATGGATGCCTATATTGCTTTACGCGGAAGCCACAATGTAACAGAAATGAGTGACGTCCCTCCCGAAAAAATGAAAATATATCAGAATCATTGGTGGGAACCTGTACATATAAAAATTCGGGTACCCAAGACAAAATGGGTGGTGTTAAGATGGCCTCATCCCTCAATGGCTCAACAGGCATTCATGAGCACTGAAAAATTTGAAGATTTTTATTTCAATGTCTGTACCCTTGACTATAGTGCCATGTCCGTAGCTATGAACGCCCTGGTCGATCGCATGCAGGCAACCGATAAAGTCCGTATCACTGGTCCCGGCACGGATCTGAGCTTCTCAATTAAGGGGATGAAAGCTGTCAAATGTGACGGCAGGCACAATATTCCTGATGGTGAGGTCTATACAGCCCCGATCCGCGATTCTGTAAATGGCACCTTGCATTATACCGCAAAGACCATATATCAGGGAATTGTACACGATCAAATAAAATTGGAATTCAAGGAAGGAAAAATTATAAATGCCTCTTCAGATAAAACCGATGCTTTAAATAAGGTACTCGACACAGATAAAGGCGCAAGATATATCGGTGAATTTTCATTGGGGTTAAATCCCTATATCGCTCATCCTATGCTTGATATTCTTTTTGACGAGAAAATTGGGGGGTCTTTTCATTTCACCCCAGGCGGAGCGTATGACGAAGCAGACAATGGCAACAAGTCAAAGGTCCACTGGGACATGGTTTGTATTCAAACCCCGGAATATGGAGGAGGCGAAATCGTTTTTGATGATGAATTGATTCGCAAGGATGGCAAATTCGTGGTCAAAGACCTTGAACCTCTAAATCCTGAAAACCTGATACCCTGACCCGATTTATTGCCCGTCAGGCTTGTTCTGAATATTTACATCGTTATCCCGTATTTTACTGTGGACCTTGACAAAAGAGATGGTCGATATATATTATGTCATCAGAACCAATAAATTACAAGAATAATGCTCCCTCCTGGTTAGCTGGAATCGAAGAAAAATGTCTTTGCCATGATTTTCATACAGCCATCCAGGAATTAAACCATATAGATCCTCACGACCCCTTTTATGATATCGCCCTGAACATACAGGCTCGTTGTTTTCTCGCAACTGACCAGTTCGAACAAGCACAAAAGACCTACAAAGCCGTGCTGAAACATTCAGAAAATCCGAGGGTTCATTCCGAAGCTCTGCTTGTCCTGGATGAAATCGACAAAGCCGTGAAAATCATTTCCAAAATAGCCTCCAATACCGATCCTGAGCAGGGTTTTATCGCGGCACTGGCTCTCTATAAATATGGTTACATCCAGCAAGCCATGCAGCAAATAGAACGGGCCCTGGACCAGGGATTTGAATGGCAAGAGGATACACTTGTCGATGCCATTGCCCAGACGGTATTGCAAGGGCCTTATTTTTTTGATTTTGAACAGATCTATTTGGATGCAGAAAGCGAACCTGCAAACGAAAAAATGAATCGTTGGTTCCATCTCAACATTCCGATTATCGAACTCTTGTCCAGTACCCAGGGCAAACCCCAAATCAAAAAAGCGATACAACTGGCACATATTCTCGGTGCGCCTACTGGTGTCATTGAAAACCGTAATGGCAAATTATTTTTAAAAGGAATCATCGACGATCTGGCAGCCAGTGAAGTGGATGCCAGATTTGGTCTCGAAGCGAAAAAAATCATTCAAAGTGATGACTATAGAGAGCTATCCCGGCTTGTTCTGGCCTTATTACTGGAGCATACCAAACAGTTTTCAGATTATATTGGATTGGAAAAAGAATCGGTACCTCAATATGATCTGCAAAAGCTCGTGCTCTTTCTTCCTCTTTGCATGGCCACAGCTATTCTTGTGCTTTATGCTTTAGCGGAAAAAGAGAGCACGCAATTATTGGTCGAAAGCAATCAGCTGGACAAAGATATTGTGGCAGGTTTGATCGGCCTGTCTTTTGAAAGTTATTATTCGGCCGTGAATCGTTACCGCTCTATCGAAACTGGCAGTATTTAATTACTTTACTCATAAAAACCTTTCTGAAAATAGGACAAGGAGGAATTCATGCTGTATGAATTTCATAACGAACCCTATACTGATTTTAGCAAACCGGAAAACCGACAGGCGCAGCAAAAAGCGCTGGACGCTATAGCAAAAAAATTCGACAAGGAATACCCTCTGTTCATTGACGGTAAAGATATAAAGACCGACAGGCTAAATAAAAGCAATAATCCATCCAATAAGAACCAGATTGTCGGCTCATTTTACAAAGCCGGTAAACCCGAGATCGATTTGGCCATGGATGCAGCACTACGGGCCTTTGAAAAGTGGCGTTGGGTAGATCCTAAAGAACGGGCCATCGTGCTCTTAAAGGCTGCACAAATCATGCGACAGCGCAAGATGGAGATCAATGCCTGGATGATTCAAGAAGCAGGAAAGAACTGGCTGGAAGCCGAGGCGGATACTTCGGAAGCCATTGACTTTTTGGAATACTATGCACGTGAGGCCATCCGATGGAAAGAGATCAAAGGAGTCACCCCGTTTCCGAATGAATATCCAGAGTTGGAGTACCTTCCCCTGGGTGTGGGAATTATTATCCCGCCATGGAACTTTCCCATGGCCATTCTCACAGGTATGGCCACGGCTGCCATTGTCACAGGGAATACGGTCCTGGTCAAACCAGCGGAAAGCACACCCACTATTGGCTATCGATTGGTAGAGATCATGAGAGAAGCAGGATTGCCCGATGGCGTGCTCAATTTTGTGCCAGGAGATCCGTCTGAAATCGGTGATTATATGGTCGAACATCCCAAAACACGATTCATCTCTTTTACAGGTTCTAAAGCAACCGGTTTACGTATCAATGAACGGGCCTCCAAGCTCGCACCCGGACAAATATGGATCAAACGCGTGGTAGCAGAGATGGGCGGTAAGGATACGATGATCGTCGATAGTGAAGCTGACCTGGATGAAGCCCTGATCAATGTCACTGCTTCGGCATTCGGTTTTCAAGGCCAAAAATGCTCGGCCTGTTCACGTCTAATTTTACTCAAAGATATCCATGACGAGTTTGTTAATGCCCTTGTCAAACGAACCGAGCAGCTTTCAATCGGTCCCGTGGAAAATCCAGATCATTATCTGGGGCCTGTCATCAACCCGGCTGCAGAAGAAAAAATCCTCACATACATCGATATCGGCAACAAAGAAGGCGATCTTTTGACAGGGGGCGAAAAAGCGTCGGGCAACGGCTATTTTATCAAACCCACGATTTTCAAGAATATTCAGCCAGGAGCGCGTCTCGACCAGGAAGAGATATTCGGACCTGTGCTATCGGTCCTCAAAGCGGATAATTTCGACCAGGCAATCAATATTGCCAACAGCACAGAATACGGGCTGACCGGATCGGTTTATACCAGAAACCGCTACAAAATCAACGTCGCCAAACAAAAATTCTTTGTCGGAAACCTTTACATCAACCGTAAATGTACCGGCGCCATGGTTGGGGCACAGCCCTTTGGCGGATTCAACATGAGCGGCACCGATGCCAAAGCCGGAGGCATGGATTATCTCGGTAATTTTTTACAAGCAAAATCTATCTGTGAGAAATACGGATAAATAGACCACACATTCCTTTTGTCTTCAAGCCAGTTCATTTTTTGGACTGGCTTTTTTTTTGGCATAGCATTTGAATAAATAATAGGCAGACAACGACAAAAAATCACAAACAATTAAAAATCATGAATTTAAACCACTTCCTTCATCAAAAAGATGTCCCCTACGGTAAACAAATGCGAAATAAATGGGACAAAAATTTAAATAACCAAAACATCCTATTACAGGAGGCCAACAAATGAATCGATTGTCTGCCGTACCAATTGTGTTAGCAATATTCGTGATCCTCTTTTCATGGTTCCCGAATGTTATGGCACAAGATCCAACTCAAGACCAGGTGCATACTCGAGTCAAAGTAGTCGAGCATATATGCGACTTTGGTCAAGGGATTGGATGGGTTACATTTACCATTCAATCAAGAAGTGAAAATGGTATTTCTCATGAAATACAAGGGTATCAAAATAGCATCAACCTCGGTGCAGATCTGACCAATGCATTACGAAATACGACATGGAGCGACCAGCTATTTACAAACCCCGCATATACAGTGGATGAACAAGTTCTCAAGTACCCTCCCACAGGTCCACCATACTCGGGCGCTACCTTGAGATATATCTATACCTTGGAGAATGGCCCCAGAGTACAAACTCCGGCAACCACAGATTGGTGGGATGTATTAACGGTGAGACTTGAGTACAATCTACCGGGGGATCCCAGTCAACGTCTGGATATCGATTGGAATATTTATGGAGCACCCACTTATCGAGTCATTATTCCCGATCCCCAGGGCTCGGATGATGTATTTGAAGTGCAAGGCGATAAAGTTCCCATGCCTGATGAACTGAGGAACAATCCTCTGGATTGTCTTCGTGAGTTTGGCGCACAAGGTCTGCCCAATCCACCTTCAAGAACGTATTTCGTGTTTGACAGTACCACCTACATTGGTACAGATCAAACACATGTGGATGCAGATGAGACGGAAGAAGATGGGTCCGAAGGCGATGGAATCAGCTTTAGCGGTTTGTATGCCGGTAATACTAACGCCAGCGTGACTGTCAATGTGAGTTTCGGCGCTGAAACTGAAGGTTTTGTCAATGCCTGGATCGACTGGAATAATGATGGCGATTGGAGTGACGCCGGTGAACACATTCTGGGCTCCCCACAGTTAGTCAATGCTGCGAGTACAACATTCAATTTTGCCGTACCCGGTACCGTGACTGAAGGCGACCAAAGATGGGCGCGTTTTCTCTTTAGTACAGGAGATGCAACAGCGGTAGAAAATGCTGTGGCCGGTGAAGTGTTAGAATATGGTGAAGTACAAGATTATCATGTCACCATAACCCAGGAGTCTACAGCAGACCTCCAGGTCGATAAATCGGCAGATAATGACGAGCCAGTTGTGGGCGACCAGGTAACGTTTACAATCAGTGTTACCAATGCCGGTCCTGACGATGCCAGTAATGTGGTAATTACAGACAATATTCCCAGCAATTGGACCTATATCAGTCACAATGAAAATGGTTGGGGAACGTTTAATCACAACACCGGAATCTGGACTATCGGTTCAGGCATCCCGGCTGCCCAAACCGCAGAATTAACCCTGGTGTTACGTCTGGATTCGATGGATCCCGGCGATCCGTTTTATAATTGTGCAGAAGTGACGGCATCCAATCTTACGGATCCCAATCCCAATAATAACCGCGATTGTGCTCCGGATGATGTAGACGGCTATGCTGATCTGCAAATGCAAAAAACCGTCAATCCATCGGCGATAGATGTCGGCGGCACTGCAACCTTTACCGTTACGGTGACCAACGCTGGTCCTGATGATGCCTCCAATATTGTCATTTCTGATGCCCTGCCGTCAGGACTGACATACGGAACCATTAACCCGTCAGCAGGTTCCTGGGATGGCACAGCAGAAGAGTGGACCATTCCCACCCTGGCAGTGGGTGCGTCAGCTACCCTGACGATCCCGGTCACAGCACCCGATGCAGGCCAGTATACCAACATAGCCAGCGTGACCAGCAGCACAGAACACGATCCGGACCCCAGCGATGACAGCGCTTCTGCGACATTGACAGTGAGTGCCAACGATGCAGACATTGAGGTCAGCAAATCCGCAAGCGCCTCTGAGGTCAATGTCAATGATCCGGTCACGTTTACTGTTACCGTCCATAACTTTGGTCCCGAAACCGCAACCAATATAGAAATCAGAGACTATATGCCCAGCGGTATCGAAGTGACCTCGACAAACCCGACAGTTACCTTTGCTGCCGGTGAAACTGTATGGACCATCCCGTCTCTGGCACCTGGCGGTGATGCAACGCTCACCATCAACGGGGTTGCCAGAGTACCGGGAATGTGGTCCAATATCGCTGTGCTCGAAGGGCTCGATCAAAATGATCCCAATAGCTCTAATGACAGCGATGCGGCAACCGTCAGAGTTCTCTCCGGAGACGATGTGCCGGATATTCAACTCGAAAAAACGGTCGACAGCCCGACAAAACAACCCGGCGACAATGTCACCTTTACCGTGACCGTCACAAACATTACAAATATTACCGCAACACAGGTCGAAGTCTATGACATCTTGAACGGGGATTTGAACTTTATCTCTGCAACACCTTCACAGGGT
>WJME01000337.1 GCA_014728115.1 Candidatus Zhuqueibacterota bacterium | reverse complement strand
TGATTTTGCGTGAGGGTCCTCTGTTTGTGCCCATCCGTTTCGAGCCTTTTTGCTTCAATCCCGGGTCAGCGATTTCTTGTCATTTTTTTCTCTGGCAAATAAAATTGCTTGCATTAAAAAATTGTATTAACTATATTGCAAATGTTTGATGTATATAACAAAATTTGACTCGCAATGATCAAACATACCTGGAAAGAATTCTCCGAGACAGAGCTGCAGCACAGTTCTATTCATCATTTGCTGGCTATTCACGAATTGCACAAAGAGCAAAACTATGCCCGGGCCATCGACGTTGCCAACCATTTGGGACTGTCCCGTGGCAGTGTATCCATTACCCTGAAAAAACTGCGAGACAAAGGCTATGTGCTGGAAGATTCGCACAAAATTCTGAGCCTTTCTGAAAAAGGCAAGGAACTTGTCAATGCCGTTCAAAGCAAACGCAGGGTTTTGGAACTCTTTTTCAAAGACGTCCTTGGAGTTTCCGCTGAAATCGCGGAAACAGATGCATGCAAAATCGAGCATCTTTTGACCATGGAGACCAGCGCCAGGATTTTGTCTTTTGCAGGCCTTTATCTTTCAGATCATCCCAATGCGATCTCATTTCGCAATCATTTTGCCGGCCATGTCCATCATTGCGACCAGGAAAGTTCTTCCTGCGATATTTGTGAACACACCTGCTATTTTGCCGGAAGGGAGGATCTGTTTACCCCATGATGCCGTGCATGAACAAAATCCGGTCCCGGGCTTGCAGAGCGCTCACGGTTCTGCTATTGATTTCGCTTGTCGCCTTTTCTTTCATGTTCTTTTTCTATGCCCATCTTCATACTCTGTCGGACGGGCGGATTATTGTTCACAGCCACGCATTACCAAAGTCCGATCAAAGCGGACATCAGCATACCCACTCTAATATGGCGCTGCTTGCCTTTGATGCCGGCAGCAATTTAAAAACCCTTTTGGTTCACTATCTGTATTTGTTACCCCTTTTGCTGGTATTCTCCAGCCTGAACCTGACCACCACCCGGCCGGTGCTCTATCTGGTTGACCATCTATTCGCACAGCGTGCTCCCCCATATTTCATGTAATATCCCCTACAAATAGCTTTTGATTTGAACTCTCTTGGCAGCGTCCTGGTATGGATCTTTAAATGTTGCCGATAGAGTTTATTCCTGATTCTCTTTATATCATCTTTTAATCACCTGCCTTTTACTTTACAGGCATTCATCCATTTTTTAGGAGTGACCAGATGAATTATTATAAATTTATCCTAATAGCATGTGTTTTCATATCATCACTTGTTTCTGCACAACATCATGAGCACGGTCACCGGCACCGGCATGGGCAAAGACATGGAAAAGGAAAGTACGGGATGATCCTCGGAAAAATAACTGCCGATTCAACCCGAGACCTCTTGCCCGGTGCCAATATCTTCATAGAGGGCACCAATATCGGCACGGCTTCCGATGCCTCGGGCCATTTTATCATAACCAGAGTTCCGGCGGGCGAACATACCCTGTTGGCAACGATGATGGGCTATAAAGCCGTGGAAAAAAGGATCATGATTCAACCCCGGCAAAAGGTCAGAGTCGATTTTAACTTGTCAGAGTCTGTAATCGAAATGAACGAAATTGTCGTCACCGGAACCGGCATGCCACAGCTTTATGAAAAGAGTCCGGTCAAAACAGCTATGGTACGGCGCGAGGTCTTTGAATCATTCAAAGCGGCAAACCTGGCCCAGGCCATCGACTTTACAACGGGTGTTCGTGTGGAGGGCAATTGTCAGAATTGCAATTTTACCCAGGTAAGGTTGCTCGGTTTGGAGGGACATCATGCCCAGATCCTCATCGACAGTGACCCGGTGATCAGCAGTCTGGCGGGAGTGTATGGATTGGAACAAATTCCGCAAGAGATGATCGAACGGGTCGAGATCATCAAAGGTGGCGGTTCTTCTCTTTATGGTGGTCAGGCCATGGCTGGAGTCATTAACCTGATTACGAGACGCCCGACGCATAATGAAATGACCCTGGAATACGATCATGGATCGATAGAAAATATTCCGGATCGTCGGTTCAGCGGTACCCTTTCCCGCGTTAATCACTCGAATACACTCAAAGGGGTATTCTATGGCATGATGCGAGAACGGGATCCCTATGATCACAATGGCGATGGATTCAGCGAGATCGGCCAACTCGAACACCGGGCAGCCGGAGCTAATATTTTCTATATTCCGAACAGCCGAAACGAGTTGTCGGTACAGCTGCATGCTGTCCACGAAGACCGGCGCGGCGGCAACAAGTTTCATCTGTCTCCACACCATGCAGATATTGCCGAGTGGGCAGAAACGAATCGCTACGGGGGGGCATTGGCCTGGAAGCAGCGTTTGACCCCGTTGTTTGACTATAAAGCATATGCCTCATTTGCAATGACCGACCGTCATTCTTATTACGGCGCAGAAATGGATCCCAATGCCTATGGCCTGACCACAAATCCGCTTTTTGTGGGTGGATTGCAGTCCAACTATCGCATGGGCAACCATACCCTTGTCGCCGGAGTTCAGTACAGTCAGGATGCGATTCAGGATGAAGCGGTTGCCTATGACCGGTTGATCGACGAAAAGTATTCGGATATCGGACTGATTTTTCAGGATACCTTTCAATTGACAGCATCCGGTGCCACAGAATTGGTCTATGGCGTTCGCTTTGACAAGCACTCGGCGATTCAATCCGTGATTTCCAGCCCCAGAATCGCCCTGCGATCCAATGTGGGATCCGTTATCCTTAGAGGCGGATATTCTTCAGGATTCAAAGCCCCTCAGGTCTTTGATGAAGATCTCCATATTACCCAGGTCGGTGGTGAAGGACATATCATCAAAAATAGCAATGACCTCAAGGAGGAACGAGGCAACACCTTTTATGGCGGAATCGAATATCAGGAGCTGATCGATGTGATCGGATTCAAGCTGAGTATAAATGGTTTTCTGACCCGTTTAAAGGATACGTTTATCCTTGTCGAAAACGATAACCCGGCCACCGATGAATTTGAATTTAGCCGAATCAACGGCCACGGATCCCGTGTGCAGGGGATTGAAGCAGAGGTGGGTCTGAGATTCGCCAAAGCCGAAATAACATCCGGCATTACCGTGCAATCCAGCTTACTCGATGAGCCTGAACCCGATTTTGGATCCACAAAGATTTTTCGGACCCCTGACATCTATGGCAATATGGTATTCAATTATGATGTCACACACCGGTTCAGTTTTATGATGGCCTCGAAATATACCGGCCCGATGTTCGTCCCCCATTATGCCGGGTTTGTCGAACAAGACCAACTGGAAAAGACCAGAGCGTTTCTCACCATCGATCTCGTCGCTTCTTATAAAATACCTCTGGCCGGTGATTTTATCGGCACCTTTACGGCAGGTGTATATAATCTTACCGATGACTTTCAAAACGATTTTGATCAGGGAATATATCGCGATGCCGGGTATGTCTATGGTCCTATGGTGCCCAGACGTGTTCTTTTTGGATTTTCCATCGGACACGATCACTAGGATGCGCAGGACGCGATCAGTGCCATACGAGAGCCTTTTATCGAATCGCCTCGCATGCACTGATCGGGTCATATCTCTGAGGTCTATAAACGGGAATCTAAATGCCTGGTGGATTTACAAAACCCGAAACGTATAAAACGTTTCTCCGGCTATACGAATGAAATAAATTCCTGTTGGCAAAGATCGGGTGTCCAACTTTAGGTGTATCCCAGGGGATCTCTGGGATTTCTGTTTCAACCGTCTCATTGGTCAAGCTCAGACGATAATTCCCGAGAGTATTGTTGTCATTCTGTACCTCCAGCAAAAAGCTCCGGTGGATTCTTTGGGCAATTCCAGGGTTTCATCTGCAGTGTAAGCCGTTATCAGCGGTGAGCATGGCATTTGTTGGATGCCATACAAATTGCTCCTGATTGACAGGTCGTGGTGAGTTCACCATCTTGGAAGAACCCGTTTCCAGTTTGGATCCACATGTTTTTGCATCTCGGCTTCGTCGTCTCGCTTGCGGTAAGGAACTTTTAGATATCGCTCTTTTCCGCGTTCCAGCTGGTCATAGTCCAGGGAGACACCCAGGCCGGGTTTGTTCGGGATACGCACACAACCGTTTTTGATTTCCACCCGTCCGCCGTCCACAATTTCATCCTGAGCGGACTGCCAGGGATAATGGGTGTCGCAGGCATAGGTGAGATGCGGTGTCGCCGCAGCCACATGCGCCATTCCCATGAGCGACACGCCCAGGTGGCTGTTGGAATGCATAGAGAGTCCGATGCCAAAGGTATGCGCCAGCTTGGCCAGGTGCTGCACCTGGCGCATACCCCCCCAATAGTGGTGGTCGCAGAGAATGATCTGTACTGAATCGAGCCGGATCGATTCCGGCAGGTGGTTGAACGATGTGGTGGCCACATTGCTGGCGAGGGGGACATCGATCCCCTCAGCCAGGAGCCGTTTGCGTACCTGTGACATGCCCTCCAGTCCGGCAGTAGGATCTTCGAGATAGCCGCCACCGGACAATTCTTTGGCGAGCTCTTTGCCCACCCAAACCGAAGTGTCCACGGTCCATGCCGAGTTGGGATCGATGCGCAGTGGAACATCCGGACCAAATTCTTTATACATCTGTTTGACCGTCTCGACTTCGATTTCGGGATCCAGCACGCCGCCCTTGAACTTCACCGAGCCAAAACCATAGGTGTCGATCATCTGTTTAACCTGCCTGACCAGGGCTTCTGGTGTAAGGGCTTTGCCGTATTCGTCCTCGCGAATATCATCGCCTTCACCTCCACCTCCGGCGTGTTTGTAAAACGGATAGGCAGAAAAGGGCACCTCGTCCCGCACCCGGCCACCGATGAGATCGCACACCGGAACACCCACGGACTTGCCGATGAGATCGAGACATGCGACTTCGATGGCTGCATAGGTGCGGGTGGCCACATCCAATGGATTCTCGCCGGGCACCAGAAAGGTCTGAGACCGCTCCAGTCCGCCTTCTTTGCCTTGCAGCATGGGCGACAGGATCCCGGTGAGCCGGTACGGATCTGCGCCAATGATTCTGGATTTGATGGCTTCCAGTGCCTGAGCCGGACCTTCGCCGCCATAGGTTTCGTTGATGCCGATGACACCATCCTCACTTTCGAGTTCGAGAATGGTGCGTAACGCATAGGGAGAGTGCAGTCCATAAGAGCTTCGTAGAGGCGGATCTGCAATGGCAATGGAATGGATGCGCAAATCTTTGATTTTCATGTCATCTCCAGGTGTGAGTGATAACCCTTAGATCAGCGGGAACAGACTGGCCAGGACAGAGACCACGATTAATCCCACAATTCCCATAACCGTCAGGTTGAATGAAAAATATTTAAAGGTTTCGGCTTCGGTGAACCCGCTCATCTTGCCGATGATCCAAAAGCCGCTGTCATTCATCCAGGGGAACGGCTTGGACCCACAGCCGATGGCCAGGGCGAGATAAAGCGGGTGAAACGCCAGTGCACCCGACGATGCGAGTCCGCCCAAAATGCCTACCGCCGTGATCATAGCCACTGTGGCCGAGCCCTGGGCTGTGCGCACCAGTCCGGTGACAATGAACGCCAGGGGCAGGGTAAAGAGATGATACGTACCTGCCAGTTCCTGTATTCTCGGACCGATGCCGGTTTGTTGCAGGATGGCTCCAAAGGCACCGCCGGCAGCCGTGATGAGAATGATCACACCGCCGCTGGCCAGTGCAGATTGCACGGCCTGTTTCATCTTTTCCCGTTCACCCTGATAGACTCTGACCAGCAGCAACAGTCCGATCGCTGCAGAGATGGCCAGAGCGATATTGGGATCACCAACCGTGTGAAAAAGAGTCATGACACCGCTCTGCAGGGGAGACAGCGCGGTGGCAGATTGTTCGCCCCAGGTGGTAGAAAAGATGGTGTCGCCGGCGATCAGCAGGACAGGCAGCATAATGGGGGTCAGCGACAGCCACAAGGACGGCAGATCAGATTCCCCTTTGTCTGAAAGGGTTTGCAGGTCTTTGATGGAAATATCAGCTGTTTCCCGTACCTCGATGGGCCATTTGCGATTGGCCCAGAGCGCATAGAGGAATCCGGATCCTGAAGTAAACAGACCTACGACGAGTCCCCCCAGCATCATCACGCCGATGCTCACCCCCAGTTCACCGGCAACAAAAAGCGGGCCGGGAGTAGGAGGGACCAGCGAATGTGCCATGGTGCCACCGGCTATGATGGCCATCACATAGAGAGCATAATTTTTTTTGGTTTTCATGCCCATGGCCTTGGCCAGCGGTATCATGAGATAGAATACAGTATCGAAATAGACCGGCGTCGCCAGGAGAAAGCCGCTGGTGAGAAAAGCGAATGGTGATCGCTGCGCTCCAAACAGCCGCAGGGTAGCGCGCACGATGCGTTCGGCTGCGCCGCTGTCCAGCAAACACTTGCCAATGAGCGCAGCCAGGGCAATGAGAATACCGATCTTTGCGCAGGTTCGTCCGAATTCATTGGCGACCTTGCGTCCCAGGGATTGTTGCGTCATAGCCTGAGTTTCACTGGCAGAATAGTTTTGGGATTCGGCATATTTGATCATGTTTGCTTGAGGAGTGAGTCCGCCGACAATAAACGCGCCCAATAGCAGCGCCAAAAAGGGGTGCAGCCTGAGTACCAGAATGCCTCCCAGCACGATCAGCATGCCGATGAGCAAGAGCAGTAAAGGATCCATCAGGTTTCCTTTCCGTCGATCCACTTTATGCTGTGATCTCCTGTAACCGCAATGGTTTCGGGTGGTGAGTCGATTTTAAAAATAGACCATGGCCCGGGCAGGAATGGATATTTTTCAATGACCGATTCGTTGACGTCGATGCCGATACCTGGCCGGTCCGGCACCAGGATTTCCCCGTTTTCCAAAGGCATGGACTCTGTGAGAATTTCGTCTGCCAGGGGGAACGGATATATGCCTGGCTTTTTATCGTGCGAATAACAGGGATATTCCAGCCATTCGACCACATTTGCCGGCCAGCAAATTCCCAGATGTGCCGCCACCAGTACCTCGAGCGTCGTTCCCCAGCTGTGATAGGCAAACACCAGACCTTTATCTTGCACGCCCTGAAAGATCTTTTTGGCGGATTTGAGTCCGCCCTGGCAGAACGCGTCCATTTGCACTACATTGACGGCTTTTGTGTCAATCAGATCCATAAATCCATCATCGGTCTGTTCGTGTTCGCCTGAAGCGATAGGCAAGATGTTTTCCGAGGTCAGTTTGCGATAGCTTTCATGGTCATCCGGGGGAAGCGGTTCCTCCAGCCAGTCCGGCGCATACGCAGCCATGCCTTTGGCCAGTTGCAGCACCGTCTCGTAAGAATAATTGAGATCGCCCATTCGCCACCAGGCATGGGCATCGATCATGATGCCCTTATCCGGTCCCATGGCCTCGCGCATCAGCTCCACCGTTCGCAGGTCTTGATCCGGACCCAGAGCCGGTCTCATTTTGTACGAGGGGAACCCCATTTCGGCGATGGCGGCGGCTTCCTGGGCATAGCCTTCCGGCGTCATGTACATACCGGCACTGCCATAGACCTTGATGCGATCCCGTTTTCGTCCACCCAGGAGCTCGGACAATGGCACGCCCTGATCTTTGGCCATCAGATCGAGCAGAGCGAATTCCACAGCATCATAATTTTTTCGGGTTTGGGGGGCAAAATCGGGTGGAGAGTCCAGGATCATGGCCAGCTCTTTGCCCGCAAGCAGGGGGGCGATAACGCTATTGATGTCGTTCCGGGCAGGCACGTGAGCCGGACCCGGAGCAAACCCTTTGAGACCATTTTCAGCCTCGACCCTGATCAACATGGCGTCCCGTTTGAGGATGGTACGTTCACCGCCATAAAAGGGCAACACAATGGGCTCTGGCATGGCATAGGACATGAGAAACGCTTCGACTTGTTTTATTTTCAATGGTTGCTCCTTTTTTTTAAGAGAACCCGTTAATGCTGTTCAGCATAATGATTTGAGAATTTATCCTAGATTCGTTTCGGTTCGCCGCCTGGGCTTTTTCCCAGACCTTGCAGGTTTTAGAAACCTGCAAGGTCGGTTGGATTATTGAGTATTGGAAGAGTCGTTAGCAATGGCAGCTGGCTCGGGTACAATGCTAAACTTTTTTGTATTTTTGAGGCCTGGCCCTATGCCGTTTTGGTTTTCTCCCAGACCTGGCTTTACGTCGTTTTGGTGTTTCCCAGACCTGGCAGGTTTTAGAAACCTGCCAGGTCGGTTGGATTATCGAGATTTGAAAGAGTCGTTAGCAATGGCAGCTGGCTCGGGTATATTGCCAACCTCCACCCAGCGCTCCCTTTATTCGAGACCTGACAGTTGGCTGAGAAAAAGCGCCAGGGCTGAATGATCCAGCTCACCGTCACCTTTGGCCAGGATCGCATCCATCTGTGAGGCTACCAGGGCTGAACCGGGCAGGGGTACAGACAATTCTCGACCGGTTTGCAGGGCAATGTTCATGTCTTTGCGATGGAGTTTGACCTTGAATCCGGGTTTGTAATTGTTGTCGATGATGCGCTGGCCGTGCAGATCGAGAATGCGGCTTTGAGCGAATCCGCCCAGCAGGGCCTCGCGAACGCGTACGATATCGACGCCGGCTTTTTTGGCCAGATTCATGGCCTCGGCCACGGCCTGAATGGTCATGCCGACAATGATCTGGTTGCTCGCTTTGGTGACCTGGCCGGCACCGGCCTCACCGATGAGAACGATATTTTTTCCCATGATCTCGAACAAAGGCATGGCCCGTTCAAAGGCGGTTTCAGGTCCACCCACCATGATGGACAGGGCTCCGTTGATCGCCCCGACCTCGCCACCGGACACGGGGGCATCCAGGGCTTGTACGTCTTTTTTAGCAAGGACCTCTGCGATTTTTTGTGAGGTCGCCGGTGCGATGGTGGACATGTCGATAAACAGGGATCCGGCTTTGATTCCCTCTGCCACCCCATCTGGTCCGAGCACCGCCTGTTCCACATCCGGGGAATCGGGTAACATGGTAATGATCACATCCGTTTGTTCGGCCACGGCTTTGGCGGTTTCCGCGCTTTTTGCACCTTGTGCCGTCACCTCTTTGACTGCTTTTTTGTCGATATCCATGACCACCAGGTCATAGCCTGCCTCGATGAGATTCAGGGCCATGGGCTTTCCCATGATTCCGATGCCGATGAATCCGATTTTTTCCATAGTATTCACCTCAAGCTTTGATTTTATTTGTAATATTTTTGATCGTATCGATCGCTCCCTGGGCGACAAAACCGGTATCCGATCCTGAAGCGATAAAGCGATATCCCAATTCGGTATACCGTAAAAGCTCGCCGGGAACCGGCAACAGGATACCAGCGGTTTTGCCTGCTTTTTCGGCTGCACACGCGGTTTGTTCGATGGCGCGGATATAATCCGGGTGATCCCATTGTCCCCGAACCCCCAGGGCAGTGGAGAGATCCATGGGCCCGATAAACAGCACATCGATGCCATCGATGGCTGCGATATCATCCAGGAGATCGAGGGATTCGCGGGTTTCGATCTGTACGATACCGACAATATCCTTGTGGCTGGTTTCCATATAATCGTCAAAGGTGAGACCATACTGGGCAGCCCGTACCATTCTGGCCACACCGCGTACACCCTCGGGTTGATAGCGCATAGCTTTGGCTCCGCGTTCTGCATCCTCTATCGATTCGATACGCGGGATCATGATGCCATTTGCGCCGTAATCGAGCATCCGGTGAATGCGTTGCCGTTCATACGACTCGACCCGTATTATGGCTGCAGCTTTGGTATGCTCCAATGCCTGCAGTTGATGCAGCACATCTTTTTCCGTTCCGGAGCCATGCTCGAAATCGATCAGCACCCAGTCGAATCCGGCCAGGCCTACAATTTCCGCTGAAACCGAAGAGCCGAGATTCAGCCAGCATCCGATCAATGTTTCATTTAAAAGACGTTGTTTCAAGCCTTTCATCACAAGCTCTCAGGTAAGGGTTTTGGGGGAAAGGGTTTATTAAGGATAAATGAAAATATTCAGAAATGAAAGAATTAATTTATTCTTTTCGACTGGATGGTGAAATTATTATGAGGAATGTGGGGTTTCACTATTCTTATCATACTTTTCATTAAAGCCTGCAAGAATCCAGGGTGCCTGTGTCTCGGGAATTAAAACACGCACACCGGAATAGTCAAACGAGCTTATTATTCAGATGTTTTCAGGATCGTGATGCTGCTCGGTTGGTGCTGCATGCTGATCAAACGGATGAATTCCGTCTCAATCAGATACTGCAATTTGTAAGTGCTTTGATCTGTCAGTTACCGACAGTCGACCCCTCTGTTCCAGATATCGAAAGGCATTCATATGAGTCATATCAGAAAGAGTGGTGTGAGAAACCGTTAGGGCCTTGTTTATGATACACTATTATGCAGTCAATGTCAATGAAAAATCCCATCTTTCAAGCCTGGCCATTCAGGAATAAACTTTATTTACACAATCACTGTTTGAATCTGTCATCAGATCGTCGTTCGTGCACGGTCTTTCTGGCCTGTTTTAGCCACCCGGTACGAACTTGAAGGGCCTGATCAAATTCCGGTACATAGGGTTTGATGTCGAGCAGGGGAGTGCCATCCAACATGTCCACATTGCGAATATAAAGCGTACTGTTTCGGATTTCATCGAGTTGTACCAGCGACAGTCCGATGGGATTCGGACGCCTGGGCGCACGCGTGGCAAAAACGCCTCGAGGCTCTTTGTCCATAAAGGGCACCAAATGGAGATCAAAGCCTGTACTGCGATCGAAGAAATAAAGCAATAAAATATGCGAAAAACCGTCTAGATCTTTGATTCCCGCCCAATAGTCCTCAAAGATCTCAATCGACCCTTTTACACCAGCTGCCCCGGGTGGCTGGATCGGCATGTTTTCGGGGGTTGTAAAAGGGGTGTGAATTGTACCTATAGGGATGATGTTCAAATTCTCTCCTATATTTGGCCGTCTTTATTTGCAAATATGCCCACAGCAATAACCCATGTCGATGAATAGGGCAATTTAAAGGATGGATAGAGCCGGGGCTAATGTCCCCGGGTAGTGATGAGGACGGCATGTTTATCTTTTTTTTAAAACCAAAATCCAATCCTTGTCCCCAAAGCTGTTTCTGCCCGGTGGTGAGAAACGATGGCTGTTTTGATTTGACAGAGGTGAATTTTTGATTGGCCGGGATTCACCGTTCTGTGGATCGATCCATACCCCATGAGCAGGACCCGCCAGCTTGGTCATGTCGATTTCTATGCCCTGTTTGCTGTAATCATGTGGAAAATAGGCCATCAACAATGAGCCATCCGGTGTTTTGGCTGCTATGACGAACTTTGCTCCCCTTGCTTCATCGAGGCTGTTGACATTGTCGTATATTTCCTGACCCGAGAGAATAAAGGTTTCAGCCCCTGCAATCTTGATGGGTTCTCCGATAAAAAATTCCTCTTTGGGCTGTTCGGGGATCAGATTCCACCAGGCATGGGATTTGTAGATGTTGGCAAAATGACCGAGCGCCTGACTCCCCGGCGAGTCGAGTTCGTTTTTCCATCCCTCACCGAGGAACCACATTGGCCTGTTGCCAAAGGCGTGCCCGATTGCACCGCAGAGAATCGACCAATGCATCTGGCGCCGTATACGGTGTTGGGGTGAATTTCTGGCATTCTCGTATCCTCCTTCACCAAACAGGAAAGGACGAGGTTTGGAAACAACAGTGGGAACCATTTGATTGCGATTCCATTCGATGTGATTCAGCCAATAGGGGTGGGCTTGCTCGCGTTTGGCGTTTCCGGGCCAGTATGTGTACGTCCAGCTGATATCGAGATATTCGGCCTGACCGTGTTGCCCGGGCGAAGTGCTGCTTTTCATACCTCGTTGTTCTCCTCCCCACCAACTGCTGGGGTGATGCGCAATCAGGATTTGAGGAGCGGCTTTTTTGAGTTGCTCTGCCATCAGGGCGAATATTTCCCGGTTTTTACTGCTGTCACCCCCAAGAAAAACCATCACATTTCCTGCCTCCCCGTATCGTTTGCCGATAAACCGGGCATACTGTCTGAGGGGTTCATAGTTATTTTGTGAGTTATAGTCATTTGTCAGTACTTTATCCCACCCCTCGCCACAGCAGCCGTTCCACGCCAATGCGAGACATAATGCAATATTTCTCTCTTTTGCAGCTTTGACGATAAAATCGACATGTCTCCAGTAGGTCTCGTTCGGTTTGTCAAATTTATTGTCTGTAAACGGTTTTTCACCAAACCAGGAATCTTTTGATTGATCAACCCAGTGCAATTCTCCCGCTTTTGTCCACGGCAGAAACATGCACTGAACGACCGTGATTCCCTTACCGGCGCGGTCGTCCAGGTACAAGAGTACATCCTCTTTGTTGATAGCAAACGTGAGGAACCAGCATGTATCCGCGTTCCACAAAAATGGCTTTTCGTTTTGGTCGGCAAGCCAGGCTTTATGAGTATTGGGAGCGATCTCGCGGGTGATAACGTTTAGCGGCCATTCAGGCGGATTTGCAGACGCCCCCGTGCAAAACACAAGTGAGAATGTCGACCCCAAAATGGCCAGCAGCATGATCATGAACACTGTTATTTTGAATTTCATCGCCATGACTCCTGTGCGATAATGGTTCGGTCTGGTTCAATACCTAGGATAGCACAAGGAATTCGTTATACGAAATTGAATTGTGGAAATGAGTGGATTTATTTTTCCTCTGCATCCTTTTGTTGCGTTTTTATCCATTGATGGCGCCTGGCATTCAGATCCGATTCTTCGCCCATCCATACCCAGAGTTTGATCAGGCCATTCTGATGCGCACTGGCCAGAAAACTGCCGTCCGCATTGAAATCGATATATTCGGAATTATCGCCGGCCCAGACCTTGTGCGCGACAGGGATAGTGTCATTGCCGTATTCGAGAATATCAGCCACCCGAAAAACATAGATATAGGGATCATGACCGGCATGTGCGATATATCGACCATTTGGATGCCAGGCAATCGATTCGATTTTCTTGCCGGTGTGATTGAATGTTTTCAGCAGTTCGCCGCTTTGCCATTTCCACAAATAGATATTGCCTCTCGACGTTCCGCCCTGACCGACGGCGATGACATGCTCGCCATCCGGAGAAAACATGCCGCTGGTAAAGGTGACAAAATAGCCTGGCGTCAAGGTCTGCAACAGGGACCAATCCGCTGCACGGTAGACCTTGACCGCGCCATGGCCCACAGCCAGGAGATATCGATCATCTTGTGTGAAAAACAGTTCGTTGATCGTGTTGCCGAAATCCAGGGCTTTGATCTCTTTGCCAGAGGGCAGGTCAAAGATACGGATCCAGCCCTGGAGCGATCCGTCATCCATTTCCATTTTTTCTTCGCCGGTCACCAGCAGGCTGCCTTTATTGGACCAGGTCAGACCATCGATGCCGCGGGAGTGTTTGAGAATTTTGAACACCTCGCCGGTTTTGGCATCATAAACGGTAGTCCTGTAATCTTCACTGCCGGCGGCCACATATTTATTGTCCGGGGACCAGCCCACGCGTTCAATCTCCTGTGCTGTGTATTGTCGCCAGAGTTCGGCCCCATCAGAGGTGCGCCACATGATCACAGAATTGTCGAATTTTGTGCCGCTGACCAGATATTTGCCATCAGGTGAAAACTCGACGCTTTCCACAGATCCCGGCTCACCCAGGGCATCGGCCACTCGCGCCCATACCGGTTCAAGACGCAGCTGATGGTTGAGGTATTGTTGGGCATTCAAGAGAGTACAAAAACTCAGATACAGAAATATGATTGTTCTTTTCATCTTGTTCCTCTTGGAAGATTTGAACTAGTTATCTTTGGAACGACTTTACAGACTAGTATAGGAATAATTTCTGAGGAATAAAAGAGCAAAGGTTCAACAATACAGAGAAATATAAAAGGACGCTCTATAATGTGTTGGGACAAAAAACAGAAACTCTTTTGGACGAAATTCAGGATGCTGGAACCCACAAGATCGTATGGAAGCCAGGAGGTTTGCCCAGCGGAATGTATTTCTGCCGGATTCAGACAGGTGATTTTATGGAGACTATACGATTAAATTTCAGAAAATAGTCCCCAGTCAATACCAGAAACCTTTAATCTCATGCAAGGGCGCCAAGAATTTATGATCGCGAGTGGTATATTCAATCATCATATTTTTTTGTTCTGGCCTGAACTATCTGCAAAGGGCACCAGACCAAACACCAAGCAATGAATATTATCGTTTTTAGGGTTATTCTTCATGGCCCTGGTGAACTTTACCAAAAAGAAAACATTTTTACCGTGGCGGCCTGGCGCCTTTGTGTGAGTAAACTCAAAGTTGATCATTTTTTGATTTTATAGGCATGCACTGCATTATCAAAAAATGTCGGGATAATCAGCAATTGCTTTTCCGGAATATATTCGAGATCCGCTGAATTGATTTCCTGCTCGGTGGTATTTAACAGAACCTGAACGTCTCCATCCGGAGAGATCCATGCAGTCTTGCCGGCCCAGTTGGAGACAATGAACCCGCCATCGCCGGTCGGGCGCAGGCCATCGATGCCCATACCCGCCTCTGCGACTTGCGTAATGTCTTTATCGGAGAACCGGACCTTGATGAGGGTTCCTGCTCCGGTATTGCCGACAAACAGAAACTCATCCGTGGCATACAAGCCGTTGGGCCGGTCCACCTGATCCGCTCCCAGCCACACTGTCAGTTGGCCATTGCTCAGGCGATAAATCGCGCTGTTATCCGGCGAGTAATCCGTGACATAGACCGCGCCGTCAGGTCCCACCGCCACATCGTTGAGAAAAATTGCCTTGTCATCGGTATAGATGTTGGCGATTTCGCCGGCATCGATATCGATTTCCACCAGGCGGTCAATATCAGTCACGAACAGTTTGCCGTCATGAATGGCCGCACCCTTGGGCGCATCGAGTCCGGTAACCCATCTCAGATTCAGCATTTTGCCCTCAGGCGACACTTGAGAGATAAAGCCATTGCCGTCTTTTGCCAGGGGCTGGCCATGGATGTTGGAAATATAAAGCACCTTCCGTTCGGCATCATAATTGACCGATTCTGTGGTTTGCAGGCCCTTCTGCAACTCCCATACTTTGTTGACCTCGGGCTGGGCAAAGGTCAAGCCGGCAAAACATATCATGATCAAGTACGTTAAATAGCGTTTCATAGTCGTCCTCCTTGTAATTTAGGTATATAGTAAAACACTCAAGAGTGCTGGATTTATCCCTAAAAGGGATTGCTCGATTTTAAACTTTTTGATTCAGAGAATAAACCACGGATGCCACGAAAACCACGGAAAAACACAAAACAGAAGGCCCGGACGATAGAAAACCTTTGCGTCCTGGCGGCTTTGCGTGAGTCAATTATTGTTTACTCTTGTTTTTAATCTGGAAAGATTCGGTTCTTTGTTATTTTGGATAAAATTGACTCGGAATATTTAAAAAAACAGGTTTGCGATTCCCAGAGATTTTGGATAAAACAGAAAAATGATTATATTTATCTAGTTCTTTGGACAGGATATTGTAAATGCAGGTAAATTTGTGAAACAACAAAATCGAATAAATCCATGACCCAAAATACAGGAGACACAAATGTCGAACAAGATCATTTCCCGGCGAACCGCACTCAAAGCCGGACTGGCAGCAGGATTGACAACAGCATCCTGGCCTCACCGGGCACAAGCCATAGACTATACCCAGCCGGTCAAAGAAGCAAAAGGCCTGACAGCCTATCTCAAAGATGGAGAGGTTCAGCTGCGCTGGGAAAATATGCCCCTGATGGTTTACCGTGCCAAACCCGCGCAAAAATATCCCTATTTCTATCCGCTTAACGGACTGGGTTCGGGCATGTCATTGACCACCGAATCAGCCCTGCCATATCCGCATCACCGCGGACTGTGGCTCGGATGCGAACCCATGAATGGCGGCGATTACTGGGCAGATAACGGTCTCGAATCCGGACATATCAAATCCATTGGCCTGGATCTGGGCGCGACCACCTCTCAGAGCGCCGAGATCCTCGATCGCTGTCACTGGGTGCGCCAGGGTGCGCCGTCACCTTTGTCGGACGAGCGTGAATTCAAAGTAACGGTTTTGAATGACAAAGTATGGGTGATCGATGCGGATCTGAAAATCAAGGCCAACCAGGATATCGAAATCGAGAGAGCCAAGCACTCGTTTTTCGCTATCCGCGCGGCATCGGATATTTCCTGTACCTATGGTGGCACGCTGGAAAACTCGGAAGGCGGTCAGGGAGCAGAAGGGACCTATGGCAAAGAAGCGCGGTGGTGCGGCTATTACGGAAAACGCCGCTATAATGCGGATGTCGTGGAAGGCATTAGTGTCATGACGCATCCGGACAATCCCTGGAAACCGATCTGGTTCACCCGGGAATACGGCCACCTGTCACCGTCGCCCCTCAACTTTCTCGAGGAACCATGGCGCCTGGCCAAAGGTAAGACCCTGCAATTGAAATACCGCGTCGTCATGCATGTGGGCTCGCCGCAAGAGGCGGATCTGGAGAGCGTGTACAAGCAGTGGATCGAATCGGCCTGATTTTGCAAGGAGAGGGGAGACCTGATCATCTCTTTTGGTCTTTTCTCTCCTGCTTTGGTTCAGACAGCAGATCTCGCGATTTTTTGACCTGATTGCCAAAATCCTTTAACTTTACCAAAAATTAATCTTGAATCTCATATGGATTTTTCTTACTTTTGATTCTGAATTGTAAAATTCAGAATTGGTTTTGAATTATAGCCTTGTATTTTATTTCATGTATACAAATTCTCGGACGCTGAAAGGAATGGAATTTGTCAAAACATGAAAAAGTTTTATTAAAAGTAACAAGCGGACGTTCTGATGCTGATGTAAAATTTATTGATCTAACGTCTCTTTTAAATTATCTTGGCTTCGAGGAGAGAGTTCGTAGTAGTCATCATATTTTTTACAAACAGGGCATTAATGAAATATTAAATCTCCAGCCCAAAGGAAACAAGGCAAAAGCATATCAAGTAAAGCAAGTTCGTAACATCATAATTAAATATAAATTGAGCATTTTAGATGCCTAAATATGAAATTATTATATATTGGAGCGCAGACGACGCTGCATTTATAGCAGAGGTCCCGGAGCTCCCCGGTTGTGCTGCGGATGGAGCTTCCTATCAGGAAGCTTTGTCAAATGCCGAAATTGTTATCCGGGAGTGGATTGAGACGGCCAAAGAATTGGGCAGAGATATTCCTGAGCCAAAGGGTCGACTCTTGTTTGCCTGAACAGATCTTGGTATTTCAAAAGCTAAACCTGAATTGTGACCTTTTGCTGGCAGTAATTTATGGCCATTGGTGAATAAAGAGCTGCAGGATTTTTAATTCAAAATCTTGAATTGTTTTTCCGCGCCTATAGCTCAGCTGGATAGAGCAACGGACTTTACCTCGGTCACGGGTTCTCATCCCTTGGGCGCTTGTTCGAGTAAAAAATTATGTGGTTAATTATCATTCGCGGTTTTTGTTAGCTGTAAACAGTAACCGCATACTGAAAAAAAGTTATTTGTTCTTTATTAATTCTGAATTGTAAAAGTCTTAATTGTTTTCCGCGCCTATAGCTCAGCTGGATAGAGCAACGGACTTTACCTCGGTCACGGGTTCTCATCCCCTGGGCGCTTGTTTTAGTAAAAAATAATGTTGTTAATTATCATTCGCGGTTTTTGTTAGTTGTAAACAGTAACCGCACATTGAAAAAAAGTTATTTGTTCTTTATTAACTCTGAATTGTAAAAGTCTTAATTTTCTTTCCGCGCCTATAGCTCAGCTGGATAGAGCAACGGACTTCTAATCCGTAGGTCGGGGGTTCGAATCCCTCTGGGCGCGCAATTATAGCCTCTGATTCTTTTGGAATTAGGGGCTTTTTTGTTGTTTTTTCTAGACCTACCAGGATAGCTTCAAAGGACTTGATATTTACTTGTTTCCTCTTGTTGACCCCTATTTTCTCTTTTTGAGTTCTTTTTGTCACGTATTTGTCACGTGAGGATCTGCTTTGCCATTTGGTCCTTAAATTTTTTATTCTTTTTATGATTCTTTACCAAGTTTCTTGGAAAACACATTTCCATTTTTTATTGTATATAGTTAAGGGAATAGATAAATTTAACCTACCATGCTCGGCTACTTGATTCTTTTTTGCTCATTCACATTACTCATCAGATCAGAGGTGCCGTATGAAAACTTTAAATTTTATCGCTTGGGTCATTTGTTTTTTAGTGACTTTGCTTTATCCTCAGTGGAACGAGCAATATCACGACGAAAGTTTTTCTTATAATTCCATTTATTTTATAAATGAATCCAAAGGCTGGACGGTTGGGTATAATGGTAAAGTCTTATATACTTTGAATGACGGTGCTACCTGGCTTTCAACTGATG
>WJME01000336.1 GCA_014728115.1 Candidatus Zhuqueibacterota bacterium | reverse complement strand
TTGATCCAGCGAATATTCGGTCGGAGCCATGAGTGCCGGATCGATAAAGATGTTGATGGGGCCGTGTTGTTTGGCCTGGCCATTGATATCCACATCTTCAAGACGGTAATAATAGTATTTGTTGGACTCGATACGGTCATCTCTGAATTCATACTCGTTTGTATTGGTGGTGGTGCCGTTGCCGGGAATCAGGCTGCCATTGAGTTTCTCATAGCTGCCGTTTTCCTGTTCGCTGCGATAGAGGTTGAAACCCTGATTGTTTTCTTCAGATGCTGTGGCCCATTTCAGCAGAACAGCAATTTGTGCCAGCTCGGCTTCAAAGGTGGCGAGTTCGACAGGGAGGGTGACCTCTTGATTAGAGTATGTGATGGTATGAGGTGCGGTCCCGGAAAAGTCTGGTAGGGCGTCGCTACCATTAGCTTCAACATATGCCTGTCCAGTACCCACTGTAGTAAAATTGAGGGTGATTGCATTCAAACCAGCAGTAGGCCAATAATCGTCACCTTGCGAAAACACACTGGTGTTGTCATATAATAGTCTTCTGGTAAATGTATACCCACCTTTATTCCAGCTGCCGGTTTCGATGATTTTATTTAATAATCCTGTTCCCCATCCAAATCCTGTTTCCAGCGGATCGGCGGTTACGTTATCTGTGGTGGTTAATTCTGTGGTACCATCATTTCGAAAATACACATAGACACTAATGCCACCTGCTTCTTGTTGAGAGCCTACACCTGCCACATTGACGTTCAATGGGTTGATTCCATTGAGTGAAATTTCTACCTGTCCGGCATATGCCATGCCGAGTAATCCAAAATACAAAGCAAATATCAAAAGTTTTTTCATTATGATATACCTCATCAGTTGGGTACTTGAGAATTATTTCCAATATTTGGTTTTACAATTAAATAGTCTGTGGAATTAACCAAGCCACTGAGATTTACGTCACCCATTTGATATCCACTTGTGTTGATTTCATTCTTGACAGCAAGATAATCCGTGGAATTAACACCATCCGATGCGTTGGCATCCCCAGCAAACATTCCAAATACAGAACCGTCACCTTTAAGGTCGGCCAAAGCATTTGTACCATAAGCTTGCCCCACACCTGTGGTAAAATCATACTGCGTAGAAGAACTGGCATCCAAACCAATTGTAGAACCCGACATGACTGGTAGATGATTTCTGTGATGGATAACAAAATAATAATTTTTTGATCCCTCAGGAGAGTCCATCAGGAATTCCAGTGTAGAACCATCATCTGCGACAATGTTACCGTTTTCATCCAGAAAAACACTGACAAAATTTACTGCAGGGCCTGTTTCTTGGCTTCTGATTTCAAGCTTTACCCAATCTGTGATATTTGTGGGAATACTGGCAACAGACTTATCATCATAAGGTGCATTGGTAGGGATGGCTTGAGGACTTGTGTTGCTCAAGGTTGTATTCATTGTTCCTGTACTTGTACTAAAAGCTCCCCTTAAAAACACCTTGGCTGCAATTTTCAACTCTTCTCCCTGTTTCGGCGTGGTAGCCCAGTCCATGGCATCGCTGTCGCCGGTGGTGCCGGTATAATAGGCGGCGGCATCGGTGGTGTTGGTAAGGGTGACATCATGCGGCAGCACGCTGCCAATGACCCAGCGCAGGGTGACGATATCGCTCCAGGCGCTGTTGGTGATCTGCCAGCCCGTGCCATCGCTGACGCCATTGCTGGTGACGAGAATGCGGTAATAACCGTCGAGTTTGCTCAGCGAGCACTCGTATCCTGACACCGCCGCATCGTTGGTAAACCAGTTCAAATCCGCTGCATCTGCCGGAGCCGTAAGGGTGGCGCCATATGGAACATCGAGCGTCAAAGAATTGACCACCTTTGGCGAAGGTTGCCCATCGGTGATTTTGATTTGTGCTTTAACCTGATACTCTCCGCCGACGGTACCATCGTTTTGAGAAACGAGCAGCCTGAATTCACTATCATCTGCCAGGGCAATGCCCATCGATAGAAAGAGAGACAGGACAATTGGAAGGACATTTTTCATGTTTGATACCCCTCAATATAATATTGCCATATTACCTAAATTAATGTTTTTTTTCAAAAAGTCAATTTGAAAATGAGTTTAGAGTGTTTTTCATCACAATTTTATTTTATGGTAAAGACTGTGTACCCCCGGAACGCATTCCGTTAAAATATAAACAATAGTCCAGGGTATTTACATTCCCGTCAAGATTCAAATCCGCATATAAATATCCTGCAGATCCCGAGGCTGCACGGGTCATCCACTCGGTATAGTCTGCATCATCCAATACGCCGTTGGCATCGATATCTCCGGCAACCATGGCCCAGACTCCTGCCGGCAGTTGGATCATGCTGTGGGTGCCATAGGCTTGATTGCTATCTGTAGTAAAATCATAACAAGCAGCAGATGCATCGGATAAAGATACAGGGTTCCGGCTCATCATATCGAGATGATTGCGGTGGATCACCACGAGGTAATAAGAGCCTTCTGCTACCCCCGGCCATTCGATCTGGTTCGAGCCATCTTCATCTGTGATCGAGCCGTCTGATATGAGAAAGGCGCTCTTTTCGGCCACAACCGTGCTGCCATCCGATTCCCGCAGCTGCAGATAAATCCAGTCAGAAGCGTTTGCAGGAAACTGTGAAACCTGTTTGGCATCGGGATAGGGGGATTGGAAGGGCAATAAAGGCTGCAAAAGAGTCCCTTGACCCGTGCCGTTGAATCCGCCTTGCAAAAACACCTTGAGAGACGAGAACACCCGGGGTTCCGAATACAGAATCTCGTCAGAGCTGGCAAGAGTGGTCGAGCCGTTGCGCATCTCGGCGGTTACGGTCTTGAGCCCCGATCCTGCGCTCAGTTGCCAGGTAAACCCGGATTGGGTAAACGGTTGCCAATCCGACCATGTTCCGGTTTCATTGCAAAACCGGATCTCATCGAACTGGGATTGACCATACGCATAAATATCCACGGTTTGCTGATCGGTTTCCATCGCTTCGAGTTCGATGACGATAGGATAGATATCCGGTCGTTTGCCAAAATTCTGTACCCAGTAACGATCATAGTCACTGGAAGATTCATAATCATAGCCTACACCGATCTCCCACAGGTTGGCATTGAGGATATTGGCCCGGTGTCCTGAGCTGTTCATCCATCCGTTGACCACATCAGCGGGAGTGAGATAGCCGGCAGCAATATTTTCGGCGGCTGCCCAGTAGGAAAAAAACGCACCGACCCGTTCCCAGGTGCCACAGGTCAGGACCAGATCGCCCTGTTGATTGCGATCATGTGTATCATGATCATGGTAATTATCGTCTCCCATATCCTGAGCATGATACCGGGCGGCTCTGGAGAGGGCATTGCCTGCCGTCGCCTTGAGCGGTGCGACGCCATTGGCCTGTCGTTCCAGATTGGTGAGATAGACCACCTCGAGTTCATAGGACTCATTGTCAGGGACAGGGTTTTCACTTCCTGTTGCGCACCCCGAGGAAGCAATTTCTCTGGGCGTAACGGTGCTGACGGGCTGATGTAACTTTGTTGCTTTGGCAAGACAGAGGGCAGGAACGAGGGTCAAGACACAAACCCATGGCTGGATGGACATAAGCTGCTCTACCTTTGTTTATGATTTATTATTTCAAAGAACAGATTGACAAAAATTATACCATTCTCAAACGAGCAGAGGTAAATTTTTTATCTTTTAAGCGTAATAAAATCAGTGGCAATGATTCTGATTTTGACCAGCTGTATTTCTGTCATGACTCCTAAAAGGCTATATCCCGATCTTTTGGTGAAAACACCACTCAGGGCAGTACTGCCTGCGCCCCCGCAGAAGCGCTGTTTTGCCAAAGCGTGTAATCCGTCTGATCCACAAGGCCATCCAAATTGATATCTGCGGCTTCATACCCCGAGGCCGAGGCTCGCACGGCATTGTACCAGACGGTATAGTCGGTACTGTTGACCAAATCAGATCCGTCGCTATCCCCGCACCACAGTCCCCATATATTTGTTTGCAGCTCGACGGCTCCGTTTTGATCATAGAGATTGGCCGAATCTGTAAAATCAAACAGTGTGTCATTCGACCCATTCATTGTTGGAGTGGAGGCTGATGCAATGACCACATGGTTGCGATGTTTGAGCAGGATGCGATAGTCATCGGGCACGACATCGAGAAAGACCACGCCGGTCGCCCCATCGTCTGCGACGATACAGCCGCTGCTGTGCAGCAATGCACTATGAGAAGCGACCACACTGTTCGTTGCCGGATCGGTCAACTGGATCAAAACCCAATCGACAATGCCGGGGGGCATAGTCGCCAAAGTTCTCGGGTCCTCAGCATAGGGTGAGGTCAGGGGAAGATCTGTGTTGATATTGATATTCATGGTACCGCTGGCATCATTATATCCGCCTTGTAAGAATAGTTTGGCCACCAGCAAGATGCCATCGCGCGCAATAACCGGCCGGAGACGCAGGTTCCAGGACTGCAGGTACCAGTCCGACCCATTAAAATAAGACGTTCGGGTATCGCTTGTCCCTGTCTCGAGTCCAAATGAAGTGCTGGCTGAGATCGGTTCTACAGCAACGAAATAAGTAGAGTCTTGTTTCAATGCCACATGGCTGTTTGCCAGGTTCACTAAATTCCAGCTATAGGCCAGCAAGCCACTCGCCGGTATCGTTACTGATTCTCCGATGGGATTAGCAGGTTTGCCAGCAGCCTCATTGTACGCAGTGATCCTGATGTCAGATGTCACTTCGTCCCATCCCATATGAAGCCAAATACCCGAGAGAAAGCCGCTGAGCGTGGGATTGATTTTTAATGCAAGTTTATCACTTGTGGGCAGTGTGATATAAGAAAAGTTACTTCCCCATTCATCATAGACAAGTGTTTCACTCGCTATACTTTTTTGAGGATTGATCAGGTCATTGATACATTCGACAATATTCAGTTTGCCGTTTCCCCATTGCTCACCCCAAACCGCTCCGGTATAATTGTCTTTGATGGCATTTTGATTTACAATAGATAAAAGGGTGGAAGGATCTACAGTCGGATTGATTTCATGCAGCAGGGCCATGGCTCCGGCCACCACTGGCGCAGCCATACTGGTTCCCTGGCTTTTTAGATGTTGATCGTTTGCCACAAGGGAACCGGGGCTGGGACTGGTGTCTGCAGACCGGCTACTGACGATAGCCTGACCAGGTGCGGCTATATCGGGTTTATCCTGGATGCCATACCGTGTCGGACCAAAACTGCTAAAGAGCGAAATGTCATCAGAAATATCTGTTCCACCCCCGGAATAGTGTAAGCCATTGCTGGCAAGCCATCGCCATCGCGAAACATACGAACCTACGATAATGGCTTCTGTGGCAGTGTTGCCGAGCGTATAGGCAGCGTCTGCCCCTGATAGGGACGCCTGGGTAAGGGGATTACCGATAGTGCGATCCGCGAACCAGCCATGAAAAGTGGTTGCTGTTGTGGTCGTTTGGTTGGTAAGGCGGACGGTCCAGGACCCCGTTTGCGGAGGAGTTGTCTGGATCTGATCATAGAGTTTTACATAGATATATCGATCCAAATTGCCACTAAAAGTATAATTGCTGATATAAATTGTGCCATCGGCAGTATTCGAGTCATTTTGATTTCCGGGCCCAACCGTTAGCGAATAGCCATTGGGTGAGGTCACTGTTGCACTGATATCCAGATTGCTATCAAACCAGAATTCCATGATAAGAATATCATTATTGCTTCCTGCCATTGCCGTATATGAGGGAACAGAGACCGTAATGTCATCGTATTGACTGCCGTTGATCTGATCACTCACATGGATATTATCGTCACCGTCATTTCCTGCAGATACGACCACACAACGTCCCGGCTGAACTAAATCATCGATAGCCTGGCTTTTGGAATCGGTGCCATCGTGAGGCCCTGAATTGCTTCCCAGGCTCATATTGACGATCAGTGGCATTCCCAGATCGTCGGCTTTATCGTCTGCCCAGGTCAATGCATCGATAATATTCGTTGTGGGAAAACTGCCATTGCCCGCCTTGACCACCAGGATGTCTGCTTTTGGCGCCATTCCGGCGAATTTTGAACCGTCGACCGAGGCGGCGCCATTGCCTGCTGCCGTACCTGCGACGTGGGTTCCATGACCGTGGGTATCCTGGCTGCGCACGAATCCGGCGGGTGAGCCATCCAGCTCATCATTGATCTGGGCTTGCGTATACTCGACGCCGTAGGTAAAATCAGCTGGGTTGCTTTCACTTCCCTGGGGCGAAATGGTCTGATCCCAGATAGCCAGAATTCTCGACTGTGTGGGATCCGTGGGATCACGAAAGTCCAGATGCTCCCAGTCGATTCCGGTATCCACGATGCAGATCAGCACATCCTGACCCTTGTATTCGGTGTTATTAAAAAATCCGTTATTGGCGAGATCCACGCCCGAAGCGATCCGGGCGACATCATTGTGCAAGGTATCGAGGGCGCCGGCATCGACCCAGGTCACCCCATCCATACGGGCCAGTTTTATGAGGTCATTGTCATCGACCAGAGCTGTGGCAAAGGTTTGTTGTTCGCTTTGCACATCGATCCCTCCCCTGCGCAACGCTTTAATATCCTGAGCATAGATAATCGCTCCATAGACCTCTTTGCCATCTTTGACTTTTTTCAACTGTTTATCCATGGGGGCCAGTCCTCGAATATCCCAGCCCTTTGCTTTTTGCAGCAACTGTCGGAAACGGCCATCCAATTTTTCAAGGTTTACATCCGACGGTTTTTGTGATCGTGCGCTATGCAGAGGTGCGAAACAAATAAAAAAAACAACAAGAATTACAAGCATACTTTTAATTTTCACAAAATATCCTTTCGGGATGGGCACAATACTTTAAACGAATGATACTGTTTTTTCAAAATAGACAAAGATCAACGCAGAAAAGAGGTGCGAAGAAAGGTCTTGCATGATCGGTTGACAATTATCCTATTCTATGTTTTTTTTATTGTCATCGCAATCTCTGGTTTTCCAAGGAGAAAGATGTTACTATTGCATATTTTGGACAATAGTGTAATAATGATAAATTTACTAAAATATTTATTGTCATGAATCACAAATTCCCAGAAATTGGAAATAGTGCAAGCAGAATGCAGTTTCATTGCAGAGACTGATCGTTATATGATGTGCCAAAGCTTTATCGGCGCACAGTTTGTATTCCTGAAATCAGGAAAAATGGGTTTACAAAGAATCAGGGAACTTGAGAGGTGGCTCCTATCCTATAATTATTCATCCAATAAACATAGTCCAATGTCGTGATGCGTGTATCGAAATTGAGGTCATAGGGTGAATAGCCAAAGCCGTTGACCAGCGCTTCGGTTCGCCACTGGGTATAGTCATCCAGGTCCACCGTTTGATCGCGGTCGGAATCGCCACACCACAATCCCCAGGTGCCTGTGACCAGTTCTTTACCACCCTGGGTTCCGTAATATTGAGTGCCGGCGGTAGTAAAATCCCAACCCACAGAGGTGGTTCCTGTGATCGAGACAGTAGAGGCACTCATCGCGGCCAGATGGTTGCGATGGTAAACCACCACATAATAGTCACCATCCGGGAGACCTGGAAACGCATGAGCAGAGTTGCCATTTTCATCAATAATGACGCCGTCTGTACGCAGAAACAGACTGCGGTTTTGAGCGACAGTGGTGCCATCTGATTCCCGCAATTGCAAGAGTATCCAATCTACACAAGAAGCAGGCAGGGACGTGACGGTACGCGGGTCTTGACTATAAGGCGAGGTGTCGGGTATCCACGAGCCGAGTCCGGTTGTCATCTGTGATCCGCGAAAGGCCCCCTCCAGTAAGGCCTTTATTTGGACCGTGGATGCAGCCTGCCCCCAGAGTCCGATATACTCAGACGTATAGCCGCCTGCTGTGGTAAAATCTCCCCCCACGTAGAGATTTGTAAAGGACAGTACCATATCGCGGATGAACGAGTTGGTCCCCGAGTCGAGACCAGACCAACTCGTTCCATCCCACTTTGCGACATAGTTGGCCGGGTTGCCACCGGCTTGCGTAAACAAACCGCCGGCATAAACTG
The DNA here is from genome assembly GCA_014728115.1 of Candidatus Zhuqueibacterota bacterium. GTDB lineage: Bacteria > Zhuqueibacterota > Zhuqueibacteria > Residuimicrobiales > Oceaniaggregativiventaceae > Oceaniaggregativivens. The sequence goes on along the minus strand of WJME01000336.1, from coordinate 71,667 downwards.
TGGATCCGTCCACTGCCAGTGCTTCTATGATTCCATTGGTGCCGCTGCCAAGCGCTGACCAGGCAGACCCATCCCACCGGGCGATATAGTTCGCTGGTGTGGAACCAGCATTTAAAAATTGTCCTGCGACGATAATATCATTGTCCTGAACCGCCAATGCCTTGACCAGGTTATCCGTGCCGGAACCGGGATAAGTCCAGGATGCTCCGTCCCATTTTGCAAAATGGTTGGTAAAATAGCCTCCGGCATAAATATCGCCATCCAGTCCGGTGATGGCATAGACGGTATTGCCCAGACTCGTTCCGACATTGCTCCAATTGCTGCCATTCCATTTGGCCAGGTAAGGTGCATAAACACCGCCTGCATTGGCAAAGTCACCTCCGGCATACAAGGCTCCATCGATCCAGGCGAGCGCATAAACCGCTGCATCTGTGCCATTGTTTTCACCTATACCCAGGGCATGCCATTCACTGCCATCCCATTTGGCGACATAGTTGATGTCTTTGCCGCCAGCCTGGGTAAAGAATCCACCGGCATAGATATTCGTTCCATCTGTTGCCAGGGCCATGACCGTGCTATTGACGCCGCTGCCCATCGCCAGCCAGTTATTGCCATTCCAGCGAGCGATTCTGTTGACGGAGACACCTCCTGCATCAGAAAAATATCCGCCTGCATAGACATTTGCCCCAAGGCTGACAAGAGACCTGATCTTGCCGTTGAGGCCATTGCCAACAAAGACCTGACTCCAGTTTGTTGCCAGAGTCTGATCGTGATCGGATGATAAAGATTGGGGTGGAAGGAGTTTAGGGTGTCCGGTTTCATCGGTGATCATACGCCAGCCTGATAGGTCGAGATTCAATTCCATGTTGGACCAGCTACCATCTTTATTCAAGGTCGGAGGCGTGTCTGTTATTTTCGTTTTGTCTTTGGAATAGGGATGAGAAACCAGGCCAAAAAGTAATAAAAACAAAGCCGCAATGACTTTTGTATAATTCATGTTCTTCCCCGGAAACAATTTGCCTGTCATGTTATTGATCCCTGATTCTATACAGGGTGCCCATCTATTTATACGACAAAGTGATCAAAATGCCGAATCGAACACATAAAAATTTCAACATTTTCAAATCTTTACCCCTCATTATCTTACAGATTCCGGATCGAACGATTTTTCGATCCATGATTTTCTGCTATCTTTGTGGGTCACGCAGACTGATAATGAGCACAAGAATTCTCCAAGAGTGAAATCGGTGAACATCAAAATGTATCATAAATGCACCGGAAAGCAGCCGCCAGAGCATCATGGCTCCTCTTTGATACGGGTTTCAGTGCGAATGGGCATGAGAATTAAATCCTATGGACTCGAAAGGTTGCAGGCAAGATTGCTGAACAAAATGGTGCGGGCATTTTAAATATAGGTAATAATGTCAAAAAAAGCAAGATCACTTGTGTTTAAAATCACAGTTTACTATATTAATTTCGCCTATTTCTTGATGATTCTATGTATCCGCTATTTTCTATTTGATAAGAACTTTTCAAACGGGCAGAGAGGAGCTCAAACCAATGCGCGTAATGATATGGTGTTTGTTTTTAATTTCTTTTGTATACGCTGTCGATCATTCTGATCCCTATCTCATAAAAGTCTATGACGCGCTGCACGACTCGCCAACACAGCAAAAATTCCAAAAGATCGCGCCTATTCCCGTCGCCAGTGTTTATATTCAACGTCCGGGCGAGGGCGAAGTAGAAATGCGCGAACATTTTCGCACCATGCGAGAGCTGGGGTATACCGCACTCAAACAGATCATGAATTGTCCCGGATGGACCCGTGAACAAATCGGGCTCATTGCTTTGGATGAAGGCATTATCCCGTGGTGGTATGGGCAGGGTGGCTGGGAGGCTATCACCGATGAACTGCTGGATAAACTCGGTATCGAATCTCGAGATATAAAAGAGATTCGTGAGGATCCGCGCATGCTCGAATACCAGAACGAGGTTTTGAAAAAGCGGCTACAAAAAGCCATCGCATGGCACAAACAAGGGCGGTCGACTCGCTTCCGCGGTAGAGTACCCGAGGTAGGGGGTGTCGGTCCCGGTCTCACCGAGGAAGGCAAGACTTTGTTTGTACAATGGGTTAAAGATCAGTATGGCACCATTGATCGCCTCAATCTTGTCTATAACCAGCACCATTTCGGACTCGCGCCCAGAGAGGGAGAGCCTTTTCAATCCTGGCCTGACTTTGAGGAACGATGGCAACAGCTGAACAATAAAGAATACCGTCATCTGCGCGATATTTTTCGGTTCAAGGCAGATAACCGTGAAACGCTGATCAAAACCCGCATCCAACAGCATATGGAATTCGATACCGAACAACCCTTTCGCGCCGGTGGCGAGATGGGCATGTTTCTGCCGTTTAGTTACAGGGGCGTCGATATGGAAGGCATTGCCGAACTCATGACCGATGTGGGGTCATTCTATCCGTCCATTCATCTGGCCTGGCATTTCGATGAGGTGGATCACGAGATTACACGTCCGATCTATATGCAGGCTGCCCTGACCCATGATTATTTCAAGGGCGGCTGGTCTGCCACCTGGGAATCCACCGGAGGGCCCCAGCAGTTCAGCGGTGGCAAAGGCGGCAATACCTTTATGGTGGATGAAGGAACCATGACCCAGCTCATGCTCAGTTTTCTGGCTGCCGGATACAAAGGCTTTGGCATGTGGGCCTGGAGCTCCCGCTCGGCAGGCTGGGAAGCCGGCGAATACAGTCTGCTCGACCGCCATAACAAGGTCACCCCAAGAGCCATCCGCGTAGGAAAAATCGGACAAGCAGCGCAGCATTATCGCGATGAGCTGTGGCAGTCCCATAAAGAACCGTTGGTCGGTGTGTATCAGGATTGGGATAACGAAGCGATCTGGGCAGCCATGTCTATCCAGGGCCGGGAGCATCTCAGACAGGATCCCATCGATGCGCGTGTGGGGATTAGCCGGGCCTTGATCAATGGCAATATTCCATATGAATATGTCACTGATCGTGACTTGCGCAAAGGCCTGGCCCAGCGATATCGTATTATTTATATGCCCTTTGTCATTTCGCTTCCTTCCGACATTATGCCTGTTCTGGTCGATTATGTCGAACAGGGCGGTCGTCTGGTGATGGATATGCCCTCGGCCTATTATGATGAATTCGGCGCATTGTTGTCCACAGACGAGGGCTCATTGTTTGAAAAAACGTTTGGCACCATTATCAACGAGTATCAGGGCGCCGGCATCAATCGTCCTGTCCGGCTCGATGGGATGGATTTGCAGGGATTTGTCGTGGATCTCGATCCCACCCATAGCAGTGTCCTTGCCGCTTATGACAATGGGCGTCCTGCGATCACTGAAGCATTCGTGGGAGAGGGCTCTGCTGTGTTGCTGGGCTATGAGGCCTCCAGGAGTTGTTTCAAACCCGGGAATACTCTTGCCGAAGAAATGCTGCTGAGGTACACGCTTGGCACGCACCGTCCCCGGTTTACCTGTAACGGCGCCATTGTATATCGCCTGGCTGCTCCGGAAGCGGATCACTATTTTATCATCAATGATGGTCCGGAACGCCCGGTGCAACTGAATGTGGAGGATTTTAATTACTCTTCCGCCATAGACGCGGTCACCGGTATAGAGTGGTCCATGCAAGAAATGCTCGTGGTGCCTGCCTATGACGGGCGGTGGATTCGGTGTGAAAAGTGAGGACTGGATAAATCAGAGGGTGACTAGAGATTTTAGATTGGAAAAACGTGGCTCAACGGGAAAAGGGGAGAGGTGATTATGAAATGGTTCAAATATGTGGTGTGGGATGTGGCGGTGACGCTTTATATTCTGGTCTCGGTTTTGGTGAAACAAAACTTGATGTTTTTGCTTTTAATGATTTATACCATTGTCATGCTGATCGCCCGTATCGCGGCGATGAGCGGAGCAAAAACCACAAAATTAAAGCGAACGCAGCAACAGGCGCCGGAATGGTTTTTCCATGTTTTATATGCCGTTAATGTCGCAGCCCTGATCTGGGGTGGCCGCTTTGTACTGGCGGTCCTGTGGGCTGGTATTTGGGGATTGGCGTTCTATACCCAAAAGAAACTCTCGAGGAGCGTATGAATAAACTCATCTTTGGACTCTTGCTTATGACCACGATTGTCACAGGACAAACCTTGCCCGAATCGATTCGGGATCTTGTCGAACGGGGTGAATTTACACAGGCACAAAACGATATGCGGCAGCTGATGGCGATAAAGCCCGAGATGGATGCCATGCTGCGGCAAAAAATGATTTTCGAAATCGAACGGCTGGAACGGATTCGCAAGGATTTTAACAAAGACCGATCTGACATGATCGCCTATATTTCCCGCTATATATCGGATGTGGAAGTCGATGATCTGTTAAAATGGGAAGAATCCAATGCCCTGGAGGTCCGGGTTATCGACGGTCAAAAGCGCTACTTTCATGCTGCGGCACGCAACCTGTTTCGCATCGTGCCAGAGTTGCGCGAGTTGAAAAAGCAGGTCGATGGCCCACAGGTGGAACCGGAATACAACCGTCTGGCGGATTTGCGATCTATTGTCCGGAATGCACAGGATTCACCCTATACCCAACCGGCGCGTGTGCGCATCGATTATCGTATCACCGTTCCTGCCAATACGGTTCCCGATGGGCAGGTGGTAAGGGCCTGGTTGCCGTTTCCCAAATCTGTACCCGATCGCCAGACAGATATCCATATCGTGGATACAGCACCTGCCGAATATCTGCTTTCTCCGGATCAGCGGGATTTTCACCGCTCGATCTATTTTGAGCAAATCGCCAGAGAGGATTCGGCCATGACGTTCAACGTGAGTTTTGAAATGACGCATTATGCCTATTTTCAGGCTATCGATGCGGATCGCGTATCCACACAGTTGCCTGATTCGGTCAAGCCCTATTTGCAAGAGCGTCCGCCTCATATCGTGTTTTCTCCGGAAATGCGGGCATTGTCCCGGGATATCGTCGGCGACGAAACCCATCCTTACAGGATCGCCCAGCAGTTATTCGGCTGGATCAGCGATAATATTCCCTGGGCTTCAGCAAGAGAATATTCTACGTTTACCTCTGTCTGTGATTATATCCTGGAAAACCGCCATGCGGATTGTGGCATGCAGACCCTTTTTCTCATCACCCTGATGCGCATGAACGGCATCCCGGCGCGCTGGCAATCCGGTTGGTGGGTCGAACCCAGTGACTGGACCATGCACGACTGGGGCGAGTTTTATCTGGAACCGTATGGCTGGTTGCCCATGGATGTGACCTATGAAAAACAGCCGGTCGACGATCCGCAAATAAAGTGGTTCTTTTTAGGGGGCATGGATGCCTGGCGATGGATCGTCAATGACGACTTTTCGGTAAGGTTTTATCCTGCCAAAATCCATCCCCGTTCGGAGACCATCGATTTTCAGCGCGGCGAGGTGGAATGGGCCGGTGGAAACCTCTATTTCGATCAGTGGGACTGGGACTTTAACGTGCGGGTGATCGACGAACCCTAAGACACTTGGGAGAGAGTCATGAAGCGTCTGTCTTGGTTGTTGTTATGGACCGTGGTGTCCTTTGCTCAGGTGGATCCCACTGCACTGTATTTGGTGGGGAATGCGCATATCGATATGGCCTATCGCTGGCGTTGGAACGAAACGGTGGACCGGGTGGTGCCGGATACGTTCTGGGGAGTCCTGAAAACCATGCAGGCAGAACCGGATATGACGTTTGCCCAGAGCCAGATGGTGCTTTATGAAACCATGCAGATCTATTATCCCGATCTGTTTAAGGCTGTCAAAGAGAAAATCAAAGAAGGGAAATGGTCTGTGGTGGGCGGCCAATGGGTCGAGCCGGATGCCATTCTTCCCGGTGGTGAAAGCCTGATCCGTCAGTTTCTCATCGGTAAAGAGTATGCTTCTACTGAACTGGACGTCGATTCCATCGATGTCGCCTGGGTACCGGATAGCTTTTGCGGTCAGGCCCTGACTCTGCCCATGATCTATAGCGGCTGCGGTATGAAAACCTATGTGTTCAGCCGCGGAGCTCCGCAAGACAAGCGTGTTTTTTGGTGGGAGAGTCCGGACGGCTCGCGTATCCTCGCGTATAATGTTCCCATTCACTATAACATCAAACCCACCCCTGATATCATGCTCAAGCTCAAAGAGTGGTTCATGGTCGCTGATATCGATCGCGCCATGTTGCTTTATGGAGAAGGTGATCATGGCGGTGGGCCGCGTATGGGGGATGTAGAGAATATCCGGCGGTTGCAGCGAGAGAGCGATTTCCCGGACGTATATTATAGCACGCCCGAGGGGTTTCTGAACGGTTTGTTGGAATCGGAGCAGTCGTGGCCGGTGCACCGCGGTGAGATCGGTATCGGCACCGGCGAGGACGGCGAGGTGGAACCCACTAAATGGCGCGGATCTTATACCTCCCAGGCACGCCTGAAAAAGCGCAATCGCCAGAGTGAGAACTTGTTGTTGGCCGCTGAGAAATTCGCCACCATCGGATCCATGCTGCAGCGCAAGCCTTTATTCCCGCGTGTGGATTTTCGTCAGGTCTGGAAAAAAGTCCTGTTCAACCAGTTTCATGATATCCTGCCCGGCACCTGTATCGGCGACGCTGCGGATGATGCATTGATCGATTATGATGCGATAGAGTCGGAAGGCTATCGGCTCATGCAGTTCGGACTCGAGGTCATCGGTTCGCGCATCGATACCCGGGGCCGGGGCATACCGCTGGTGATTTATAATCCGTTGTCATGGTCTCGCAGTCATGTGGTGGATGCAGAAATCCGCTTTCCGACTGCACCGGACGACATTAACATCAATGATGAGCAGGGCAATCGCTCGCTGTTTTATGTCAGGGGATGGTCTCAAGACGGACTCGTCGCATATGTCTCCCTGTATGCAAAGGACGTGCCTGCCATGGGGTATAAATTGTATCGCGTGTACAATGAAGAAAAGAATCCCGCCGAGTTGGAGATCAAAGTCGGTACGGATATGGTGCAGAATGAATACCTGGTGGTGCGGTATGACAACACCGGTGTGACCTCGATTTATGACAAGCGATTGCAAAGAGAACTACTGAGCGGTACGGGGAATGTGCTGCAGCTGATTCAGGAATCCTCCAGCTCGTCCTGGGATCTCTCATTGACTCACCTTACCATCCCTTTACGTCAGGTGGGCGAGGCGAGGATTGTAGAGCGGACTCCGCTGAGAGTGGTCGTAGAATGGGGCGACAAGAGCGAGCAGTCTTATTTCAACCGTCGCATGATTCTCAACAGCGGCTCGTCCCAGGTTGATTTTGAGATGAATGTGGATTGGCATGACAGCGACCGTTTGCTCAAGGTGATTTTCCCGGTCAATGTCATGCAGGGCAAGGCGTTCTATGAACAGCCTTATGGCTATATTCAGCGGGATACCGATGGTCAGGAATGGGTGGCTCAGAACTGGGTTGCGCTCTCGACCGATGTGCATGGCGTGGCATTGCTGAATGATGGCAAATACGGATTCGATATCCGCGACAATGTCATGCGCATGTCTGTTGTGCGGGGTGCACGGGACATGGATCCGCGCATGGACGAGGGAGTGCACTCGTTCCGTTATGCGCTTTATAGCCATGCCGGCGACTGGCGCGAAGGGGATGTACCCAGGGCGGCCATGGAGCTCAACCAGCCCATGATCCCCATACAAGAGCCCATGCACGATGGTGCGTTGCCCAACTGGGCGCGCAAGAACGAATGGTCTTTGCCGTCGGAACACTCGTTCTTTGGTTGCAACAGCGATCATGTGGTCATCTCGGCGCTCAAGGTGCAGCAAGGTGACTGGTCCCCACACAATGTGGTTTTACGTCTGTTCGAAACCGAGGGCCGCGACGACCGGGTGACGGTGATACTGCCGGCGCCGGCCAAGAGTGTCGTCGAGACCAACCACATCGAAGAGGTTCTGGCCGATCAGCCCGAGATCAAGATCTCGAAAAACCGGTTCACCGTGGATATCGGCCATCACCAGGTGCGGACGTTTATGGTCGAATTTTAATTTTTAAGCCCCACCGTTGGGGTCGGACCTCAGCCGGTGGCTGATTTTATTGAGAATATGTGGATTTCTTGGAAAACGAGGGTGGCTAACCTATTGAAAATATGAGCCTAAATAAATAAAGAGGGTTGATTTTGGGGGTCAAAATCAACCCTCTTTTAGTTTTCAAACAGTCGATTTTCGGGGGGTGAAAACAGGCTATTGAACCGGTTCAAATGGCCTGTTGTATCATCTAAATTGTTGTTTTTTAAAAACCGCTGAGGTCCGACCCCAGGATCGATCGGTTCACCGACCAGAGTTCCTTGGTGCAGTGGCAGACCCATTGCCATCACGGCAAGCCAGTCTCATTCCTGCGGTAAGAATTGCTGTCGCAGCACTGGTGCTTGATATTTTAATGAATTCCCGCCGGTTTAATTTCGGCATGTCTAACTCTTTTTTAAATGGATGAGTGGAACTATTCCAAATTCTTTTTCATCTCTTCAAATTGCTCTTTGTTGATTTCCCCTTTGGCATATCTTTTTTTCAAAATATCGAGAGGGGTTTCATTTGATGATTGTGATGTTTGTTGTCGTCCGGTTGTAGCACGGACGATCGCATAGACAACGAGTCCAATAACAATGATCCAGAATACCCATCCGAACCACATACCGCCCCAACCCATGTCATGCCACATATTTGTCTCCTTTTCATTTTATGCTAATGTTTGCGAATCAGGTCAAAGCCGGCCGACTTCCAGGCCCGCATGCCGCCCTTGACATTATAGAGTTTTGAATATCCGAGATTTTCCAGAGTGTTGGCCGCAATGCCACTCATGCGATCGCTGCGGCAGTACAGTACAATCGTACTATCTTTTGGCGGCAATTCCTCCAAATGGTCTTTTATTTCATTGTAGGGTATGAACAGATCGGTTTGCGGAATTTCACCGTCATAGGGAATATGAACATTGACCAGCGTAAAATCTTTATCTTGCAGCATTATGTTGAGGCTGTCTGCCGAAATCACATGAATATTTGGATTTTCGTTCTTTTCGCATCCCGCAAACGGGAAACCAGTCAAAAGAAAAATTATGCTGAATCCAAACACATATTTCATGGTAACCCTCCATTTCAGTGATATTGCCAAACAGCTGCATAATAGCCCATCCCTTCAATACTCTTTTCGCGCATATTCCAGCAACTCGGTCTTGTTTTCATAACTTTGCATCTATGCGCCCATTCACTCTACCAATTTTTCGATCTCGTGTTTCATTTCTTCTGTCATCTCGGTGGAACGCGGAGGTAGCGCTTTTATACCCCGTTCTCCATTTTCTTCAATGTCATCAATGAGTCGCTTCATTGCCTTTATTTCCAAGACCTGAGCCCTGATTATTCCATCTGCCAGTTTGCGAACGCGCGGATCACTAATGCTCGCCTTGCGGGCGTTGTTGATGGCAATAGAGTGATGGGGAATCATCGATTTCATAAAATTGACATCCCCGATCACGGCCTGGCTTCTATTTACGAACAGCAAGGCCACGGCCAGCAGCGAGGCCAGGACGAGAACTGTGATTTTGGTTCCTGTTCCTTTGTACATCGTCCACATGAAGGACAGCATCACGACCGTCATCACGCACCCCATGACCAATGAGGCGATCAGACGGTTTACACTAAACAGTGCGTGGTCAAAAGAATAGACGAGCTGATACATTAAGAAAATCATCATGAGGATCGAAGTCGCGATCATCGCCGTAAAACGCCCCCAACTCATTCCTGTCTTTTTCTTTTGTTGATCCATTGTTACCCCTCTATTCCTCTTGCATGTATTTTGATCTAACTGCGGTCCAAGCCTCTGCGGCAACCCAATATCGGTAATGAAACCTTTGATGATATTATCAAAACGTTTCACGGTGGTGCATATTATGACTATCTTCCCGGGCGTTTTCCTGCACCTCATTCATGCTTTGCAGCATATTCTCATAATTTTGCATCAGTACGCTCATATGGTTTTGCATTTGCTCCAGTTGATTCCTGGTGTCTGGATTGTTTATCAAATTCTGATTATTCATCATGGAATTCATGTCCATCATGTATTGGGAAGAATTGTTATGCATGTCTCCCATGTGGTCATCCATGTGATCGGTATCATTGTTACAGGCGGAGACGAAAGGTAAAATTAAAAGTGCTGTGAAAATTATCAAGGTTCGCATGATATTCATACCTCCTTTGGTTATTTCTTTGCCGGTTGATATACAAATCATCAATGACTATGTCCATCGCCGTCAGCATGCGAATGGCCAGATTCAGTTTTTGTGCTCTGCGTCATTGTTTTGTACTTTGCTTCTGACAACCCGGGCAACTTTTGTAAGAAAGCCACAATCGCCCATATCTCCTCATCCGAATGGGTAACGCCCCATGATGGCATACCAGTCATCATGATTCCGTTTTTGGTAATCCAGAATTTTTCTGCAGCGCTCCATTCTTCGGCTTCCTCTTTGTGATATAGCAAAGGGGGGATGGGTTCCAGGCCCCTTGCCATTGCAGATAAATTTACGCCAGGTGCCCCGTGACATGTTTGGCACATGGTCACATAATGTGTAGCGCCGGTTTCTATCATCACTTCTTTTTCCAGGTCTGGTACTGTGATATCCCCGGCACGAGAGTTGACCGAATTTTCCATGGTTGTGGAAAGAATCCAGGATTGAAATGCGGAAGGTTTATCCAGCACGCTGACACTGACAGCGCCGCTATACATGACAATTAACGCTGCCACGGCAAAACCCAGAATTGTCACCAAAACGCTGGCTAAAAATTTCATGATACTGTCTCCCAACGTTGACAATTTTTATCATACTTCTTATTGAATGCCAGGTAGAGGGTTTGTTCATTTCGCTGTTTACTCTACTAAACAACTTTACTGTATGCAGCAATCCCGGTGGTGCTATTTGGGTTGTGTTGCCTGTAATTGTCTGTTTTAGCCCCTGCTTTTCAGTTATAGTTGTGGCGGTGCCAGGATCCTTTGCAGATTCGTCGATAGTCCTATTCTTTAGTCGAGTGTTTTTTTAGGTCCAGACTTTGATATTTGGGGACCGCTCCGGCTCTGTCTCCGCGGCTATTCTTTATTGTTTCCTGATGACCATTTTGGTTTGGTTTTATTTCTTTTTCTTGTCATACTCTTCAGGAGCCGCGGGTCCAGGATCCTACGCGGGCTCGTGGCGCTTCCCCCTGCGCCATGCAGGATACCCTTTTGTTTCAGCGGACTTTATATCTCCCTCTTGCCTTTTGAGCTTGTCTATGCATGGCTCCGGGGGCGATCGCCCCTCGCTGAATGTGGGGAAAAAGCTCTACAACCGATACACTATATTAAATATATGGTTTCAGATTTCTGGATAGAGCAGAATTACTCAAAGACAAAGCTCGCTAGAGGCGATCAGATATCCAATGTCAGAGATCAAGTGATAAAAAACAAAAAGGGGAGAGATAAAATGGTAACAATAGGGAAAATCCAATTCATCCGAACCATTATTTATAGAGCTTTTTCCTAAATGATAGCGAGGCGCGATCGCCCCCTGGGCCATGCATTAGGGAATGTCAAGATCATAACCCAGGCGCACAAATTTTTACTGAGCTTAAAAGGATCTCTGCATGGTCCAGGGGGAAGCGCGTCCGAGCCCGCGCAGGATCCTGGCACCGCGGCGCTGAACAATGTGGCCGAAATAAGAAATAAAAGTAAACTAAAATAACCAGCAGGAAATGTATAGGACGGCCGCGGGGCCAGAGCCGAAGCGGTCCCCAATGATCACGATTACAGAACATCAAAGAACCAAGGCTCTGAAAAGGAAAATGTTGCCGAGTCCGCGCAGGATCCTGGCACCGCGGCGCTGAACAATGTGGCTGAAATAAGAAATAAAAGTAACTTAAAATAACCAGCAGGTATTGTAGAGGACTGCCGAGGTGGCAGAGCCGTAGCGGTCCTAAATGATCATGATTATCGAGTTTTGCTCTTTTGCCTATTCAAGCAAAAATCCCTTCTTTACGGCATCTTGAATCAGCGTTTCCGCATAGTCCCATAACTCTTTAGATCCTTCGGCGATGTGGCAGTTCCGTTCCAGCACCTGGTCCTTGCGCACGCCGTGTTCGAGCCAGGATTGGCCCTGGGTGTGGTAATTGAGCAACAGCGGCATGAGCCGGTCCAGGGCAGCGGCAAAGCGGGCTTCCGGGGTTTCACGGGTCTCGAATTCCATCCAGAGCGCATGCAGTTCTTTTGCCTGGTCGTCCGGCAAAAGACCATATAACCGTTCGGCTGCTGCTTGTTCCTTTTGGGATTTATCCGATTGATCGCCGTAACAGTAGGTATCCCCGGCATCGATCTCTACGATATCATGCACCAGCGCCATGCGGATCACATGCAGCAGGTCGATGGATTCATCGCTATATTCGGCGAGCACCATGGCCATAAGTGCCAACTGCCAGCTGTGCTCGGCAGAGTTTTCCCGCCGGAGATTTTGTAACAGATAGGATTGACGCAAAATGTGTTTGAGCTTGTCGATTTCCAGGATGAATTCGATTTGTTTTTGTATGCGAGCTTTCATTTTTCTCAGTGGGTTTGGTCAAGGGATGGTTTAGTTTATTTACGGTTCAATTTTTACCACGAATAAACCCGAATGAACACAAATGAATGCGAGTTTTTAGTGATCGCAATCATTGAGCTCGTCCATATGATTATTATTGCGTTTGGGGCGTGATAAGATTATTAAAGAATTTATGTCTTTAATGCAAGGAAAACATTTGTAAGAGGTAAACCGGGATCCATCGCGTCGTGAATGATTTGAATTACGCTGCCTTGAAACGAAAGAAGAGCGGGTAAACAGCCTATTAAACCGGTTCAAACGGCCTATTGCATCATCTAAATTGTTGTTTTTTAGCGATGGCTGAGGTCCGACCCCAGGATCGTCATTTTCATATTCTCTGGTTGCGTGTTTTTACAAGTTCATTGCTCATTTCAAAATAAGAATGTATCCGGGCCTATTTTACGATCACCATCCGGCGCACCTGTATAAAATTACCCGCTGTCAAGCGATAAAAATAACTGCCGCTGCTCAGCCCGGTCGCATCAAAGATCAGCTCGTGAGCACCCGCAGACAAGCCAGGGGACGACCACCTATGCACCTGCCGGCCCAAGAGATCAAAGACTGCCAGTTCGACCGGGCTTTTTTGGGGGAGCATAAACCGGATTACGGTGTGTGGATTGAACGGATTGGGATAATTTTGCATCAAAAGAAAAGCCAGCGGCTCTGCATGATCCCCTTGCACTGCCGTAACCGGAATGAAATCCGCCCGGGAACGGGGACGTAACTCGTATCCGTCATCTGCCGGTGCTGACTGTGTATATTGTGCCAACAACGCCACCAACCCGAACACGTCCGGAGGCGATGACCAGCCGTCCAGATCCGTATCGCGGTCGATAAAGAGGATCGTGGTGTCCTGTCCGTCGGTCACCCAAAGAGAACCGTTCTGTCCTTCCGGGGGCCAGGCCTCCGGCTTTACGAGCCGGAGCTCCGGAATATAAAGCAACTGCGATTCCAGCGATTCACCCAGAACCGACAGGCTAGTTTGTACGGTATCCGGCAACGGGTTTCCCCGGCTTACCAGGGTAAAGTGGGCCGCATCGGACAATAACATCTGTGTCAGTCCACGGACCTGTGCGATTTGTCCGGTGATATAGACTTGATCTCCCGCAGCCAGCTCATAGGAGGCGGTGAGGTCGTGATGCTCGGAAAACAAGTTGATGCCCGCTGTGCTGTCTTGGAGAAAAAAGTTTGAGCGGCTTGGACTAAAATTCGGACTCGTTATGGTACCGTGCACGGTGACGATGTTGCCCAGAAAATCCGGTACAAAATCCAGGTCACTGTCTTTTCTGGCCTCGCCGATCGGCAGCAGGGGAGGATGATGGTAAGGGGTAACCACAGTGTCGCTCTGGCCGATATCATAGATCGCACTGATGCCATAGACCAGGGTCGTGTCGGCCACAGGACTGTGGTCGATAAACCTCTGTTCATCCGCCGGTACCTCGGCTAAGCGTTCAAGGCGCTCTTGGTTGATGCCTCTGAATAACTGAAATCCGGTCAGCCGTTCGGTTTGCATGTGTGGCATCTTGACGATCTGCATATCCCTGCTGAGCAACCCTCGTTCCGAGGTTTCGCCCCTGGCCGCAGACGCAACAAAAGCCATTGCCGGGGCAGGTTGTTTAATTGCCTTTTGATGCTGATCAGGCACATCGATCCACAGGTCCATGAGAAAATCACCCATTCCCGGATTTTGATCCACAGCATCGATGACACTGTCAAAGGGATTTTCGATATCCATGACAAGCATGCTGGTGCCGCGAACAGCCGGAACAGAATTATCTGTTGAAAGCGCAGGATGAGCATCATCCGGAGTGCCGCTCAGCGGCTCTATAAAAACCCCGAGCAGAGGAACCCATTCCCGCGATCCCAGGTCGATGGCATATTCCCATTTGGGCTCAGCATAGGCATCCTGCGCAACCTGCTGGAAAGAAGTGATCAGTGTAGAGTCCTGCCAGTCAAAGAGATGTACCCGATAGTCGTATGGACCCTGCTGTGTCTGCCAGCTATAGTGACAGAAATCGAGCTGTTCGATGGTCGCCCCAGGGACCTGTTGCAAGTCAAAGATCACTCCATAGGCACGGTTTTGTTTCTGAAACCAACCGCTGGCCGGTTCATCGTCGTGATAGGCGATCAGGGTATCGGGTCGCTGCAGATTCCAGCTCAGGTGCGCCTCGGTTGCTCGGGTCTGTACGGTCAATCGCACCGGCGGATAGGTCTTGATATCGAGATGAAAATTTTTAATGATCGTGGTGTCGGCCATGACCTGCAGAGTGTCCCGGACGAGAAAATGGTCCCGGGCATTGCAGACGATGATATGGTTCCCGATCGGCACCTGCTGAATTCGGAATTTTCCGGCTTCGTCGGTAAAGGCCTCAAACGGGGAATCCTCAAGATAGAGCCTGGCTGTGAGGGGCTCCTGTGAATGATTTGACCACACTGCGCCTGCAATGCTTCCGCTGGGAATGATCGCATCCGGCTCGATGCTCTTCATGTCGAATGCGGCCACACCCACGTTGCTGACCATTTCCAGGAGCTGATGGTATTGTGAGTCATAGAGCACTTGAGCGATGCCCAGGGGATTATCACCTTGTGCAAATGCAAACGTTGGGGCTCCCACTGCATGCACCAGGCTGCACAACGAGTCACCCGGGGTGCCCAGGCATTCGATGATCTGGGTTCCCGGTCGGGTTCCTGTGGCCAGGGCCACAAACTGACGTGTGTGACCATTCTTTTTTTCAATACTGAAAAAGGAACAGGTTGTGCCCGTGTGATCGTCGATCTCTTTAAGCACGGTACCATCGTTGCGGATGTATCGAAGGGGTTGATCCGGTCCGGTGATAAAGCAGTGCTCAGCATCCATCGCAGGAGATATGGAATAACCGGCCGCACCTGCTGTGGGTAACGCAACAGAGTGCAAGAGAAAAAAAGTATCCTCTTTTGTCTGCCGAAGCACATGCACCAGTTCGTTGTCCAGTCCCGAAACATAAATTTCGAGATCATTTCCGTTGTTGTGAACAGCGAGGGCGTCGCCGTTTCTCCCTTTTAATTTGCCCTCAAAGATCTTGACCGCCTGCGAATCCTCATGTGCGTACGTATACAAAACAAACGAGTCGTTCTGCGGAGCGATATTTCCGATGATGAGTTTTCCTTTCCGGGTAACCACAATACGACCGGGAATCGATTCCTTGATCTCTTTGGGCAGTGCAATCTCTTTGACGCGCTTGCCGGTTTCGGCATCCAGACAATGGATGGCATTTCGTCCGGCAATGTAGAGGTGTCCCTTTTGAGCTGCGAAAGCCATTCCCCGGATGCTGTTCTGCTGATCGAACCATTCTGTTTCATGGGCAGAGATTTGCCATCTTGTCGTCCACATTTCATAACCGTATCCGGTTATTTGGATTGCATAATTGTCATTTTCAGTAGAAATGATCAGCTCCCCGGGGGCAGATCCGATGGTCTGAGGAATAAAAGTGATGGTCAGGAGTATGCTCTGGTCCGGCTTTAAGGTCAGCGGCTGTTCGAGCCAGTCTGCCTGGGTCACGGGCGACCCCAGGGGCGGCGGAACAGGGGGCAGGATCTGACTGCTGTCAATGCTCACCTGATAAGCGGAATGATCGGTAGAGATGCCAGTGATCCGGATATTGTGTTCATGGGGATTCTTGATGGCCACGAATTGTAAAGTTTTTGCGCGTACAGGAATCGAACCATAATCGAGATGTTGCGTTGAAAAAAGTAATTCGTTTTCAGGGGATTGTGCCAAAACGCCAGAGAGGAGAATCGAGCCGAATAGCCAGGTCAACAGGCCTTTCATGGGTTTTCTCCTTGTATTTTCCATGTACAGTCGTTATTTTCGACAGTTCTAAATAATAAAGGCACGGTATGTGTCAATGTAGCAAAATCATACAATCAACCTAGAATAATATACAAGCATTGAATTCTCTTTGCGTTTAACTATTAACCGATGATGATAGAACCGCTGATTCTAACAGGATCGGCAAGCAGAAAGGAAGAAACATGGCCAGAAAATGGCTCGGTATCCTGATGATTCTATCGCTTATGACAGTCACTGCGACGGCTCAGGATATCCACACACAACAGCAACTGACAAAAAAGGTCATGCAGATGCGAGAACGATTCACAGAGATCATGACCGTGCAATCGCTGACAAAGAGTCCGGCGGGACATGATATCTGGCTGTTGACTCTGGGTACACCAGAGGCACAGACGCATCCGGCGGTGCTATATATCTCCGGACTCGAGGGCCCGGATCTCACCAGCACCGAAATCGCTTTGCGAGTCATCGAAACGTGGGCGGAAAACCTGCAATCCAATCCGGCATTGTTGGATTCCGTGACCTTTTACTGGATTCCCAGATTGAATCCTGATGCCGCCATGGCCTATTTTGCCGTACCACAGAGCGAATCGTTTATCAATGGCCATGCCTATGACGATGACCGAGATGCGCGTATCGATGAAGACGGGCATGACGACCTCGATGGTGATGGCCTGATCACGTGGATGCTGATCGAGGACCCGGCCGGCGAGTGGATGGCTGATTCTCTCTATCCCGAAATCATGCGTAAAGCAGACAAGGAAAAGGGCGAAACCGGCCGCTATAAACTCTTGCCCGAAGGCAAAGACAATGACAAAGACGGCAAGATCGATGAAGATCCGGTGGGTGGGGTGGATCTCAACAAGAATTTCACCTATGATTATCCTTTTTTCGCCAAGCACAGCGGCCTTTTTCAGATGAGCGAGTTGGAGAGCAAGGCTGTGGCGGATTTTGTGTTCAGCCATGCCAATATTTTTATGGTGTATTCATTTTCGCGTCATCACAATCTCATCGAGCCCTGGAAAGCTGAAAAAAATGAGCACGCAGGTGAACCGGATCGCGATGTCAAAAAAGATCTCAAGCTCGTCCCGGCGGCAGACGCTTCCTATTATCGTTATATGACTCGGCTCTACCAGGATACTCTCAAGCCCGAGAATGCCCCGGAAGCGCAATTCGGACAAGGGGCACTGCCGGAATGGGCTTATTTCCACACCGGACGCTATTCCGTCGCGGCATCGGCGTGGTGGCCACCGCAGGTTTCCAAAGATTCAGTCAAGACCGAGGATAACGATCTGCAACAAAAACGCCGGTGGATCCAGTATAGCCGGCACATCGGCGATGGCTTTACAGCCTGGAAATCCATCGAACATGAGGATTTCCCCGGTCGTACGGTCAGGGTGGGGGGATTTCATCCCTTTTTCGGTTTTGTGCCTCCAGCAGATTCTCTCGATGCCCTGGCTGAAAAGCATGAATCTCTGCTGTCGCAATTTGTCGATTTGCGGCCACAGCTGCAGTGGGATCATGTACGCGCTGTTTCTCTGGGGGAAAATGTCTACCGTATCGAAGCGGTTCTGCATAACAGTGGTTTTTTGCCCACAGCCAGCGAGATCGGCAGCCGTATGAAATGGGTGCCCAAGATCAGAGTCAGCATCGAGCTGCCGTCCGGTGGCCGTCTGATCAGCGGCCAGGAGCGACTGACGCTCGACCGGCTGGAGGGGTTCAGCAGCCACGACAAAATAGAGTGGGTACTGCAAACCCGTCAAAACGATCTCCGGTTGCTGGCCGAATCGCCTGCTGCAGGTCGTGCTGAATATCTGTTGGAACTGAAAAATGACTAGCCGGTTGTTGTCAGGATTTATGATGAGATCAAATGAGGATTTTATGAAAACATTCACATATATTTCGAGCATACTTTTTCTACTGGCCAGCCTGGCCCTGGCCCAAAATCAGGTGCCGGTGCAGAGCAGCTTCAAGGCCATGGGTGCGCCCAATGACCCAAAAGTCAGTATCGTGTGGAATCGCTATTATGACTCTCAGGAACTGGCCGACATTGGCGAACGCATCGCCATTGCTTATCCGGATCTGGTATCGCGTTCTACGATCGGTGAATCTGTTCAAGGCCAGCCTCTTTATCTGCTTACGGTGACCTCTAAACAGGGCGGAAACCCCGAAAACAAACCCGGATTCTATATCGATGGCAATATTCATTCGAACGAGATTCAGGGCAGCGAGGTGGCGCTGTATACCGCATGGTATCTGACCGAGTCATATGGCAAAATCGAGTGGATCACCGACCTGCTCGACCGGGTCGTGTTTTATATCGTGCCTACGATCAATCCCGATGCGCGGGACTGGTTTATCCACCATCCCAATACCCCTCATTCACCCCGTTCGGGGATGCTGCCCAGAGATGATGACGGCGATGGCCTGGTAGATGAAGACGGCTATGATGACCTGAACAATGACGGCTCGATCGTTCAGATGCGCAAGCTCGATCCAGCCGGGCGATATATCGAGGATCCCGAACACCCGCGCATGCTCAAGCGAGCTGAGCCGGACCAGCCCGGCAAGTATACGATCCTGGGATGGGAAGGCAAGGATAACGACGGCGATGGCCGGATCAATGAAGATGGGCCAGGGTACTATGATCCTAACCGCAACTGGGCGTTTAGCTGGGTGCCGGAATATATTCAATACGGGTCGGATCAGTATCCGTTCTCCATTCCTGAAAACCGGGCTGTGGCCGAATTTGTCGTCGACCACCCCAATATTGCCGGAGCCCAGTCCTATCACAACTCGGGCGGTATGTTTGTTCGGGGACCGGGCAGCAAAGCCGATACCGAGGTCTATACCCGTGAAGATACGCAGATTTATGATTTTTTGGCCCAAAAGGGTGAGGAAATCTTGCCGTTTTATCGCTATGTCGTGCTATATAAAGACATGTATTCTGCGGTCGGCGGGGAACTGGACTGGCTCTATGGCGGCCGGGGAATCTATACATTCACGAACGAACTGTGGAGTTCCCTGAATATGTTCAAGGATGAAAACAACGAACAGGGCTGGTTCGGTCGCCAAAAAGATGTCTATCGTTTCGACCGCCTGCTGCTCTTTGGGGAAGGGATTGTCGAATGGACGCCCATCGACCATCCACAATATGGCAAGATCGAGATTGGGGGTGTCAAAAAGAACTGGACGCGCACAGCTCCATCGTTTCTGATCGAAGAGATGTGCCATCGCAATATGGCCTTTACCCTGTTTCATGCCGACCAGATGCCCAAACTCGCCATCGATTCCGTACATGTAAAAGAGCTGAAAGATGGGCTGTTGCAAGTCGATGTTATTGTGCATAATCAGCGCATCATTCCTACCCGCTCGGACTGGGATGTGAAAAACGGCATTACTCTTCCGGATCGCGTCTCGATAACCGGGGATGACATGCAGGTGATCACCGGATTCACAGTTCTCGATCCATACCTCAAACATGTACAGGAACAGACCCACCATCCCGGGACCCTCCACGTGGAAACGATCAAGGGTATGGACACGGTGCAGGTACGATGGATCGTCAAGGGAAATGACCGTGCGATGATCAGGGTTGATTCTGTCCGCGGAGGGATTTTGGGTAAAGAGATCGAGTTGTGATATGTGAAGGAGTGAGTGAGGAAGAGACGAAGAGACAAAGTGACGGAGGGAACAGGAGACCATGTGATAAAGGAGTTTATATCTTTCTGTCCCTTTGTTTCCCATGGTGGTCAATAAAAAATCGGACACTGGCGTGGTAGAACTCGAGGAGAATAATGAATCTCGGCAGGCGAATCAGAGCATATTGCGAGAATGGCAGGCGCATTCGGGCGTCGTATGACAATCCGTTGAAACGATCGGAAAATCTAGAGCTCAAGGACCGGCTCGAGAGAGAGTTTTATGATACTGAAGCTGAGAAATATCTGCGGGATTTCGAAAGCGATATTTTCCGTTATGATCCGGATGAGCCCATGCCCCTCAGCCATAGATTTTTTTATTCTCGACTGGAACGGGTCAAAGGCAAGCGGATTCTCGACATCGGATGCGGGTATGGATTCAGTTCGGTAAATCTCGCCAAAAGAGGTGCCAGGCTCGATAGCATCGATATCTCGCCCAAAATGATCGAGCTCACCCAAAAAAATGCCGGGTTCAATCAGGTGCAGCACCTTATACAGGCCCGGCTCATGTCGGCACAGAATCTCGAATTTCCTGACCAGACCTTTGATTATGTCGTGGGTATGGGCATCCTGCACCACCTGAACCTCGACCTCGCAAGCAAAGAGATCTCCCGGGTTTTAAAGCCTGGCGGAAAAGCCCTATTTCTCGAACCCCGAATTCCGTACAAGGGGTTGATTCACATACGCAGTCTGATCCCGACAAGATGCTATGAATCCCCGGGCGGATCCCAGCTCACAGACAGAGATATCCAGGGATTTGCGGAAAATTTCAGTATCCTGCACATGGAATATTTTCTCTTTCTGAGAAAACTCACCCGGTTCCCTGGAATAAAAAGATTCGAAACCACACTTGACAAAATGGATGTTTGGCTTGTCAACCATTTCCCTGTCTTGTCAAAACTCTATTGGGCCATCGTCCTTCAACTGGAAAAATAAACCTCCCCTCACTCCCTCTCAAATCCCAAAGCCCATTGACGCAATTTATCGTAATATCGATATGCGATCCAATTCCTCCTTGATCCTGTTTCGATTAATGCGTATTATAGAAAAACCTCAACACTTGATCCCTTCCACATCAATCATTTCAAGAGGCAATTATGACTCAACGACTCGTTTATTTTCGGTCCTCAGTGGGGCGGAAAATGGTGCTGGCGCTTTTTGGTCTCGGATTGCTGGGTTATCTGATCATGCATTTGTCGGCCAACCTTTTAATCCTTGGCGACAATCCGCAAGCACTGGATGTGTATGCACATACCCTGCTCTCGCTTGGACCGTTGCTGATCGCAATAGAGATTGCTCTGGCTCTGGTCTTTCTGGTTCATATCTATCTTGCTGTGGTCATCACATTACAAAACCGCAGTGCCCGGCCTGATCGTTACGAGAGGGTCAGGGATGCCGGTTCGCCCAGTAAAAAGAATTTTTCCTCCAAGACCATGATTTATTCCGGACTCGTCATTCTGGTGTTTGTGGTGTTGCATGTTTTGCATTTCAAATATGCGATCTTTGGCGGTAAAGAGTATACGGTCATGGTGGACGGTGAGCCTATTCGGGCCTTTTCCACCCTGGTCATGACCAGTTTCCAGAATCCGTGGATTTCGCTGGCTTATATCGTCGGATTGATCTGGGTCTTTTTTCACCTGCGACACGGTTTTTGGAGTGCCTTTCAGACGCTGGGTGTGCATCATCCGCGTTTGACGCCGGTCATTTATAGCGCCGGTATCGTTCTGGCTGTGGTGATCGCGGCCGGGTATGTGTCGATTCCTGTGATATTATATTTCGGAGGTTGATATGAAACTAGAATCCAAAGTGCCATCGGGTCCGCTGGCAGAAAAGTGGAGTCGGCATAAACAAAATCTTAAACTCGTAAACCCTGCCAATAAGCGCAAATACAATATTATCGTGGTGGGCACCGGACTTGCCGGCGCTTCTGCTGCAGCTTCACTTGGCGAGTTGGGTTACAATGTCAAAAGCTTTTGCATACAGGATTCTGCCCGGCGCGCGCACAGCATCGCGGCCCAGGGCGGCATCAATGCAGCAAAGAATTATCAGAATGACGGTGACAGTGTCTATCGTCTGTTTTATGATACCATAAAGGGCGGCGATTACCGCTCCCGCGAAGCCAATGTCTATCGTCTGGCCGAAACCAGCAATGCCATCATCGATCATGCCGTGGCCCAGGGCGTGCCGTTTGCCCGTGAATATGGCGGGACGCTGGCCAACCGGTCGTTTGGCGGTGCTCAGGTCTCGCGTACGTTTTATGCCCGCGGGCAAACCGGCCAACAGTTATTGCTGGGTGCCTATAGTGCGCTCATGCGCCAGATCGATGCAGGAAAAGTCAAAATGTATGCCCGCCGGGAAATGCTGGATTTGGTAATGATCGACGGGCAAGCCAAAGGCATTATTGTACGCAACCTGCTTACCGGAGCTATCGAAAGCTATGTCGCGGATGCAGTTTTGCTGGCCACCGGCGGATATGGCAATGCCTATTATCTCACGACCATGGCCAAGAATTCCAATGCATCCGCAGCGTGGCGGTGTTATAAAAAAGGGGCCTTGTTTGCCAATCCCTGTTTTACCCAGATTCATCCGACCTGCATTCCGCAATCCGGTGATTATCAGAGCAAGCTGACCTTGATGAGCGAATCGTTGCGCAATGACGGCCGGGTGTGGGTGCCTAAAAAAGCGGACGAATCCCGGCCTATTCACGAAATCCCTGAAGAGGATCGCGCCTATTTTCTTGAAGAACGATATCCGAGTTTTGGCAATCTGGTGCCGCGCGATGTGGCCTCCCGAAATGCCAAGATGGTCTGCGATGAGGGCCTGGGGGTTGGTGAGACCGGTCGCGCCGTTTATCTCGATTTCGCGGATGCGATCGAACGGATGGGCCGCGATGCCATCGAGAACAAATATGGCAATCTTTTCGAAATGTATGAACGCATCACCGGTGAGAATCCCTATGAACGGCCTATGCGCATCTATCCGGCGGTCCATTATACTATGGGTGGATTATGGGTGGATTACAATCTCATGACCACCATTCCCGGATTGTTTTCCATGGGTGAAGCCAATTTCTCGGATCACGGTGCCAATCGTCTGGGGGCCAGCGCCCTTATGCAGGGATTGGCTGACGGATATTATGTGATTCCGTATACTCTGGGTAACTATCTGGCAGATATCAAGCCCGACGGTGTCGACGAGCAGGATCAGGAAATCACGAATGCCATCAAGCGTGTGGAAGGCGAGACCGACAATCTCTTGTCCATTCAAGGCAAAACCACCTGTCTGGAATTGCATCGTTCGCTGGGGCACATCCTATGGGAAAAAGTGGGCATGTCCCGCAATGCCGGCGGATTGCAGGAAGCGATCGGCGAGGTCGCAGAGATCAAAGAAAGGTTTTATTCCGATCTGCTGGTGCCGGGCAAAAAGAATGAATTCAACAAGTATCTCGAATATGCCGGACGCCTGAAAGACTTTATCGAACTGGGTGATTTGCTGGCCCGCGATGCGCTCAACCGGGAGGAATCGTGTGGTGCACATCTCCGCGAGGAGCACCAATCAGAGGACGGCGAAGCTGAACGGGACGATGAGCACTATTCTTATGTAGCAGCCTGGGAGTATGCAGGTGAAGGTAAAGAGCCGGTTCTGCACAAAGAAAACCTTGAATTCGAGTTTGTCACTCCCACAAAGCGTAGCTACAAGTAAGGAGTTGTCTATGAGTGAGAATATGAAAATAAAATTAAAGATATGGCGCCAGCAGGATGCCGGGCACAAAGGCCGTCTGGAATCCTATGAGGTGCCTGACGTCTCTCCGCATATGTCATTTCTGGAGATGATCGATGTGCTGAACGAAGGATTGCAAAAAGAAGGCAGAGACCCGGTGGCTATTGACAGCGATTGCCGGGAAGGGATATGTGGATCCTGTGGTGTGGTCATCGATGGTACCGCACATGGGCCGGAAAAACGCACCGCCACCTGCCAGTTGCACATGCGGCACTATAAGGACGGTGACGAGATGGTGATCGAGCCTTTTCGCGCCAAGGCATTCAAGATCATCAAAGATCTGGTTGTGGATCGCGAGGCCATGGATACGATCATTCGTGCCGGAGGCTATGTGTCGGTCAATACCGGCAGTGCACCGGATGCCAACAATATCCCCATTGCCACAGAAACAGCTGAGGAGGCCTTTGATTATGCCACCTGCATTGGCTGCGGCGCCTGTATCGCT
Source organism: Candidatus Zhuqueibacterota bacterium (assembly GCA_014728115.1). Lineage (GTDB taxonomy): Bacteria > Zhuqueibacterota > Zhuqueibacteria > Residuimicrobiales > Oceaniaggregativiventaceae > Oceaniaggregativivens. The sequence goes on along the minus strand of WJME01000336.1, from coordinate 47,240 downwards.
GCTTGTCCCAATGCCTCGGCTGCGCTGTTCGGAGCTGCCAAGATCGCCCAGTTTGCTCTCTTGCCTCAGGGACATCCGGAGCGGGCCAAACGCGTGCAGCAAATGGTCGGTGCCATGGACGCCTCCAGCTTTGGCAATTGCTCCAATCATGCGGAATGTGAGGCCGTATGTCCAAAATCTATCTCGATCCGCAGTATTGCGATCATGCGACGCGAGGCCTTTAAAGCTATTCCTTATTAACGATGCAAATCAATGGGAATTATCCTCGAGCGCTTGAATGTTTTTCAAGGCAGCCCTACGCTACATGGCTGCCTTTTTTTTTTGCATCTTTTAAACCGGTGCTTGATTTTCCCAAACTTTCGCCGTAATTTATGACTTGACAATCACGCGAAACAAGGCGACAAGATATGAAAAAGTGGATTTTATTCATCGGATTATTTTTCAGTGCTCATGCCCTGTTTGCCCAGGATTTTCCGCAACATCAGGGTGCTGTGAATGATTTTGCCAATGTCATTCCTGCCAATTACGAAAAGCAAATAGAGCAGCTGGCCACCGAGTTGTGGGAAAAGACAAACAGCGCACTGGTCATCGTTACGATCGAGTCGGTTCCGGATGATGCATTCGAGGATTATGCGGTACGTCTTTATGAGACCTGGGGGATCGGCCTCAGAGGAGAGGACCGGGGAGTCCTGATTCTCAACGTCACGGGTATTCGCAAGATCCGCATCGAGGTGGGATACGGATTGGAATACCTGATCAACGATGCCCGGGCCGGAGATATCATTCGGCAGGATATGGCTCCGTATTTAAGGCAAGGTAATTTCGGTCAGGGATTTTTGCAAGCGTCTCAGACCATCGCAGCCATGGTGGCGCAGGATGCCGGAGTAGAGCTTTCCGGTGAGATTCCCGCACGAGTACGACGCGAATCCCGATCGCAAGGAGATGATTCTCCTTTTGGCGGTTTGTGTTCGATCATTGCTATTATTTTGTTTTTTCTTGTTTTTGGCCGGCGGGGGATCTTTCCTTTCCTGATTTTTAGTGCCCTGGGCGGTGGAAACCGTGGTCATTCCGGCTTTGGAGGAGGATTCGGTTCCGGTGGCTTTGGTGGCGGGTTCGGCGGTGGCGGCGGGTTCGGAGGATTCGGCGGCGGCATGTCCGGCGGTGGCGGCGCCAGCGGCGGATATTAGAATTTGTGTCAAGGATCGAATTTAAGGGATCGGTCGAATCCGGAATTTTAGAGATCCCAAAGGAAACAGATAAATGCAGAGTTTGTTCTTTCGCACAGACGCCAGGCCGCAAAGAAAAAAATAGTTCTATTCTACTGCTCCTTTAACTTTGGTTATATGTAATGGGTTGGATAAATCTATGAATAAACAATTTGTTATAAATTTTACCTTTAATCCTTGGCGTCCTACCGACTCGTATGAGAAATTTTTGGGCTGCTAACTGACATTGGAGAATATTATGGCTAAAATTCCAAACAGGCCGGAAGATATTTTTGATGAATTCAAATCGGATTTTCTTTCTCTTTATGGGGATCAGCTGGAATCCATTATCCTCTATGGCAGCGGAGCCAGGGGGGACTATATCCGCAAAAAGTCCGATATCAATTTCATGCTCGTGCTCACTCTTGAAGGGATTCAAAACCTGAGTGCTGCCTTTCCGCTGGTCAAGAAATGGCGTAAAAGCAATGTCGCTACCCCGCTTTTTGTGACCACAGAGTATATCGAATCATCTCTGGACAGCTTTCCGATCGAGTTTCTGAACATGAAAAGCGCTTACAAGGTGGTCTATGGCAAAGATGCTCTCGGGCATCTGAATATCGACAGAAACCATCTGCGGTTACAGGTGGAAGCCCAAATCAAGGGCAAGCTGCTTCATCTGCGCGAACAGTTTCTGGGCACCCTGGGCAAGAAACAGGCTCTGAAAAATCTGTTAAAGGCCACAGTCCCGGCGTTTACCTCGATTTTCGCAGCTTTGTTGACCCTTAAGGATATCGAGGTCACCGGCCAGGGAGTGCAGGTTCTGCCGAAAACCGCGCAGGTTTTTGAACTGGATGAGGTGGTATTCAAAAATTTGTTGGCTCTGCGAGAGGGTTCTCTGGATCCTTCTGAAACCGAACTGGTTAAACTCGCTGAAAAATTGATACATGAAATACGCAAATGTGCTTTGCTAGTCGACAAGCTATAAGGAGAAAATCATGTCAAAGGGCTTAAAATTCGGATGTATCGGGGTCGTCATTGTCCTCGTCCTGGTGTTGATTATCGGTTACAGTACTTTCAAGAATACCTATAACAAGATGGTGACCCTGGACGAAAGCGTCAACAATGCCTGGGCCCAGGTAGAGAATGTTTTGCAACGTCGTATGGATTTGATTCCCAATCTGGTCGAAACCGTAAAGGGATATGCGTCGTTCGAGAGAGAGACTCTGGAAGCGGTGATCCAGGCTCGTGCCAATGCCACCAGAACTCAGGTCAATGCCGAATCGCTCATGGAAAATCCGCAACTGATGAACCAGTATCTGGAATCGCAAAATCAGCTCTCATCTGCACTGTCCCGGCTGATGGTGGTGGTAGAACGGTACCCCGAGCTCAAGGCGAATCAGAATTTCCTGCGCTTGCAGGACGAGCTGGCAGGAACGGAAAACCGTATCGCTGTAGAGCGCAGACGCTTTAATGATGTGGTGCGGGAGTACAATCAGACGCTGCGCCAGTTTCCGACCAATATCATTGCCGGATTTTTTGGTTTTGAAACCAGACCTTATTTTGAAGCGCCTGAAGAGGCGCAGCAAGCTCCTCGTGTCGAATTTAACTGATCGTCGATAAACTTTTTTTTTTAAAAGCCTCCTGCAGACGGGTTCTTCAGGAGGCTTCTTTTCGAACGCCCAAGCCTGAGAAAAAGATCGTGGTATAAATGTGGAGTCATTATGTTGAAACACATGCACAGATTGTTTCTGGTCCTGACAGGAACTCTGGTTTTAGCGGTGAGCACGCGTGCCGGAGAGTTGCGCCTCGCAGTCTATGTCACAGCCCATTCGATCGACCGGTATCTCTCTACGCCCGCGGATCAGGAAGCAGCCATCAACCTGTTGAATTCGCTGAATGTGGATCGCGTATTTTTCGAGGTCTACCGGTCAGGACGTGTCGTGCCGGTGCCCACGCTAAAGAGTGTCCGGGATCGTTTTGAGGTGGCCGGATTCGGGGTCGCCGGGGGTATCGCTACGGTACCCGGTGGAGATACAGGGGTGCCACAGGAAGGCAAGTTGCACTGGTTCAACTGGCAGCATCCCGAAACCCAACAGGATCTCAGGCAGATCATGTCCGAACAAGCCAGGGTTTTCGATACATTCATTGTGGATGATTTTCTGTGCACGGCTGATACCAGTGATCTTTCAAAACAGGCCAGAGGAGAGCGATTATGGTCCGAATACCGCCGCGATCTGTTGACACGATTATGTGATACGATTTTTTTAGATCCTGTGAATGATGACATGACCATGATCATCAAATACCCGCAGTGGTATGACCGATTTCATTTGTTCGGATATGACGTGCCGCGCATGTCAGCCAAATTCGACTCTGTATGGGTAGGTACTGAAAGCCGTGGCGCACGTACGCAGCGATTCGGATTTGTACCTTCCTATGAAAGCTTTGTGAACTATCGCTGGATTGCCAGCATGAGCGGCGACAAGATGGCCGGCGCATGGTTCGACCACGGGGATACGGATGCCGATGATTTTATGGATCAGGCCTATCAGAGCGTGCTGGCCGGTGCCCCGGAACTGATGATTTTCAATTTCAACAACCTGGTTCAGGGCCACCCGGCTCATCATCGCCTGCGCCGCGAATGGCCGGGACTTGTTAATCTGCACCGGGCTATCAGCGAGCATCCGGTAACCGGGATCTCTGCCTATAAACCGGCCAATAGCGATGCCGGCGGAGATCTCTATATCATGGATTTTTTGGGAATGCTGGGGATTCCTCTGGTCCCGGTTTCCGATCCGGATCTCAACACACCATTGCTTTTCTTACCCACACAGGCCACGGCCGATCCTGAAATCATGTCAATTCTCAAAGATGCCGTCGCACAGAAAAAGACCGTTATCCTGACGGCGGGTTTTCTCAAACACGCACCCGCTGATTGGCAAACACAACTGGAACAAATCGCAGGTGTGCGGTTCCTCGACGGTGAGCCATTTGCAGCGAGCCGGATTTTGCTGGATGATCAAGTTTTTTCTCTGGACCAGCCAGTGGATTGTGAGGCAAGGGTACGTCTCCTCGGTGCAAAACCCTTGATCCGGGTGCAATATCAAAATACACCCATTCCTTTTCTGACAAAATTGAACAACGTGCTGGTGATGAATACCCATACGTTCTCACAAAAAGATTTCGATGCCGTGGGAGAGGTCTTGCTTTCCCCCAAACCCCTGGGACTCTTGGATCTTCCCGATCCTGTGGTCAACCGTCTCCGGGCAGAGTTCCTTGTCTCTCAGGATTATACCTTGCAAGCCCCGGCCTGGGTCACGTGCCAACCCATGGGGACCGGACAATGGTTTATCCAGAATTATCAAAACGAGCCGGTTATCGTTCGTTTTATGCACGAAACCATGAAAAAGGCGGTCGATCGGTTATCATCCAGAAACTTTCCGATCAACGAATCCGGTATAGAGATGACCATCGGCGCACGGTCGAGAATTTGGCTGGATATTACAGAATAGACAGGAACCTGATATGAAGAAAAATAAATGGGGATGGATAGTTTTTTTAGTTTTGGGGATCTCACATGGGGGAGCCCAATCCCTCAAAGAGCCTGTGGATTATGTGGATCCCTGGATCGATTCCGCCAATTCACGGTGGTTCTTTTTCTCATCAGCCTGCCGGCCGTTTGGCATGATCAATCTGAGTCCGGATACCCAGCTCGACGGCGCCTGGAATTCGGGATACCGTTACAATGAAACCTTTATTCACAGTTTCAGCCACATTCATGCCTGGCAACTCTCGGGTATTCCGGTGATGCCGGTGACAGGTGAATTCGATCCCACAGTGGGCTCTGCCTTATACGGGTCCAATTTCGATCATGCGGATGAAGTGGTCGCACCGGGATATCACAAAGTCTATCTCAAGGATCACAAAATCACTGCCGAGCTGACCTCTACTACCCGGGTCGGATTTCATCGCTACACGACCGAGGACGACATTCCTTTGCATGTGCTGTTTAACCTGGGTGCAGAGCTGGGTCCCTCTGACATGGTGGATTGTCTGTCCCGTCAGGTCAATAACCGCGAAATCGAAGGGTATGTGACAGCCAAAGGAACACGCCGCCGGCCCAAAGATACGCGGATCTATTTTGTGGCATTTTTTGACAAACCGATGCTGGGATTTCGCTGCTGGGACGGCTCAAAGACCCTTATGTATGAAACAGATATCCAGGGCGATGACATTGGCGTATGGCTCACGTTCGATTCTTCAAGAGACCGGGTTCTGCAAATCAAGGTTGCGATTTCCTATGTCAGCATCGACCAGGCCCGGCGAAATTTGCAAACCGAATGTCCGCACTGGAATTTCGATCGGGTGCGCCAGGATTCGCGCCGCATCTGGAATGAATGGCTGAGCAAGGTCAGGGTCGAGGGCGGAACCGAGGCACAAAAAATCAAATTCTATACCGATCTTTGGCATTCGATACTGGGACGACGAATCGTCAGCGATGTCAATGGTATGTATTGTGACATGACCGGTGACGAGCCCGTGACTCGCCAGATTCCTCTGGACGAGTGGGGCAATCCTGAATATCACCACTATAACTCTGATTCATTCTGGGGCGCACAGTGGACCTTGAACACGCTCTGGTCCCTGGTGTATCCGCGTGTGGCCAGCGAGTTTACACGCTGCTTTCTCGACTATTATGACAATGGCGGGTTGATCCCCCGCGGACCTTCGGGCGGGAATTATACTTTTGTGATGACCTCGGCCCAGACCACCCCGTTTATTGTCTCTAATTATATGAAAGGCATACGGGATTTTGATATCGACAAAGCGTATGAGGGTATGCGAAAAAATCATTTTCCGGGGGGTCTCATGTCCAAGGCCGGCTATGAACACGAGTCTTCTGAGGGTGGCGGGATAGAATACTATATCGAAAGGGGATATATACCGTTGGGGATTAAAGCCAGGGCTTTTCACGTTTCAGGTGCCGGTCAGACCCTGGAATACGCTTATAACGACTGGTGTCTGGCTCAGATGGCCAAAGCATTGGGTAAAGCAGACGACTATGAATTGTTTATGCAACGGGCTCGCAATTACCGGAATTTGTATGACAAAGAATCCGGCTATATGCGGCCACGCATGATGGATGGGTCCTGGATCACGCCATTCGATCCCGCCGATCGCACCGGATTCGTCGAGAGCAATGCCTATCAGGCCACATGGTATGTGCCGCATGATGTGGCAGGATTGATCGAACTCGTGGGGGGCAGCAATGTTTTTAACAACAAGTTAAACTTTGCCTTCGAGCAGGCAGAACCACACCGGTTTGTTTCGTCCCATGGCGAATATGATGACCATCTCAATTACGGCAACCAGCCAGCCACACAGGTGGGACATCTTTTCAATTATTCCGGCGCACCATGGTTGACCCAGGAATGGATTCGTCGCGTCAATGAGTTCGCCTTTGGAGGCATCACACCCGAGAGCGGTTATAATGATGATGAAGATCAAGGGCTCATGGGATCATTGAGTGCCTTGATGTCCATGGGACTCTTTCAGATGCGCGGTGGCGCAGATATTCGTCCCATCTATGAATTGACGAGTCCGGTCTTTGATCGTATCGTGATCGAATTGGATCCGGACTATTATCCGGGCAAAACGTTTGAGATTAATGTTTCAAACAATTCCGATTCTACTGTCTATATTCAGTCTGCCCGGCTGAATGGTGTCGAGTTGAACAAAGCCTGGTTTTATCATGATGAGCTCGTGCACGGAGGGACTTTGGAACTCGAACTGGGACCTACTCCGAACAAAGAATGGGCCAGTGATCCCCAGGCTGCACCCCCATCGATGAGCACTGAAATCGGTGATTAAGTTTGTACTCGACTCTGCTTCTCGTGCTTTGCCTCGAGGCTTTGGTGTGCTGGATGTTACGAGTCTTTTCAAATACGCAGAGCTTGATTAGAATGGAGAGAACAATTCATTTAAACAATTTAACGGTTCAACAATTCAACAGTATGTAAAAATGATTTGCTTACCAACGCTGAATGTGATAGATTGAAAGAGAACGAAAGAACGGCATAACCCAGGGGCATTAGTGAAGGAGGAGAAAAATGTATGATCACCAGGAACGGGATTTTCAGCGGCGAGATTTTATCAAAATCAGCACAGCCGGTCTGAGCTCATTGTTTATTGCTTCAAAGATGGCCGGGTGTGGATCGCCGCGTGGCACAGGAGAGGCATTGACTGAATTCAAAGTGGATCCTATCGAGACCGTTCGTATCGGTTATGTAGGCGTCGGTGGCATGGGGTCGAACCATGTACGCAATCTTTTGAATATTCCGGGGGCTCAGATCAAGGCCGTGTGCGATATCGTTCCGGAAAAAGTAGAACGTATTCAAAAATGGGTTGTGGAAGCCGGGCAACCCAGGCCCACAGGCTATTCTCGGGGCGAATATGATTTTGAACGCATGTGTGAAACCGAAGAACTGGATCTGGTCTACACCGCCACCCCCTGGAGATGGCACGTACCGGTATGCGTGTCAGCCATGAAAAACGGCAAGCACGCTGCCACCGAAGTTCCAGCTGCTTATACGGTGGACGGCTGCTGGGCGTTGGTAGAGACAGCGGAAAAATATCAAAAGCATTGTGTCATGATGGAGAACTGTTGCTACAATCGTCCGGAACTCATGGTTTTGAATATGGTACGCCAGGGCCTGTTTGGCGAGATCCTGCACGCCGAAGCCGGTTATTTGCACGATTTGCGAGCCATCAAATTCAGTGAAAAAGGCGAGGGATTATGGCGCAGAAACCACTCCTGGGATCGCAACGGCAATCTCTACCCGACGCACGGACTGGGTCCGGTTGCCCAGACCATGAACATCAATCGTGGTGATGCCTTTGATTTCCTGGTCTCCATGAGCAGTCCGTCGCGTGGCTTGCAGCTCTATGCCAAAGAAAACTATCCGTCCAATCATCCCTATAATCAGGAGACGTTTAAACTGGGTGATGTCAATACCTCATTGATCAAAACCAAACTGGGCAAAACCATTATTCTGATTCATGATTGCAACCTGCCCCGTCCCTACTCTCGCATCAATATGGTGCAGGGCACCAAAGGCCTGGCACAGGGGTGGCCCAACCGGTTACATATCGAAGGCAAGAGTCCGGCTCACGAGTGGGAACCCATGGAAGATTACTATGAACAATACGATCATCCGCTCTGGACCGCCATTGCCGAACGGGGTGCAGGACGCGGTCATGGCGGCATGGACTATATCGAAGACTATCGACTGATCCAGTGCCTGCGCGAAGGCAAACCCATGGATATGGATGTCTATGATGCGGCGGCCTGGAGTGTGGTCGGGCCCCTGAGTGAGGAATCCGTGGCAAACAAGAGCCGGCCTGTGGATTTTCCGGATTTTACCCGGGGCAAGTGGGAAACCAACCCGCCTCTGGGAATCGTTACAGTTTGAGTCAAATGCCAGGTGATCGCCTGGCATTTTGTTTCTCATTAGTACTATTATCGTTCAAGATGGATTTTTAACCCCGTAAAAGAGAACCGCAGAAATCACAGAGATTCACAGTTTTTCTCCAAAGCGGTAAAAACATAGAGTTTTTCCATTGAGAAATGTTTGGTTGTAAAAAATGATGGTGCAATATCTTACTGTTTTTTCTCAAGTTTATTCTCTGTGTGTCCTGATGAATCCTGCTGATTCTGTTTAACGCATAGACCGGAAAGAAACAATGAAGCCATTTATTTGTCTGTCACTCGTTTATTTTTTTATGGCCAATCCGATTCATCAACCTCTGCATGCCGCGGATTCGACGCTGATCGTCATGACCTTTAATATCAAGAACCGGTATCAGGAACCTCCCAATGACTGGCAGAGCCGCTTGCCAAAAATCAAAGAGGTGATCGAGGATCATGCCCCTCATGTCTTTGGTGTTCAGGAAGCATTTTACAATCAGGTCAAGGATTTGGATGAAGCATTGCCTGGCTATGAGTGGATCGGGCTGGGGCGGGATGGCGGCAGTCGCAATGAATTCATGGCCGTCTATTATGATACGCAACGGTTACAGCCTCTGGAATTCGATCACTTTTGGCTTTCCGATACCCCCTTGACCATGGCATCGGCAAGCTGGGGCAATACCAACCGGCGAATGGTTACCTGGGTAAAGTTCAGGGACAAACAGGTTTCAAGGGAATTTGTCTTTATCAATACCCATTTCGATCATCGTGTAGAGTTGGCACGCGTCAACAGTGCCTTCCTGATAGAGAAAAAGACACGCGATATTGAATCCGGGACACCTGTCATCCTGGTCGGCGATTTCAATGCTCAGGCAGGGCAACATCCTGCTTATGATATCCTGACCAAAGCCGCAGCCTTTGAGGATTCATGGCTCAAGGCTAGTGAGCGGGTGGGGGAAGGTCTCGATACTTTTAACGGTTTTCGATACGGACCCCATGATGGGGGTCGTCGTATCGACTGGATTTTGGCGAGGGGACCTATCAAGGCACAAAAAGCGATTATCGATAATCGTGACTATGACAGGCTTTATCCCAGCGATCACTTTCCGGTTATCGCTCATTATGACTATGTAAAAGAGCCGGACCCGCTTTTTTATTTTCAGGCGCATCGTGGGGCTGTGGATGAAGCTCCTGAAAACACACTGGCCGCATTGAAACATGCCTGGGCTATCCCGGGGGCGATTCCTGAGATCGATGTTCGACACACAGCGGATGGTGTTTTGGTGGCTTTGCATGATGAAACACTGGAAATGACGGCACCTGATTCATTTGCATGGAAAACAAAACCGGTCTCGCAATTGACCTGGAATCAAATCAAGAATATCGATGTGGGATCTCATTTTGACGCATCTTTCAAGGAAGAAAAAATACCCAGGCTGGAGCAAGTGCTGCAGATGATGGTCAAAGATCCCGGCAGGCAGCTTTATATCGATTTGAAAGGAGACGTCGATTCAGGGATGCTCGAGAGCATGATTGCAGAGACGGGTGTCGAATCCCGTCTGATATTCGTACATGGTGAACCCGACGAGTTGCGTCGTCTCAAAGCAAAATTTTTATTGAGCCGCACCATGACATGGCTTTCGGGAACGGAAAGTGAAATCAAGAAACAGTTTGAAACCCTGAATGAACAGGCTTTTGCCGGAATCGATCAATTGCAGGTCCATCTCCATGGCCATGAGGAACAGGGAGTGGTCGTCTATGATATCGAGTCCGAGTGGTTAAAGTACGCTTTTACTGTATTGGCAGAGCGAGGGCTGGTTCTTCAGGTGCGGCCTTTTGTTTTTACTCCGGTATCGCTTGCAAAATTGAAATCTTTGGGGATTCGATGGTTTGTCACCGATGCTCCCCATGCCTTTCATGGAGCGTTATCCGAAACCGCTGATCCATAGAAACAGGTCTGATCAACATCTATGCTGATCAGACCCTGTATGGGTATGGGGGGGGGGTGGTGAGTATTTTTTGATTTTTCTGAACTCATTGCAATTTATATGCCATTTTATTTTTCGACATTTGCGTCAATTTCTTATGGGTTCTGTGACTTTGTAGTATCAGTTTGAGCTGTTTTGTCCAGACAGGTATACACCACTCTTTTTTCAGGATAGTCAAGGATCAGCATAACAGGTCTGCATCCCCGGGGGGGGCCAGCCGCCAAAATCAAGGCAGTCAAAGATCAGGGCAATCCTTCCTTCCGTGTTTTTATGAGAATTCAGGCTGTATATTACAGGAACATCAATCTGCAAATAAAAACAGCGGCAAGGATACCGGCGATATCTGCAACGAGTCCGGCTGGAATGGCATACCGGATTTTTTTCACATTGACGGCGCCAAAATAGACCGCGATGACATAAAAAGTTGTTTCCGTAGAGCCATAAATCGTCGAAGCCAGCTGGCCGATAAAAGAGTCCGGGCCGTGCGTTTTGATGAGTTCAGTAATCACACCGAGGGCCCCGCTGCCCGAGAGCGGACGCATGATCGCGGCGGGCAGGATTTCGGCGGGCATGCCGATCAGCTTGGTCAGGGGTGTCAACAGGGTCACAAACGCTTCCATAGCGCCAGAGGCACGCAGCATCCCGATTGCGACGAGGATGGCCACCAGATAAGGGATAATGCGAATAGCCACCTGGAATCCTTCTTTGGCTCCTTCTACAAATGTTTCATAGACCTTGACTTTTTTGATGAGGCCGATAACCGGGATGATCAGGAGCACCACTGGAATGGCATATTTAGACAGGGTACTGATCACGACATTGAACAGGTTTTCCGGCAGGATCGATGTGACAATCGAGGCAAGACCGGACAACCAAAAGGTGAGGATAAACGCGACCAGCGCCAAAAAGACGAGGATGCCTTTGAGGTTTTCACTGACAAAGGAACCAAACCCTTCTGTTGTTGTTTCAATGGCTGAAAAGAGCTTGACCATCGTGATGGCTGTGATTGTGGCCATTGTCGATGCGAAAATCGTAGTGCCGATGATTGCCGCCGGATTTTGAGATCCCAGTCCGGCCCGGATACCGATCACCGTCATAGGAATGAGGGTAATACTGGCGGTATTGAGCGCGAGAAACATGATCATGGCATTTGAGGCGGTTTCCTTGTCTTCATTGAGTTCCTGCAAGTGTTCCATGGCTTTAATACCCATGGGCGTGGCGGCATTGCCCAGTCCCAGCCAGTTGGCAGACAGATTCATGACAATAGCCCCGATTGCGGGGTGGTCAGAAGGGATTTGAGGAAAGAGAAACCGGCTAACGGGCCGGATCGCCCTGGCTAATAGTCTGATGAGCCCGGCTTCTTCTGCGATTTTCATGATACCCAGCCAGAGAGCCATGATACCGATCAGGCTGAATGCGATATTTACGGATGTTTCTGCATATTCGAATGCGGCGTCTGTGATCTCTTTGACATTGCCGGTGATGAACGCAACAAGGATGGCAATGGCCACGAGAAAGAGCCAGACATAGTTCATCATAGCAAGACTCCCGGAATTGATAGTGCGGCTTGTCTTTATGGTTGTCATTAAAATACAATTTTTTAGGAGACATTCAATCGAAATTTCATAAACTTGCTGAATAAATATAAAATACTTGAATTGTAGTAAACTTGTTTGTAAATTAACCCGATTTCAGGAAACCACCTTAATTAAAAACCATATTGGAGGATAAAATGAAGGTTAAAATTGATGAGGATCTTTGCACAGCATGTGAGCTCTGTACTGACACGGCTCCCGAGATTTTTGAAATGGGTGATGATGTGGCAAAAGTAATCGTCGACGTTGTCCCGGAAGATCAGGAAGAATTGGCTCGCGAATGTGCAGAATCCTGTCCTGCCGAATGCATCTTTATTGAAGAATAGCCAACCGGTTTTTATATAGAATGGCTGGTTCACCGAGAGCCAGCCATTTTTTTATATCATCCTGAGGGGACAGCCCTGCTTTGAACTCTGTTACATTTCCGACTCTTTCAAATGTGTTATATTTCACGCTTGTTCAGACAGACAAAGATCAACGCAGAGGTCGCCATTGTTCATTTGTGACAGCAGTGGCCATGTTTATAAACCTATTGAATATAAACCCTGATTTCCGTTGACAATCTTTTGCAGATTGTTTATATTGATAAAACTTTTGAACCGGTTTAAATCGATTGGAGGAGCAAATGAAATCCAAGCTCGCAATGAGAGGTATCCTGCTTTTTGCATCCGTTGCTTTTATTCTTACAGGATGCGGAGGTGGTGACGGTGTGGTAAATTTAAAAATGGGTCATGGTCTGGATACCACACACCCCGTTCACAAGGGGATGGTTTATATGGCTGAAAAAGCGGCCGAAAAATCGGCTGGCAAGATTAAAATCGATATCTATCCGAGTGAGCAATTGGGGAATGAACGAGAATTGATCGAACAGTTACAAATCGGCAGTGTTGCCATGACCAAAGTGTCGAGCTCTGCACTCGAGACCTTTGTTCCTTCCATGCAGGTTTTTGCCCTTCCGTACTTGTTCCGGGATGCCGATCACAAGTGGAAAGTTTTGAATGGGTCTATCGGTCAACAGCTTTTGGATGAAGGCGCTCAAAAGGGATTAAAGGGACTGGTTTATTATGATGCAGGTGCCCGTAGTTTTTATACCGTTGATAAACCCATTCTAGAGCCCGCAGATTTGGAAGGCCTCAAGATCCGCACCCAGCAAAGTCCCATGGCGATCAGGATGATCAAGGCAATGGGGGGATCACCTACACCCATTTCATGGGGTGAGCTTTATACGTCTTTGCAGCAAGGTGTTGTCGATGGTGCCGAAAACAATCCTCCCAGTCTTTATACGGCCCGTCATTATGAAGTGTGCAAGCATTATAGTCTTGATGAACATACCATGGTACCGGATATTGTTCTCATCAGCACCATCGCCTGGAATAAATTAAGTCCGGAACATCAGCAAATTCTCATGGAATCTGCCAAAGAATCCGTACCTTATCAAATCCAGCTCTGGGAAGAATTTGTCGCTCAAAGTATGGAAGAAATGAAAGCCGCCGGACTGACGGTCTATACGCCTGACAAAGCTCCTTTTCAGGCACAGGTACAGGAGCTGTGGCAAGAGTATGATGGTACTGAAATCGGTGAACTGGCCAAAAAGATTCAAGAGGTAGAATAAGAATGTTCTCAAAAATCAAATTGTGGCTTGACAGGAGCCTTGAAACGCTTACAGGGGTGTCTATGGGCGTCCTTGTGTTGGATGTGACCTGGCAGGTGATTACCCGTTTTATTCTCAAGCAACCCAGTTCCTGGACCGAAGAGTTGGCGACCTTTTTGGTGATTTGGGTGGGATTGTTGGGCTCTGCCGTTGCATTGAACAGACGTGCGCATTTGGGAATAGACTATTTTGTCGGCAAACTGTCGACTCAAAAACGTTTGATCGCAGAAGTGTTTGTCTATCTCTGTACCGGATTCTTTTCCATTTTTGTTTTATTTATTGGCGGAGTTCGGCTGGTAAGTCTGACATTTATGCAAAATCAAACCACTCCTGCACTGGGAATAAAAATGGGTTATATCTATCTCGCGATACCTATTGCAGGCTTTTTCATCGCTATGTATAGCATAGAGTTTCTTGTCGAAACCTTGAGAAAATTCAAAGAAAAACAAGATAAACCCGATGCGCCTATCGTACAAGTAGATTAAACAAAGGTGTTCGAATGGACCTGCCTCTCATTGTATTGTTGACGAGCTTTATCTTTTTGCTCGTTATGAATGTGCCTATATCTTTTGCCATTGGATTGTCAACATTATTCACTCTGTTTGCAATTGGGGGAATGCCTGCGTTTCAGATCGTAGCCCAGAGAATTGCGACAGGAATAGATGACTTTGCTCTATTGGCAATACCCTTTTTCATCCTCGCCGGTCTTTTGATGGGGCGGGGAGGCATTGCCCGCCGTCTCATCGATTTCGCCAACGTCTTGGTGGGTCGATTTCCCGGCGGTCTTTCCTATGTCAATATTATCACCTGTATGCTGTTCGGTGCCATCTCTGGTTCAGCAGTTGCTGCTGTCTCCAGCGTGGGTGGTTTTATGATCCCTCTTATGAACAAGGAGGGATATGCTCGCGATTTTAATGCGTCTGTGAGCATTACCGCTGCTACAACCGGGCTCTTGATCCCGCCGAGCAATGTGATGATCGTATATTCTTTGGCGACCGGTGGTGCGGTTTCCATTGCGGCGATCTTTTTGGCCGGCTTTTTTCCGGGCTTTTTGATGGGGCTGGGATTGATGATTGTCAGTGGCATCATTTCCATCAAACGCAATTATGGTCGCGGAGTGAAATTCGGCCTCAAAGAAGGCATCATAAAATTCTTTGCAGCCCTGCCGCCTCTCTTTCTCGTTATTTTGGTACTGGGCGGTATTTTGGCGGGATTCTTTACAGCGACCGAAGCTTCTGCCATCGCAGTGGTCTATGCGTTGCTGCTCTCTGTGGTCATTTATCGCGAAGTCCCTATAAAAGAGATTCCTGATATTCTGCTTCAGTGCGGTATCACCACTGCTGTGGTCATGCTGTTGATCGGAACCTCGACAGCAATGTCCTGGGTACTGAATTATGAAAATATTCCCCAGGATATCAGTGCCGCCTTGTTGGGATTGACGGATAACAGGATCATCATTCTGCTCATCATTAATATGCTGTTGCTCTTTGTGGGAACGTTCATGGACATGACACCGGCGGTGCTCATTTTTACGCCGATCTTTCTGCCGATTGTCACGGATCTGGGCATGCATCCCATTCACTTTGGGATTGTCATGATCATGAATCTGTGTATCGGTATTTGTACACCGCCTGTGGGTTCCTGTCTGTTTGTAGGATGTGGAATTGCCAATACCACGATTACCAATGTGATTCGGCATTTGATCCCCTTTTTCATTGCTATGATTGTTGTTTTGTTGATCACGACGTTTGTACCTGCGATTTCCTTGCTCATACCACAAATGTTTGGTTTTAATTAATCTCACAGCACCCGCATGATTTGTTGCGGGTGCTGTTTTCGTTAAACTTAAAGCGGTTCAATTATGGCCATGACAATATCTGACATTGCTCGATTGGCAGGTGTATCACGCGCTACCGTCTCTGGCGTGCTGAATCAGAGTCCGGCTGTCGGTGAAAAGACCAAAGCCAAGGTGTTGGCCATCATCGCTGAACACAATTATAAACCGAACGAAGTCGCCAGGGCACTGGCTCGTAAACAAACCGGTATGATTGGCCTTTTGGTCAAGGATATCTCGAATCCACTCTATAGCCAGATTGCACTCGGAGTGGAACAAGCATGCGCAGAGCGGGGCTATAGCGTGATCATGGGCAATACCCACAAGGAGCATGAACGGGAAATTGCCAATATCAATCTTTTAAAACGCCGCCGCGTCGATGGCTTGATTATCTTTCCCTTGCAAAAAGGATCTGATCTGGGACATATTTATGATCTGGCAACGGAAAACTATCCTTTTGTCCTTTTGGCCGAAGTATCGGGAGTCGATGCCGACCTGGTCCGTGCAGATGATGAAACAGGGGCCTTTGCTGCCACCGAGCATTTTATTCGTTTGGGAAAGCAACGTATTGCCTATATCACGGGACCCAAGAGTGCCCTTGCCAGTGACCGGCGATTGCAGGGGTATCGGCGCGCACTCGTAAAACATCAAATCTCGCCAAAAGATGAATGGGTCTTTAATGGCGGCTGGCGTATTGAGCACGGCTATCACGCCGGTCAGGCAATGCTTGAATCGTCTGATGATAAACCAGACGGTGTTTTTTGTTATAACGACTCTGTGGCCATTGGATTCATCAGGGCCATGAACGAAGCGGGTGTACAGGTTCCTCGTGATATGGGTGTCATTGGCGTCGATGATTCCAGAGTCTCGGCCTACCTGGAAACTGCTTTGACGACGGTAGCACAGCCTGCACATGAAATCGGATCCAAAGCTATGGATCTTTTATGGCGTCGCATTCAAAATCGCAATCAGTCGATCTCGACCCGGCAAATCTTTTTGCCAACGCAACTCATCGTCCGTGAAACCTGCGGCGCCAATCCCAAAGGAACGGTCAGAATTTCTGTTCCTTGATGCTGCTATTCTGGATTTAAACATAATAGGAGGTTTGATTTGAGTTTTGTACAAGAAATGTTTCAACTAGATGGCCAGGTCGCTGCCGTGATCGGTGGGGGAGGGGTCCTGGCAGGTTCCATGGCTGAAGCGCTCGGAAAGGCGGGTGCCAAGGTCGCAATACTCGATTTGAATATGGAAAATGCTGAAAAAATTGCCGATCAGGTGGCTCAATCCGGCACAGAAACCATGGCCATTCAGGTCGATGCGACCTCGAAAAAAGATCTTGCCGATGCTGACGAAAAAATTGCCAATACCTTGGGGCATACATCCATTCTGATCAATGCCCCTGGCATCAATTCCAGTACTCCATTTTTTGATATCTCTGAACAAGAGTGGCAAAAAATCCTGGATGTCAATTTGAAATCCATGTTTTTTGCTTGCCAGGTCTTTGCAAAAAATATGATCGAAAAAGCCATCAAGGGGAGTATTATCAATATCTCGTCGGCTTCGTCTGAATTACCTCTGTCTAAGGTATTTACCTATAGTGTTTCCAAAGCCGGCGTGAATAACATGACCCGTTTCCTGGCTCGCGAATGGGCCACTCAGGGATTGCGTGTCAATGCAATTGCCCCGGGATTTTTCCCGGCTGAGCAAAACCGCAAAATCCTGACCGAGGAAAGAATTGCCGACATTATGCGTCATACACCGATGAACCGGTTCGGAGAAGCTGAAGAACTGGGAGGTGCTGTGATCTGGCTGGCATCTTACAAAGCCTCATCCTTTGTGACCGGTGCGCTTTTACGGGTCGATGGGGGATATACGGCCATGACTATATAGTCTACTTGAATTAATTTTGATATGCATGAATTGTGATATGTTAAAGGAGAGTTATCATGGGTGATTACGACATTGGTTTAATCGGCTTGGCTGTAATGGGTGAAAATCTCGTGCTCAATATGGCTAACCACGGATTTTCTGTATCGGTGTTTAATCGGACGGTCTCCAAAGTCGATCGGTTTATCGAAAACCGGGCACAGGGAAAGAATATCAAGGGATGCCATAGTATCGAAGAATTGACCGCCAGCCTTAAACGACCCCGCAAGGTCATGTTGATGGTCAAAGCCGGAAAACCTGTCGACGATTTTATTGAAATGGTTTTACCCCATCTTGAAAAAGGCGATATCATTATCGATGGCGGAAACAGCCATTTCCCTGATTCTGTTCGCAGAACCCAATACCTGGAAGAAAAGGGATTTCTGTTCATCGGAACCGGAGTATCCGGTGGCGAAGAAGGCGCGTTAAAGGGCCCGTCGATTATGCCGGGTGGATCTCTGGCTGCATGGGAACATGTCAAGCCGATATTTCAGGGGATCGCGGCCAAGGCCCCGGATGGCTCGCCCTGTTGTGAGTGGGTCGGGGCTGACGGCGCCGGTCACTTTGTTAAAATGGTTCATAATGGGATCGAATACGGGGATATGCAAATGATCTGCGAGTCTTATGCCCTGATGCGCAATGCCCTGGGAATGAGCCCGCAAGAGATGAGCGATGTCTTTGCCGAGTGGAATAAAGGCGAGCTCGACAGTTATCTCATCGAAATCACCAGAGATATCCTAAGCAAAACCGATAAAGAAACCGGAAAGCCAATGGTGGATGTCATTCTGGATACAGCCGGACAAAAAGGCACGGGTAAATGGACCTCCCAGGCAGCACTGGATCAGGGTGTGCCCGCACAAACCGTTGCTGAAGCCGTATTTGCCCGCTTTATGAGCGCCCTCAAAGATGAACGCGTTGCTGCCAGCAAAGAGCTGAATGGGCCTGTTTCAGAGTTCAAGGGCGACAAAAAAGAATTCATCGAAATGATTCGCCAGGCACTGTACGCCTCAAAAATTTGTTCCTATGCACAGGGATACCAAATTATGGGTGCGGCAGCACAAGAATATAACTGGGATTTGAGTTTTGGGGATATTGCCTTGATGTGGCGAAATGGCTGTATCATTCGCGCTCAATTCCTCGGCAAGATCAAAGACGCTTATGACAAACAACCCGATCTGAGTAATCTGCTGTTGGCCCCCTATTTCAAAGAGGCGATCGACAATGCCCAAAAAGCCTGGCGCCATGTGGTTGCCCGGGCCGTTGAATGGGGCGTTCCTGTTCCGGCCTTTAGCAGCGCATTAGCCTATTATGATGGCTATCGCAGCGAACGCCTGCCTGCCAACCTCCTGCAGGCTCAACGCGACTATTTTGGGGCTCATACCTATGAACGTGTAGACAAGCCACGCGGTGAATTCTTTCATACTGAATGGCTCGAAATATAATAGAGGGGGCACTCGCCCCCTTTTTGCATTTAACCAAAAGGAATGTGTGTGAATACCGACCGATTATTTCGTTTGGACGAAAAAACCGCTCTGGTTACCGGGGCCAGCAGAGGACTGGGTAAAGCCATCGCGCTGGGATTTGCCAATGCCGGAGCAGACTTGATATTGCTGTCCAGAAATAGCGAAACTCTTAAAGAGGTCGCCAACGAGATCCGAGAAATGGGGCGCAAGGCTTTTGTGTTTGAGCACGATGTCGCTCGTACCGACCAGATCCCTAAAGTCTTTGAAAAGATGCGTGAACAAGTAGGTCGTATAGATATCCTGACCAATGTGGCCGGCGTGAATCTACGGAACAAGGCCGAAACTTTTGATGCCAAAACCTGGCAGTTCGTACTCGATGTTAACCTTACGGCACCATTTGTGTTTGCCCAACAATTTTGTCTGGCTTGTAAGCAAAAAAGACATGGCGGCAAAATCATCAATATTTCGTCTCTGCTCAGTGAGCAGACAAGGCCGTCGATTCCTGCTTATACTGCCAGCAAAGGAGGCATCAAACAATTGACCAAGGCGCTGGCTGTCGAATGGGCAGAGTATGGAATCAATGTCAATGCTATTGGTCCGGGTTACTTTGAAACGGAAATGACCGCCCCCCTGGTGCAGAACCCCACATTTAATCAATTCGTTATCGACAGCACTCCTATGCGAAGATGGGGAAATGCCGACGAATTGGTCGGAGCGGCACTCTTTTTAGCATCTCCTGCTTCGGACTTTGTAACCGGACAATCGCTCTATGTCGATGGTGGCTGGCTCGCCAATCTGTAAAGCGCTTGTGAATCTTTTTCGGCATTTTTGAGTTGAAATCTAGTGTGCGGAGGTGATGCATAGGGGTGACAAAAGCGTCTCTGTACATTCAGAGTTGCAATTTTATGGACTGAAATACCACGTTTCTTTATGAAAAAAAAGAGTTACCTCATTCTGATATTAACACAAGGTGAATTATGGTTATTGGCAAAGGCTCTACCTCACATCCTCTGAGTGAGAATGAAATTTTTTCGCTCTGTGCAGAAGCTCTGGAACAAAAACAGCTGGATGGGAAAAAAGTTTTGTTCATCATTCCCGACCATTCAAGAACTGCCCCTATCGATCTGATGTTTCGTACTGTTTATAAACTACTGGCAGATCGTGTCAAATTGCTCGATTTTATTATCGCTCTGGGGACTCATCCACCCATATCCGAAGAGATGATCAATCAACGGGTGGGGATCACCACAGAAGAACGAAAGACAAAATATCCCAAAGCCAGATTCTTTAATCATCACTGGAATGATCCTGCCCATCTCACTGAAATCGGAACCATTTCCGAGGACGAGGTCGCTGAAATTTCCAGCGGATTGATGAGAGAAAGCGTTGATGTGACGATAAATAAAATGATTTTCGATTACGATGTTCTCACTATTGTGGGACCCACTTTTCCTCATGAAGTGGTTGGGTTTTCCGGGGGGAACAAGTATCTCTTTCCTGGCATATCGGGACAAGAAATTATCGACATGTTTCATTGGCTAGGCGCTCTGATCACCAATCCGAGAATCATTGGCACCAAATATACACCTGTCAGGAAGGTGGTGGACAGGGCTGCCCGGCTTTTGCCGATGGAACGAATGTGTATGAGCCTTGTGGTCAAAGGCAATGATGCAGCAGGCCTCTATATCGGGACACCCGAGGAAGCCTGGTCAGCAGCATCGGATCTCTCGGATCAGCTTCATATTGTCTACAAGGACAAACCGTTTCACAGCGTGCTTTCTAGGGCGCCACAAATGTATGATGACATCTGGACGGGGGGGAAATGCATGTATAAACTGGAACCTGTGGTGGCAGATGGCGGTGAACTGATTATTTATGCTCCCCATATCAAAGAGGTCTCTGCTACCCATGGCCATATTATCGAGAGAATCGGTTATCATGTGCGCGATTATTTTGTCCAACAAATGTCAGCGTTCTCAGATGTTCCCAAAGGGGTAATGGCACATTCCACGCATGTTAAAGGTGTGGGGAGTATGGAAAACGGCATCGAAAAACCGAGAATCAATGTCGTACTGGCCACTCGAATCCCAAAAACGACCTGTGAAAAGATCAACCTGGGATATCGTGACCCCGAGTCTATCGATGTGCAAGAATGGCAAGGACGGGAGGATCAGGGTGTCCTCTATGTCCCTAAAGCAGGGGAGATGTTGTACCGACTAGAGGATGATCCTTTTAAATAATTCGAACTGATCATTCCTGCAATGGCAGGTAAATGCATAAACAGAACGCTTTGGAGGAACAGGCATGCCTGCGAACAAAAATGTCATTATTGCTCAATCAGGCGGACCTTCGCCGGTCATCAATAATACCCTACGGGGTATTATTGAAACATGCCAAATGTATCCTGATACCTTCTCCACTCTATATGCAAGTGTGTCTGGAATTGAAGGATTGCTGCAAGAACATCTTTTGAACCTTTCTTTACAGCCGGAAGAAGAGATCAAGCTGTTGAGGACCACACCTGCCTCCGGTGCCATTGGAACATGCCGCTATAGATTGAAAAATGATCAGAAAAAAGATTTCCAACGTCTCATCGATGTTTTTCAGGCTCATCAGGTCGGGTATTTCTTTTATATCGGTGGCAATGATTCCATGACCACAGCTCTCAAAATCGATCAACTTACCAAAGAACGAAATATTGATCTGGTCGTCGTGGGTGCAGCAAAAACCATCAATAATGATATGGGCGACAGCGAATTCAAATTAATCGATCACACACCCGGCTATGGCAGTGTCGCCCGCTATTGGTCTTATGTGGTACAGAATGCTGATCAAGAAAACAGAGGGATGAGAGGCTCTGATCCTGTTCTTGTTTTACAAGTGATGGGGCGCAGAATCGGTTTTCTGCCCGCTGCCGCACGTTTGGCAGATCCTAAACGGGAAATGCCATTACAGATCTATATGCCCGAATCCGGTTTCTCGCTGGAAGAAATCACAGATAATGTCAATGATGAATTGAATCGACGCGGCAGATGCCTGGTCGTGGTCAGTGAAGGACTGGATGTGGGCGATGTAGGACAAGCCAAAGACTCGTTTGGCCGCACCATCTTTGGTTCAAGCAGTTTAACCGCCGAACAGATCATTGTCAATCATCTGAATCGTTCTGGAATCAAGGCAAAGGGCCTTGCAAGAGGTCAAGTGGCCGGAACTGATCAGCGCGATACCATGATCTATGCTTCTACGGTTGATCTTGATGAAGCCTACAAGTTGGGACAAAATTGTGTCCTCATTGCCCTGGAACAGGGAACCGGAAGCATGTCTACGATTTTGCGAAGACCCGGTGTGATTTACAATGTGGACTATACCCATGTGCCTCTGGCTCTCGTCGCTAATTCAGAACGGGAATTTCCCAGATCATGGATCACACCGAACCGGATCGATGTCACAGATGATTTTTATCGATATGCTCGACCGCTCATCGGTGAAGACTGGCCCAGCGTCCCCACGATCAACGGGCTTCAACGATTTTCTCGCCTTGAACCCAAGATGGCAGAGAAAAAGCTGCCCGCCTACTTTCCACAGGCCTGGGCGAATTAACATCAAGCTCATTTGAGATGTAAAAAGGAATCCCAGGAATATCTATTCAGGGTTTTCATGTTACCCATTTGGGCAAGGAAGACAATGATATAGGTCATCGTGTTCGTGACGCTTGATTAAATCTCATTACAGGGGAGTCTTGTTATGCACTATAATAGACGACTATTTTTAAAATCCATGGCTGGTATAATCGGTTCTTCTTTTATTCCCCGCCATCTCTATGCTCAAAAAGAGGCCGATCTTGTGGATCGAGTCGCTCTCGGTGATTCAGGGTTGCAGGTGTCCCGGTTGGCATTGGGAACCGGCACTCATGGCTGGAAAAACCGTTCGGATCAAACCAAGCTCGGGTTCAAGGGCTTTAACGATCTCGCGGCGTTTGCCTATGATCATGGGGTTACGTTTCTTGATGTGGCGGATATATATGGATCTCATCACTATGTGAAAAAACTGTGGAATGTCATTCCACGGGATAAATTTACCATCATGTCCAAGGTGTGGACTCAACCCAATAACTGGTTGCAGGTCAAGGATGCCAACGCCGCCCTGGATCGGTTTCGAAAAGAAATGAATGTCGATATGATCGACCTCGTGCTTATGCACAGTCAAGTAGATGTACAATGGGACAAGAAATATGAATCCTGGCTGGAGCAACTCTCTAGAGCCAAGGAAAAGGGAATCATCCGTGCACATGGTGTATCCTGCCATTCTCTCGAAGCTTTGAAACGGGCCTCGGAACTTTCCTGGGTGGATGTGATTTTGGCCCGTATCAACTATAATGGAGACAGAATGGATGGCGATCCTTCTGTGATTATGCCCATCCTTGCCAAAATGCATGCACAAGGCAAGGGAGTTATTGGCATGAAAATCTTTGGATGCGGTAATTTGGTCAAAGATGAACAACGTGAAAAGAGTTTGCGATATGTTTTAAAGAGTGGAAATGTAGATGCCATGACGATTGGGTTTGTGGCTCCTGAGCAGATCGTGGATACGATAAAACGGGTAAACCATATTGTGGGATAAATGTACAGCAAAACAAAGAGAGGGCCATTCGATAGCTCTCTCTTTGTTTTTAGATACTATTTGGCATAGACAATTTTTTGAATCTGGGTTTCGGTTCCGGTATGCAGCTGGACGATATAAACCCCCGAAGCGACCGTCGAGCCATTGATGTCGTTTCCAATCCATTCTACCTGATGATTTCCCATAGAGAGTTCTTCATCCAACAGTTCGATGACTGTTTCTCCCTTTAGATTTAAAATTCTCAGACTCACATGGCAGTCTTTGTTCAGATCAAAGTTGATCTGTGTCATGCTATTAAAGGGATTGGGAAACGGCGGATAGAGTTCGAACGCCCTGGGTTGTGATTGCTCGATAAAGACTGCTTTGGAAAGATTCTCATTACCATCAAAATCGATTTGTCGAAGCCGGTACCAAAGATCTTGTCCTTGTGGAGGTGTATCGTAAAATTCATACTGCGCGCGAGTCGTTCGCGTGCCACCCCCTGCAACAAAGCCCATATCCTGCCAATACGTATTATCTGTACTTCGCTGGATATAGAAACCAAAATTATTCAATTCGCTCATCGTCTCCCATTGCAAATGAATCCGGCCATCTGACAGAGCTATGGCATAAAATGAGGCCAGCTCGATAGGGACGGTGCGGCTATTGGAAACCATCGAGGTCGTCCCCGAGGTATCGGTTACTGTTGCGATGACGCTCGAGGTATCTGCCGGGACGTCGATCACAAAAAATCCCATACTGTCGGCCTGCCCCTCTTCGAGGAACGAAATCAGGGCATTTTCTGTGCCGGCAAAAATCTCCACCTGACCAAAGGGCAGTGTCACACCATGGATACCCTGGCGGTCGACAAAGGTGATAATCGGGGGCTCGATCGCTCTGGACAATGGAGGTTCGATAAAGATGGGATGTTGTTCATGATTGACAATTTTATTTTTGGTGATGGTATTATGCCATGTGTTCTCATCCTTTATCCATACACCATAAGAGGGAGAATTGGCGATCACATTATCCGGCCCGATGATGTTCTTGTTGGCGCCATCTCTGAGTAGAATCGCTGGGTTATATTGGCTTTTCAAATCCATATCCGGGTTGGTGCCGATCACATTGCCGAATATTTGATTCTGGCGGGTTGTTTCGTGATCGAGACGAATGGCGGCCCAGGGATTTTGTTCGGTGGTGGGACTGTTGGCGATAATGATGTTATCCGGGCCGACAGTATTGTTCCGAGGTCCGCCTTTACCTGTATCTCCAAAGAAATAAATTGCATTATGTTCATTGGGTACGAGCTTGGAAGCCAGTGCATCTGTGCCGATTTTATTTCCAATCACCTGATTATTATGGCTTGCCCATCGGAACTGAATACCGCTCGAGTGATTCCCCGAGATGACATTCCCGGCACCGGGTTCTGTTCCGCCGATAAGATTATAGGCGGGACCTCCGGTCAAGGGATCATCGTCGCTGTCCGGGGCCACCCAAATTCCGGTTTCTCCGTTTGGCAGGGGAGTTTGGCCATCTGCACCGACACCGATATAATTTCCCTGGAAAAGATTACTGTCGCTTCCGGTTGACTCGAGGCGGATTCCGGCACGATAGCTGGAGCAAATAACATTGCCTTCACCGGGGTTGGGTCCTCCGATGACATTGTTATGGCTTTCGATATAGAGATAGATACCACTATAGGCGTCACGTAAAGAGTTTGATTTTTCGAAAAAGCCCCATCCATTTGGTACAGGTTCGACACCGGTCACATTGACGCCGATATAATTGCCCTGTATGATATTGTGATGAGTGCCTTCCATATAGATCGCACGTTCGTACTGTCCGCCGATAATGCACCGTTGTTCCGGCAGGGGGCCGCCGACGCGATTATAAGCAGCGCCTCTGTCGATCCGCACGCCGCAGCTTTTCAATGCACGATATGCGAATTTCCCATCGGCTTCGAGGCCGATATAACAGCCCTCGATAACATTATGATGGGCTTTTTCTCCTCTGATAAAGATCGTGAATCCTCGAAACGCCCCGATACTCAGATCATGAATATGATTATAAGCGGAATAGATGACGATCCCCGGAGCTTCATGGGGAGCGTTTAAACCGAATATTTCGATTTCGAATCCGTCCGGATTGGTATCGCCGGCAAAACGGGTTTGAGATGACCCATCGATCACAGTGCCGTCATCTGTCATGACCGGCAATGGAGTGGTAATGGTAATGACCCATACGCCTGATTCGCTGTCATAGCGTGGATCAGTCGTTGGAATTTGAAATGCGATGGTATCTGGTCCTAGATGCTGTTGACTTTTATCGATTGCCCATGCTAATGAATTTTCACCCAGATCTTCTGTATTGGTGACAACAAAAGTGTCTGCCCAAAGAGGGTGTAAATTCAAGACCAGGAAAACGAACAACCATCTTGCTGTGGGTTGTATCAATTGTTTCAAGCAGCTTTCCTGTGTC
This sequence comes from Candidatus Zhuqueibacterota bacterium, assembly GCA_014728115.1. Lineage (GTDB taxonomy): Bacteria > Zhuqueibacterota > Zhuqueibacteria > Residuimicrobiales > Oceaniaggregativiventaceae > Oceaniaggregativivens. Next base: position 21,036 of record WJME01000336.1, on the reverse strand, counting down.
AAAGTTCAACTGATTATTTAGACCGGAATTGTGCGATGGTTTAGAGCGATCCATCCCTTTTTCTAAAAATTACTTTCGGGTATATTGTAACTCATTTATATCACAATGTCAATTTAAAAAATCATCTTTTTCAATTTTTCTGTTTTTTGTATGATTTAATTTTCCTATCTTGCATGCATAGATCAAACTGTTCGCTGTTGGATACTCATGACTGTTCCTGATGATTTTCAATCCTTACCGCTTGCCCTTGCAGCAGATGAGGATGGGCATATTTTTGAATTGCCCGGGTTATACGCATTAGGGATGCAGGGCATACATCCTGCACTCCCGGAGCTTCAAGACTATATTCCTTTGCCATTTGGCAGTGATTTATATGTTCTACCGGACCGGCATATTGTTGCATTTGATCCGGAACGGGACGACATTGTACAAATCGAATTTTATAGGGGAAGGCGCGTTCGGCCGGTTGCAGCTTTTTTGGCACCGGCCTATACACAACTCTATCAGAGTGCGTATTCTTCCGAGCCGGGGGCTGTACGCTTGCCTCTATATGCGTATACAGCTGTAGGATGGTTAAAGGACGACTTTTATGTCACGGCCGTTAGAGTGGATCAGGATCCCAGACAGGACTTGTCCGGGATAGATGAAGCGGCAATAGCATCTGGTGCAGAATCTGTGCTGGAACGAATGGGTCATAATCGTCTCGCTGTCCATCTGGTGCAAAACTGTGTAAGGCGCTATGGTTGTCCCGCGGCACGCAATTTTGTGCTGAAACGATATGAATGCCCATTGCCTACGAGTCCTTCCTGCAATGCGGATTGCGTGGGGTGTATCTCCCGGCAGCCCAGTGAAACCGGTGTGGTTGCCAGCCAAAGCAGATTGAATTTTGTTCCTTCGTCATCAGAGATTGCGGGGGTGGCCTTGGAGCATATCCATGCCGTTCCCGGAGCTGTTGTCAGTTTTGGTCAAGGGTGCGAAGGTGAGCCGCTGATGCAAGCCGGGGTTATCGAGCAGGCGATCAAATTGATCCGGAAGCAAACCCGTACCGGGACGATCAATTTGAATACCAATGCCAGCCTTCCTGAGGCGATTGAACGTCTCTGTCAGGCAGGACTGGATAGTCTACGTGTAAGCATGAACAGTGTTCGGCCGGAACCTTATCATCGGTATTTTCGTCCCCGAGGCTATTGTTTCGATCAGGTTTTGCAATCCATGGAAATTGCCAGATCTCTTGATAAATGGATATCTTTGAACTATTTTATTTTTCCGGGGTTTACCAATCAGGATGAGGAAATAAATAAGCTACTCGAATGGGTTACTTTATTTCGGATCGATATGATTCAAATGAGAAACCTGAATATTGATCCGCAGTGGTATATAGAATCCATGGGTATGGAAAATTTTGATACACCGACCATGGGGATTCTAGATTGGATGAAAAAGGTAAAACAAGCCGCGCCATGGATTCGTTTCGGCTATTTCAATCCTGCCTTACCCTGATGAACCGATAAACCCGGGAGAATGATATGAAGCGATGGATGATGATTGTTATTTCCAGTCTTTTGCTCGTGTTTGTGCAAAATCTTGTTGCCAGCGATGCTGAATGGATCGATTTTGAATCCGGAATAGAAAAAGCGGCAAAAGAGAATAAACACAGTTTAATTGACTTTTACACTGACTGGTGTCACTGGTGTAAAGTAATGGATGAAAAAACGTTTCAGGAAAAGAGTGTTTCCTCTTATTTGGGAGACCGATTCATTACAGTGCGTATCGATGCCGAGAATGAGAAAAAGAGTGTGCATTTTAAGGGAAAAACCTATACCTATCCTGAGCTCACCCGAGCTTTTGGCGTTACAGGGTTTCCTTCACTGGCATTCCTGAATCATGAGAGTGAGTTGGTCACCGTCATTCCCGGCTACATCCCGGCCGAGGAATTTCTAGTCATACTGAAATATATCGATCAGAGATGTTATGAAAAAGATGTCTCTTTCCAGGAGTTCAAGGAAACCAGAGGATGCAAAACGGCAGAGCCGAAAAAAAAATAGAAAAAAGTTCGGTCTGTTGTTCGCGAATGTTTCGGTTTGCCTGTAGTATTGAGTGAATTTCAGCACCGCGTTTCATACTCCAATTCTTGGCAAATAGAACGTGCGTCTTTATGAATAATAGCTCACCAAATTCTGCAAGCAACTTTAATGGTAAGGGGAGTTGAATGGAGATTACCGAGATTAGCATCCGACTTCGAAATGAGAAAAAGCTCAAAGCGTTTGTGAACATTACCTTTGACAACATCTTTGCAGTCAAAGGACTTAAAATCATTCAAAGTAAGGATGGGCTCTTGTTATGCATGCCCTCAAGAAAATCAGACGATGGTGCTCAAAGAGATATCGCTCATCCGATCAGCAAGCAATTTCGCTCTCATCTTGAGGATGAAATTTTTGCCGAGTATAATCGAGTGGTGACACGGGCAAGCCAGGGCGATGGTTTTGATTTTAATAGTGATGATGAATAAGGAGTGAGTGTCGGTCAACACCTATTGGGAGGTCATCGGGGGGATGACCCAGAGGGGGGGTTCGGGGGCCTACTGATCTAACCATGCAAAGGGGAGCGTCGTACTCGAACTGTCCACCTTGATTCTGAAATAATAGACTCCGCTATTCAATTCATCTGTTTGCCAATCCAGATTGTAAATGCCGGCATTTTGTTCACCACGATAGATATCCAATAATATATTGCCCTGCCTGTCCTGTATGGATAAATCGACATAACTTTTTTGTGGCAGGCTCAAAATCAATCTCTGGCTTTGTTGAAATGGATTGGCCAGAGTTTCTACGGTAAATTGGTCCGGTTTTTCATTGGCAACACGCACCCATTTCGAATCCGCCTGCTTTTCGTTTGCCCATCCCATACTATACAGGAACGCCACGAAAATAAAACACTGTATACATTTCATAACCAGCTCCCCATTTGTCAATACCTGTAATGTTGCAAATTTTGCGCCATTATAGTCGCGTTTTGTGATTCATAAAAATCAATCACTTGGGGAGTGGTTAGGAAATGATGAATAAAAAATTATGTATCAATATGGTCAAAATGCAATGCCTGCATTGCAAAATGAAATCGTCAATTATAAAAAAGTATAGGTAAGACCCAAGGCCAGCGATTGTTTGATCTGACGCTTTTTGGAAATGTCTTTGTCATAAAAAAGGATAAAATTAAAATTAATATTGATATAATCAGATACTTTGGTTGAAAACAGGGTATTCCATCTTACATCGATTTCATCGAATCTTTGCAAATTTGAAAATAGCTGCAGTTCGGAATCGACCAGTGTCGTCTCTGTGAGTTTTTGTTTCAGAGAGGTTGATGATTCTGCTCCGACTTCGAATCGCAATTCTTCAATCTTTTCAGTCGTGGGATCATCGCTATAGAGTTCGGGATAATCCGGGGCATATGTTTCTTTGAGGGCTATACCCAACCGCGTTTTGAAGCGTTTTTCGATCACATATCCCAGGCCCAGACTCTGATAAAAATAGGCTGGATTGAGAAATTTCGATATGGCCACCGCTTCATCCTCTACGTATTTGTACCCCGTGGTGCTTTGGGTTTCTGCGCTTGCGGACAGATAGGGTTTTAAAAAGAGAGGTATTTTCAGCATGTAAACAGATTCAAGTTTAATTTCATCGATAGACTTTCTCGCGTCCTGGTCGCCCACTTTGATCTTACCATAAGAAAATTTACCGGTATTCGTCCAGGTGTAACCTGAATCATTTTTAATAAATTCTGCATTCAAATTCGTCTGCCAGGCCAGTGAATTTTCACCTCCCTGCGACCAATTATCGAATTGGGTTTGCGTCAAGTTCAGCACTCCTACGATGCTTTTGCTCCACCCCATAGGTAGTTTGTCGTTATCTTGCGGGTAAGAAGCGGTAAAAAGCCCCAATACAGCCAAAAGTGACAATAGTTTTTTCAATTTATCCTCCTGTTTATTTTCAGTAAGAGAAACAGCTGCAAAATATTTTCTATTTCAATTAATTGCAAGCTCTACCTGCGGAATGTTTTCGTTTGATTTTAGATAATAAATTTATATTTTAGATTACTCTTGTCCAAAATAGACAGAAAAAATGTGCACAACTCGCTATTTTGGACAGCAGTGTCTTTAGATGAATAGTTTCCAGAGGGACTTTACCGACTGGAGCCTCGATAAGATTTTTGAGGCTGTAAATTTGCAAACCATTGATCCAATTCAGCAATAAAAGGAGGAACCTATGAAATCTCTCGCCTCGATGATCATGTTATTGGTCTTTTCTCAATTATGGGGGCAAGCAGTGCCCACGGGAAATCCCAGCGATTTTCAGGTCAAAACCTGTTTGCACTCTGTTAGCTATGCCGGGGTGTGGCGTGGTCACTCTTTTCTCTCTGTGGATGATTTTCTGGTCAAAGCCAAAGAACTGGGATATGATGGTGTGATGCTGGTCGCAAAACGACCGCATGTATCGCCTTTTGATTACGATCAACAAGCACGCCAGCGTCTGCGTCAAAAGATCAAAGACCTGGGATTGGAATTGGTCGGCCTGGCCGGTTACACTGATTTTACGGCCGGCTGTGATAAACCCGGAATCCCCAATGTTGAGATTCAGGCAAGCTACGTGGGCGAGGTCGCCAAGCTGGCGCATGATCTGGGGACCGATATGGTGCGGATCTTTACCGGATATATCCGCCCGGATATTCCTTACGATAAACAGTATGCGATGGTTGTTGAAGGTTTGAAACTCGCCGGAAAAAAGGCAGCCGAATGGGATGTCACGCTGGCAGTACAAAACCATCATGATATTGCCATTCATCATGACGAGATGTACTGGTTGATGCAAGAGGTCGATATGCCCAATGTTAAAGTGGGATTCGATGCCTGGTCTCCCACTCTTGAGGGCTTGAATCCGCAAGAGATTTCTCAGGGAATCCGGTTATTAGAGCCTTACCTCGTCAATACCATTTTAGCTCAATATGTAAGAATGCCCCAATATCGATATGTTCCCGAAAAAACCAATTATAAGGCTGTTCAGGCCCAGATTCGTGCCATACCCCTTAGCGAGCAGGGGATCATTGACTATGACACGTTTATCTCTACTTTGCGCGATATCGGCTACCAGGGATATCTGGTGTATGAAATGTGTGAGGTGCTTCGAGGGGGAGGGAGTATCGAAAATCTCGATAAAACGGCAAAAGCCTTTTTAGACTATGTCAAGAAATTTGAATGACAAAGGGTGGATTTTCCACCCTTTTTTTGATCCTGCGAAATGAACGCTTGTATCAAATAGTTTACTCTATATATAACCAATTGAGTCGGATTCAATTATGAACAAGTCAAAACGAACCCCACAGTCCAGACTGGAGCAGGTGGCTTTGCAACAGAGCAACAGAAAGTTTATTTACGAGCCAACTGAAAAGATTCCGGTTTTAGAGGTAGATAATTATCCTGCGTTGGGTAAACTCGTTGCTTTGCGTTTTATCGAATGGGTTCAGGAGAATCCGGAGGGTATTGTATCTCTTCCTGTGGGAAAAACTCCTGAACACTTTATCAAAAATGTGATCTATTTACTGGAAAACTGGCAGGTACAAGAGATTCAGAACGAGCTGGAAACCTATCAGATCGATCCGGGTAAAAAACCCAAGATGAATCAGCTCCGGTTTGTACAGGCTGAAGAGTTTTACCCCATCAATCCCACACAAAATAATAGTTTTCGGTATTTTATATCAAAGTACTATAACCGCGGATTTGGCATCGATCCTAAAAAGACGTTGCTCATGAATGCCTGGACAACGGGAATGCCCAACGGCTTGACGCCGGCGGATGTGTTCCCGGATGATATTGTTGATCTTTCCCTGCGAACCCGTTATGGCCGGACCCGACTCGAACGTTTGCAAAAAGAGATCATCGAACGGGTAGATCAATATTGTACAAACTATGAAGACAAGATTCGCGAGATGGAAGGGATCGGGTTTTACATCAGCGGTATTGGACCGGACGGTCATATCTCTTTTAATGTGCGTGGCTCTGATCATTATTCCACAACCCGTCTTACCGGGACCAATTACGAAACACAGGCCACAGCAGCAACCGACCTCGGTGGCATTGAAGTGGCGCGTAATCGTCTGGTGATGACCATAGGATTGTCGACGATTACCTATAATCGGAACTGTGTGGGCCTTGTCATGGCAGCCGGTGAAGATCATGCAGGAGTGATCAAAGATTCCATTGAAAATGCGCCGAGCAATCTGTATCCGGCGACCGCACTGCAAAAACTAAAGAATTCCCGGTTTTATTTGACGCGTGGAGCCGCGTCTCTTTTGGTCGAGCGTCGCTTCGAAGATGTCACACGCATGGATCCGGTCCCGGATAATGAGATCGATCGGATTGTTATCGATCTGGGACTGGATTTCAACAAGAAACTCGTTGATTTGGAGAAATCCGATTTTGAAACCGTCCGTTCCTCAAAGTGGATCTTGAAAACGACGAAAAAATCGGCTTTAGATCTTTCGCTTGAGGTACGAGATCGCATAGAGACCAAGATAAACAAGGGCATTGCGCCTCTTGAAAATCATGTGTTCATGCATACTGCACCGCATCATGATGATATCATGTTGGGGTACTGGGCATATATCATCCATCTGGTGCGCAGTCCCAAAAATGTTCATCATTTTAACTATATGACCAGCGGATTCAACGCTGTGACCAATGCCTATGCCAAACGTCTTTTGGTCAACTTGCAAAAATTCATAAAAAATCCACACTTTGTTGATATGATGAGCGAGGGATATTTTGATCCGGATAACGAGATCGGTCGTAATCGGGATATCTATCAATATCTGGATGGAGTGGCTGCCCATAGTCGCACCACCAAACAAGAGGGTGAAGCCCGTCGTCTCTTGCGCAATTTGATGAAGATCTTTGATGAAGATAACCTGTCTCAGTTAACCAATCGAATCTCGGAGATGATTCTTTATTTTGATAGCCAATATCCTGGTAAAAAAGATTTACCCTATATCCAACAGCTCAAAGGGATGATTCGCGAGTGGGAAGCGGATTTGTTATGGGGTTATCTCGGATTTAACAGCTCTAATGTGCATCACTTACGCCTTGGATTTTATGGGGGCGGAATGTTTGGATCGACCATCGATCGAGTTCGTGATGTCGAACCCGTACTCAATCTTGCTCGAACCATTCAACCGACAGTGGTCACCGTGGCGTATGATCCGGAAGGAAGCGGACCATCGACTCATTACAAAGTCTTGCAAACCCTGGCACAGGCGCTGCATATTTATCAGGAGGAAACCGGTCGCAAAGACATTCAAGTCTGGGGATATCGTAATGTGTGGTTCAGATTTCATCCCAGTGAATCTGATGTCATGGTTCCAGTTTCATTGAATTCGATGGCAGTGCTGGAAAATGCCTTTGATAACTGCTTTGGTTCGCAGCGTGAAGCCTCTTTTCCCAGTCATGAATTGGATGGACCCTTTTCCCGGTTATCCCAGCGAATCATGGTAGAGCAGTATCATCAAGTCAAGACGTCGTTGGGTAGAGAATATTTTAACGAGAGTACCCATCCCCGCCTGCGAGCTACCCATGGTATGGTTTATCTCAAGACCTTGTCTGTAGATGAATTTTATGAAAAGGCCTATGAGTTGAGAAAATCTACGGAAAATGTCAAATCCGATCAAAATGCAAACATTATTCCTCCAAAGGTTTGATCCTTTGATGGGCTAGAGTGTCATTGCATTGTGGATAAGAGCAGATTTTCCCGGATCTGCATGCTTTTTGGAGATCCGGGATTTTTATAAACTAGTCTAAAATCTGCTTGAAATTTAGACATATGATTAGTACCTTTCCTACTTGATCCGCCTCAGCCTATTATCGGCGGTTTGAACCATCTGTAAAACATCAACTTGTCCTCGTTCAAACATTGGCAAAATCCAGCCGGATCGTGGTTTGTCGATAGCTTGCTCAGAAACAAATTTCACTTTGCAATTGAACGGAATTCATAGAGGAGGCTGTTTTGCAAATTTTTGTAGGGATCCCGCTGTATACCATAATGGAATTCGTTTCTTCCGGATCATAGCAGTTTTAGCGATACATCATTCAGGAACTTGCAAACCAATTCAAAAGTTTAAATCAATAACCGAGTCGTATTTCTGGTGTGACAAGAGGACGTGTTTTGGCAATCGAATATCCCTTACAAAATAAAAATTTGCCCGAACCTATTTACAAACGAGCTGTGGTGGCTGCCGGTTTTTCACCGCGTTTGACAGCAATTCTGAATGAATCGCACAGATTGTTGAAAATTCTGGGAACCTGGCCCATTATCGTCAATGTAGGGGAGGATAATCCGGCCAATAAACACCGGCTGGAAGAGGCCATTGAGCGCTCTAACTTTCGTGATCATCCACCGATTTTCATGATTCGATCCGGGCCGGCCGCAGATGTGCTTATGGATGTGGCCAAAGAGTATCATGCTGACCTGATCGTTGCCGGTGCTTTGAAAAAGGAGGGATTGTTCAAATACTATTTTGGCAGTGTGGCCCGTAATCTGGCCAGAAATGCGCCCTGTTCGGTTATGCTGTTTACCGAACCCCAGGTAAAACCCGATGAGTTGAAAAAGATTCATTGTGCTGTAGAATATGACAACGAAGCTCATATGGCAGTGCAGGTCGCTACCAATATCGCCTATTATTCAGGCGCTCAGGAACTCTATCTCACCCATACATTCCGTACATCGGATTTGGATGAAAATCAGGCCAAAGAGATACGCAAGATATATGCAGACGAAGATAATAAGCTAAAAGAGTTTTTGAGTCAATTCGATTTTTCCGGCATCAATCATCATACGAGATCATTGCATGATTCAAACCGACAGTCGACTTTATCCTTTACGCGTGATATTGATGCAGATTTGCTCGTTGTGGCATCTTCACGTGATCGCCTGGGATTATGGGATCGACTCTTTCCACATGATCTGGAACTCGCATTACAGAATTTGCCCTGCTCGCTTTTACTCACCCGGCCAAGCCAAACCTGAGTCACCGGTTTTGGCGCTCCCAGAATTGTAAGCGTGTGGGCCCCCTGCCGGACCTTTCCAAAACAAAAAGGGTATCAGAGCTCGCGGTAATGGCCAAGTCCATAGGTGCCCGCAGCGGAGGATTGTGACTGTGGAGATAAGCCTTTGGAGTGCCTGTCCGATCGAGGATGGAAATGATGCCCCGCGAAGCATGAGGGATATAGATGAGACTGGATAAAAATGTATTTACTTTGCCAGAACCGATATCCACTGTGCGAATATCTTGTTCTTGCCAATATCGGCTGAAACGGCCTTCAATTGCACCATGCCAACATTGAACTTTATCACGCGTACGGTCATTGATCAGAACCATCATCGCATTGTCAAGAACTGCGATATCGGTTCCGGTATAAAAGTCGCCAAACGGACTGCCCAGATATTCCTTTCCCTGAGGATCGAGGATATGGAACCGGGTTTGATTCTTTTCCAATAAAAACAGATTGCCTTGCTCGTCACAGTCGATGGCACCTGCAGCAAAGTCCAGTTCAATACCCGGCAACGGTTCGCCGGTATAAAGATTGAATCGAAACAAAACATTCGGATTGTCCGCAGAAACGATATACATGATGTTTTTACCATCATGTGACAAATCAGCGACTCCGCGAAAAACGATTTCTTGCATGTCATGATCCATGCCCAACACCAGAGGAGAGAATGTGGCTTCGTTTCCCTGGGCATCAAAAATAAATATCTGATTAGCACTATCTGAGGCTGCCCAAATCATGCCATTGGGATCCACACTTACACAAGTGGGCATATGATAAAGCACGGGTCCGATATGTCCCCGATTGATATACGTATGATCCGGGGTCAGAATCGACAGGGACCATACATCGCTGTATCCGAGATTGCGTTTGGCATTATCTCCGGATTCGTGATAATCATCCCATGCAAAAATTCGGCAGCGAAAATCCAGCCCCGATTGCTTCCAGGTGATGGGCTTGTCTGTGACATACCAGTCTTGCGTTTTTTTGAGTCTGCTCATCTTGACCTGATGAGGTTCTTCCGGTGGCCATACACGGTCATAGACAAGATATATGCCGTGACCCGTAGAGCCGGTTGCATCATCATATACGCCGGAAGGATCGGTAATCTGTGCAGCGACCTTGAATTTGATTTCGGTTTTCGTTTCAACCGGGATCGTCTTGACCTGTGAAATCAGTGGCCCCTGGTTGTCGTTGATCTGATCTTTCCATGCCAAGGTTGTGGGAGCCTTGCGCTCAGGCCAGGCAGCATCGAGAATATCCCTAAAACCAGTTGACATGCGGTGATTGGGAAAAAGCGTACTATAGGCAAACAAGGCTGTGCCCTCACAACCCAGCTCGCTGGCAATCCTCATTTGAGTGGCAAGTCCTGCCGGGCTGTTGACCATGATTCCGGGGATGATCAAACGGTCGTGTGTATTGTGCAAATGGTCTTGTAAGCGACGTTTGAACAACCGGTGATCAGACGTGTAGATCATGGGAAACAACATGTCCATAGCTCCTCTTGCCAGCCACTCGTGGCTATCCTGAAGAAATACTCGTCTCGCTTCCATGTGATCCCCGATGACCGAAGCACTGAGCACCTGTTTGGGATCATGGGATTTCATTTCTTGGTACAACTGCTCGGCAAAAAGGCTAATTGCATCCCGTCGCCAGGAATCCCACAAAACCGGTTTTTCCTCGGGTCTGGCTCCATATTTGATCACAAACGATTTTAGAGATGCCTCATCATAAGAGTAGGCATTGGAAGGAAAACGAATATAGTCCAGATGCAACCCATCTATGTCATACTGGGTATATATCTCTTTGCATAGACCCAGCAGATGATCCCTGACCTGCGGATGAGTCGGAGAGAGCCAAACATAGTGGCTGTTGAGAGGTTGGCGCTGATGATAGCGATCGACCATAAACCAGTCTGGATGCAAGAGATAAAGCTGGCCACCGTGATCGGGAAGGGCATTACCTTGCCAGCCAGGATAGACATTTACCCAGGCATGAATCTGGATTTCACTTAGATGTCCATAATCAACTGCGAGTTGAAGGGGGTCCCAGCCAGGGTCAGTAAAATTGAATTTCTCAGACCATACTTCCCGTTCCGACGGATACAGTACCGTACCGTTGCCGCGTACTTGAAAAAAGATCATGTTAATGCCTGCAGATACGGCATTATCGATGATTATTTTAACATCATCAGGAGTGTTATAGTCCCATCGAGTGACCCACATGGCTCTTGTCTCTGCAAGGGCCGGCAGGGTAGAGACCAGAAAAAGAAAAAAGGCAAGACAAATTCGCTTCATAGATCCCAACTCTATTCCATCCTCATGGGTCAATGTAGCAAGTCCGTAGCAGAGTTTCAACATTTTTATAAAGAATTTTTCCATTTGTTGAAACTTTTTTTTTAGACTGTCACAATATATAAGACCTTGACAATTTGTCATATCTGATGTATATTTGGTGTCACTTAACTTGCAGAGAACATGTCGAAATTTAATCTCATCTCACAATATCAGCCCCAGGGGGATCAACAACAAGCCATAGATGAATTGGTCGAAGGTCTGAAAAGGGGGCAAAAATACCAGACCTTACTGGGAGTCACCGGGAGCGGTAAGACCTTTAGCGTGGCCAATGTCATTGCTCAGTATGGTAAACCAGCCCTGGTCATATCGCATAATAAAACCCTTGCCGCACAGTTATATGGAGAACTCAAGGGGTTTTTTCCGCATAACGCAGTTGAATATTTTATCAGCTATTACGATTATTATCAGCCGGAAGCCTATGTCCCTTCGACTGATACCTATATCGAAAAAGACACTTCGATCAATGATGAGATCGATCGGTTACGCTTGAAAGCCACGAGCTCTTTGTTGTCCCGGGAGGATGTCATTATTGTGGCTTCTGTGTCGTGCATCTATGGATTGGGAAGACCGGAAGATTGGCGAGAACTGCTCTTTTTTCTTTATAAAGGGCAAGAGATCGATCGAAATCAAATCTTGCAGAATCTGGTCAAGATTCATTATGAGCGCAATGATATCGCTTTTGAGCGAGGCACCTTTCGTGTCAGGGGGGATGTCGTTGAGGTCATACCGGCTTATGAAAAAGAGGCTGTGCGTATTGAAATGTTTGGGGATGAAATTGAACGCATCTCTATTGTCGATACACTGACCGGCGAGATTCTTAATGAACTGGATCGGATCGGTATTTATCCGGCAAAACACTTTGTCACTCCAAACCGGCAGCTCCAAATTGCGATCAAGGAGATCCGCAAAGATCTTGAAAAGCAACTCGCGACCTTTAGAAATGAAAACAAGCTTTTGGAAGCACAGAGACTTGAAAGCCGTACGTTATATGATCTGGAAATGATGGAAGAGCTGGGATACTGTTCCGGTATCGAGAACTATTCGCGTTATTTATCCGGACGAAAACCCGGTGAACGCCCCTATACGCTGGTCGATTATTTCCCGGATGACTTTATCATAATCATTGACGAGTCGCATGTCACCTTGCCCCAGTTACGGGGAATGTATTTTGGCGACCGTTCCCGCAAGGAGACACTGGTAGACCATGGCTTCCGGCTTCCCGCTGCACTGGATAATCGCCCCCTGAATTTTGAAGAATTTCAGGCAAGCGTGAAAAAAGCGATTTTTGTATCGGCCACGCCAGGGGATTGGGAGATAGAGCAGAGCGAAGGGATTGTCGTCGAGCAGATTATTCGGCCTACCGGTTTGATGGATCCGGAAATCGTGGTCAAGCCCACACAGGGTCAGATCGATGACCTCATCGATGAAATACGAATTCGTGTCGATAACAATGAGCGCGTTCTGGTCACGACCTTGACCAAACGCATGGCCGAAGATTTGACCGATTATTTGAACGCAGCGGGGATCAGGGTTCGATATTTGCATTCAGAGATCGATGCCCTCGATCGGGTGGGGATACTCCGAGATCTTCGATTGGCAGAATTTGATGTTCTTGTGGGGATAAACCTGCTGAGAGAGGGTCTTGATTTACCCGAGGTCTCTTTGGTGGCGATTCTCGATGCTGACAAGGAAGGATTTTTACGATCAGAGCGTTCTCTGATACAGACTGCGGGACGCGCAGCGCGCAATGTGGGTGGCAAAGTCATCTTTTATGCAGACAAAATTACCCATGCTATGCAATTCGCACTCGATGAAACCCATCGAAGACGCATTATTCAGCAAGCGTACAATGAACAGCATGGTATCATTCCTCGCACCATTTACAAGTCAAACCAAGACGTACTGGGATCGACAAGGGTCGCAGATGCAAAGGTTGTCTACGAAACTCCCCAAGGCGAGGCCGACGAAGAGGATCTGCAGAAAATCTGGAGGTCTCTGGACAAGACAGGCAAAGATGAAATGCTCAAAAAGCTTGAAGAGCAAATGTTCAATTATGCATCCGAATTAGAGTTCGAACAAGCCGCACGACTGCGGGATCAGATAGACGAGTTGCAGACCGGTAAACGCCAATCAGCTCCCCTGAAAAAGAATAAAATACGTCAATACCGCCGTCATGGCAAAGATATTTAAGGCGCAGGAGAAATATATATGAATGTTTTGATTGTTGGTAGCGGTGGTCGCGAACATGCTCTGGTCAAGATGCTGAAAAAAAGCGAGCATGTTTCAAAGATTTTTTGTGTGCCGGGAAACGCTGGTATCGCACAAGATGCAGTCTGTGAATCGATCAGTGTGGAAAACATCCGTGAATTGATCGCTTTTGCTCGAAAGAATAAAATCGATTTTACTGTCGTGGGACCCGAGATTCCGCTTGTCATGGGCATTGTGGATGAGTTTGAAACCAATGGCATGCCCATTTTTGGTCCTGGTCAGCAAGCCGCAGAACTCGAAGGCAGCAAAGCATTTGCCAAGCATATTATGCGGGAATACGATATTCCGACTGCTGATTTTCAAGTCTTTACCGACTATGAAAAGGCACGCAGATTTGTATATAGTCAGGGAGGCCCTCTGGTGGTCAAGGCCGATGGATTGGCGGCCGGAAAAGGAGCTCTGGTATGTGATACTACAGATCAGGCACTCGAAGCCGTCAAAATGATCCTTCGGGATGCGGTCTTTGGCCAGGCAGGCCGCAAAGTGCTGATCGAAGAAAAATTGGAGGGCCAGGAGGTATCGATGCTGGGCATCTCTGATGGTGAGAATTTGATCTATTTGTCTCCTTCGCAGGATCATAAACGGGTCTTTGACAAAGATCGCGGACCCAACACCGGCGGCATGGGTGCGTATGCACCCGCACCCCAATTGGATGAAGAGTTGATGGATGAGGTTCGCTATTCTATCATGGAACGGACCATTAAAGGCATGGCATTGGAAGGACGTCCCTTTAAAGGCGTTTTGTATGCTGGCCTTATGCTTACTTCCTCTGGCCCCAAAGTACTGGAATATAATTGTCGATTCGGCGATCCGGAAAGCCAGGCTGTACTGCCGTTAGTCGAATCGGATCTGATCGAGGTAATGATGGCCGCCAGAGATGGCCAATTGGATGAGTATGAATTTAAAAATTCAGCCAAGAGTGCCGTTTGCATAGTCATTGCCTCAGGAGGTTATCCCGGAGAATATGAAAAAGGGAAACCCATTTTAGGATTGAATCAAACATTTGGCAATGATGTGATGGTCTTTCATGCCGGAACCCAGAAACAGGGAAATGAAATTGTCACCGCAGGAGGCAGGGTTTTGGGAGTTACTGCGGTTGCGGATGAATTAAAACAAGCGATCAATCGGGTTTATGAGGCTGTGGGTAAAATTACCTTTGACGGTGCCTATTACCGCAAAGATATCGCTGCCAAAGCTCTTAAATTCCTGAATGGTTAGGAGTCAAATATGAAGATTTTGGTTACAGGCGGTGCCGGTTTTATCGGGTCGCATATTGTGGATGCATATATTGAGGCTGGGCACCAGGTTTCTATTATAGATAATTTTGCCACTGGCAGACGGGAGAATGTCAATTCTCAGGCCACTCTATATGAAATGAATATCAAGGATCCGAAAGTCAAAACCGTGTTTGCTGATGAGCAATTCGATATTGTCAATATGCAGGCCGCTCAAATGGATGTACGGCTTTCTGTAAGAGATCCCCTCTTTGATGCAGAAAATAATATTTTGGGAATGATCAACCTTTTACAAAACTGTGTCGAAAATAATGTCAAGAAAGTCATTTTTGCTTCCTCAGGAGGGGCGATTTATGGGGAACAGGAGCAATATCCGGCACCGGAAACCCATCCTTTACAGCCCTATAGTCCCTATGGCATTACCAAATTGACCGGGGAAAAGTATCTCTTTTTTTATAAACTTTCATACGGACTCGATTATGTGGCATTCCGATATGCCAATGTCTACGGTCCCCGGCAGAATCCTCACGGTGAAGCCGGGGTTGTGGCGATTTTCGCCCAGGCCATGTTGAATGACCAGGAGGTCTATATCAATGGGGATGGTTTACAGACAAGGGATTTTGTGTATGTGGATGATGTCGTCAATGCCAATCTTTTGGCTCTCGAGAGTCAACACACAGACATATACAATGTGGGGACAGGAAAAGAAACGACGATTCTGACGATTTATGAAATATTGAACGAGCTGACCGGCTATGGGAAAAGTGCAAAACACCGCAGTCCCCAATCCGGTGAGCAGCGCCGAAGCGTCATCGCGTATGACAAAATAGCGCAGCAAATGGACTGGGCGCCGCATACAGAATTAAAAACAGGTCTTGCAGAAACTTTAAAGACAATGAAATAGACAATTCAGATGGAAAATTGGCAAAAAATACAGGATAAAGTCGGGATCCTGGGAAATTCAGCGCAAACACGTCAGCTGATAGAGACCATCGAGCAGGTGGCTCCTACGGATATTTCCATATTGATCACCGGAGAGAGCGGAACCGGTAAGGAACTGGTCGCCCGTGCCATCCATTTGCGCAGCAAGCGCAGTGAAAAATCAATGGTGACTGTAAATTGTGGTGCCATTCCCGAAGGCATTATTGAATCCGAATTGTTTGGGCATGAAAAAGGATCTTTTACAGGCGCGACAGGAACCCGCAAGGGATATTTCGAGTTAGCGGATGGCAGCAGTATTTTTCTCGATGAAATTGGGGATCTTCCTTTACCCACTCAGGTTAAATTATTACGAGTGCTTGAAACCAGAGAGTTTATGAGGGTGGGTGGCCAGCAAACCAGAAAGATCGATGTTCGGTTCATTACTGCGACCAACAAGAATTTGCAACGCGAAGTTGAAAGAGGTAATTTTCGCCAGGATCTCTATTACCGGCTCAATGCGGTTCATATTCATGTTCCTGCTCTGCGGGAACGGCCAGAGGATATCCCGGTACTCGTGCTAAAGTTCGCTCAAGATTTTTGTCGGGAAAATCACATCGAGTTTCAAGGGTTCACAGATCGTGCTCTCTCTTTGTTAAAAAGTTATTCCTGGCCGGGGAATGTTCGGGAATTACGAAATTTAGTCGAAAAAGTCATTGTTTTGGAAAAGGCAAAGCGGATCGATGAGCCACAGTTGCATAAATATCTTACAACCCAAAAAGAAGAACAAAAAAATTTGCCCACCGTACTGAACAAGCCTAGGGAAGATGTTGAGCGGGAATTTTTGCTTCGAGCCTTGCTCGAAATCAAGAGTGAAATATCCCAACTGCGAGAGCTCTTAATGTCCGGTCATATGCCTCGTTATCGGTTGCAGCCCTGGCAGGATGTGATGCCTGTAGAGTATACCGAAAATGGAGAGGAAGCCATCGATGAACATCCCGATGAAGGGTCTATGGCAGAGATGGAAAAAAATCTCATTCAGGAAACCTTGATAAAGACCAATGGAAACAAACGCAAGGCGGCTCGCGCGCTGGGTCTCTCTGAAAGAACATTATATCGCAAGATCAATCGCTATGGATTAAGGAATGTCTAAATTTCGATTTATCTCCTTGCTTTTTTGTCTGATTTTCTGCACATTGTCAGGCTGTGGAGTTTATTCTTTTAAAGGTGCACTGGCACCGCATTTGAATACCGTAGCTGTCCCTTTGTTCGAGAATGCCACGGCGGAATTTGGGGTCACCGAAGAGTTAACCGATATGGTCGTCCGGGAGTTTACTCAGGATAATTCACTTCGAATTTCTGACCAGAATGTCGCAGATATTCTGGTAGAAGGTAAAATTATGCGTATCGAAGAACGGGCCGGTGCATTCGATCCACAAGAAACTGTGTCAAGTTTGCGTGTCTATCTGACGGTATCGGTAAAAGCTACCGATCAAGTAAAAAAGACAATCCTGTGGGAGGAAAGAATCACCCAATGGGGGATTTATGACAGCGGTGATACTCTTACCGGAAGGCAAGACGCTTTGATCGTCGCCATGGAAAAGATTTCAGAAGAAATTCTCAATAAAACCGTTGCCGGATGGTAAAAACAAAATTTAATTTGTATTTTAATTATCTGCAAAATTGATTATTATACGTAAGTTATAATAGACGCTAGGGTGCGCGAGTAGAGTCATGAGGGGCCTACTTGGCATAGCCCACCTTTCTTAAGGAGTTATCCATGCAAGAAAAGCTATCGAATGAGATCGCTCAATTGCAAAAGAAAATGAGCCACAACCAGCAATCTGTTTTGTTTGCAAGATTGGCTGATCTATATTTGGGGGAAGATCAAGTCGACGAGGCGATAGATCTTTGTCAGGAAGGGCTGAAAAATCACCCCAATTATGCAACCGGATATTATGTGTTGGCAAAATGTTTTTATTCGCAAAAGCAGTATGATGAGGCCGAAAGAAGATTGAAAAAGGCAATCGCTATCGAACCCAAATTTGTGGGCGCTCATTATCTCTATGCCGCCATTCTTAAGGAACAAGGGTGGTCCAAATCCAGTGAAGCCGCTTATCGAAAAATCAAAGAGATCGACCCGTTTTTCGTTTTTGGCGAAAATTCACAATCAGATACTTTTTTCGATGTCACCGTGGGGGAAAAAGAGTTGGAACCCCCTGACCTCGAAGATGAATTGGAAATATCTAGTGGATTTGAGGATTTTACGGATTTTGAGCAGGAACTTGAATTAGAAAAGAGCGAATCACCTAAAGTTGAACCGGAAATGGAACCGGAAGCGGAAGCTGCCCCCCCTGTAGAACCGGAAAAGGAAGAGCATACAGCTCCAGACCTGGATTTTGATCTCGAAATTGAAGCTCCTGAACAAGAATTGGAAACCAACGAGAAAGATGTCCAGCCTTCCTCTCAGGATACCCTGGATGATATCACGACCCAATCTCAGGAAAGTGAAATGGACGAGTCCGAGCTGATCTCTGAACTCGAGGAACAGGAGGATGTAGATTATCAAGACAATGAAGTTGATAACGAAGAAGCTCGGTTCAGTGAATTGCTGGATGATATTTTTCGACCCGAAATGGATGAAGAAGAAAAAAGCCAGCGACAGGTGCTAGAGTCTCTGGAAACGGAACAGGACTCGCAGGAAGAAACAAGAGAAGACATTCCGGCAAAAGAACCCATTCAGAAAACTGAACCCCAACCTCCCTCTGAATTGGATGACGAACCTTTGCAACAGTTTGATGATAGTATCGATGATATCGATAAAGAATCGGATGTGGATATCCCCAAAGACATAGAAGATACGTTCGAACAAGACGAGCAGGAATTATCGTCTTTTCTGGCCTCTCTGGAGGATGATGAAGATCAGGATATCGATTTTGATATCGAGCCTGACCTTCAGCACCAAGAAGAGCCGGTCTCTGCGGAGCAGGAGCAAAATACCCCCCCTGAGCCACACACCCCTCGATCAGAAGAAGACAAAGGCGCTCCATCACCCAAAGAAAAATTCGTGACACCCACACTCGGTGAAATATATGCCGCCCAAGGTCAATATGAAAAAGCGATTGATGTATTTGAAATGTTGGCTAAAAAACATCCTGATAACGAGTGGTATCAGACAAAACTGGAATACCTCAATAAAAAACTACAAGAAGAACGCAATAAAGAGTAGGTCCTTTCTTCCCTTTGACCTTTTCGCACCATGACCTCAATAAAGAATGAATGTTATGATGTCGCCACTGTTTTGGTTACCTTTAACAGTGGCGATGTGATTTCTGACTGTATCGCGCATCTGGAAAAGACTCTCGAGAGTACTGTTCAACAACTCGTTATTGTCGATAATGCCAGCTCTGACCAAACCCGACCCTGGTTGAGAAAAAACCACAAAAGGCTCAAAGCCTCGTTTCATCGTCTCGATATCATTTACAATGCATCAAATTTGGGATTTACGCATGCTGTCAATCAGGGCTTGAAAATACATCACGGCAAGCATGTATTGTTATTGAATCCCGATGTATTTGTTCAACCAGATACATTGAATATATTGCTGGCCGTTCTAAAAGAACACCCTCGCATCGGTGTGATTGCCCCACAGTTGCGATATCCCGATCAGCGGATACAACCTTCTTGCCGTCGATTTCCGGATTTTAAGGATGTGCTTTTAGAAGTGACGGGATTGTCGCGTTTGCCTTTACCGTTAAAAACCTGGAAAATGACCGAATTCGATCACAACACATCTCGTGATGTCGAACAACCTCAAGGGGCCTTTTTACTTACCCGGGCCGGTGTCATCTCCAAGGTGGGATTACTGGATGAGCGATTTTTTATGTTTTTCAGTGATGTGGACTGGTGCCAGCGGATTATCGAGGCGGGGTGGAGGATCTATTTCTTTGCCGGAACGTATATCATTCATCAGAAAGGCTCATCGATCTATCGTCATCGGGCCAGTATGATCGTTTCATCACACCGGTCTTTTTACGATTATCTGAATAAATACCGGAAAGCTGGCACGAACCTTGTATATATTATTCTGACCAGCCTTACCTGGTTGCGATTATTGTATTTAGCCCTGAGCGAACCCGTAAATGTGACTCTGATGAAACAACAGTCCTACAAGTGAGACTTGCATGAAACGATTTGTATTGTGTATATTTTTGCTCAGTTTGTGTTCAGTGGCCTTTCCCAAAGTGGTCTGGATCAAGCTGAATCAAGCCCCTGTTCTCGCCAAAAGCAACAAAAATTCGCCAACTGGTGTACAAACGGTAGACCGGATTTTGCAAAAACATATGCCTGAGAAAATCGAATCCCTTTTACCGGACATGGCCGGCCTGTCAGAATCTTTGCAAAAATGGCGTAAAGTCGTGCTTCCGGATCATGCAGATGTGGAAACATTTATTGCCGCATGCAGGCAAAATAGTGCTATCACGGATGTTCACATCAATCAGGTCTTTCGAATTCATCAAAGAGTTGACGATGAACTCTATAGCCGGCAATGGGCTCTGCAAATCATCCAGGCTGAATCGGCCTGGGCGATTGAACGTGGAAAAAATGATATTCTTATTGCAGTCATCGATACCGGGGTGGACTATGAGCATCCGGATCTCTGGCAAAATGTGTGGATCAATCCGGCCGAGGATCTTAATAATAATGGACGATTCGATCCTGAGGACATTAACCACATTGACGAGGATGGCAATGGATTTATCGACGATATCGTAGGATGGGATTTTACCGATGCACCGGATCATCCGACCGGAGGGGATTATCTCGATCGAGACAATGACCCTATGGATGAACACAATCATGGAACGGCTGTTTCCGGAATCATCAGTGCCACTTCTGACAATGGCATAGGGATCTCTGGGCTGGCCCCAGGATGCCGGGTTATGGCGATTAAATCGTTCACACCTGCAGGCTATGGTGAAGAAGATGACAGTGCAGCAGCCATTTTGTACGCCGTTCAACAGGGCGCCAGAGTCATCAACATGAGCTGGGGCGAAAAATATATTACCCCATTGTTGGAAGATGTCATTCAATATGCGTTTGAACGTGGCGTGGTAATGGTCGCTTCATCCGGGAATTCAGGAAATGACCAAATCCACTATCC
>WJME01000335.1 GCA_014728115.1 Candidatus Zhuqueibacterota bacterium | reverse complement strand
GATGGGTATCTTCTCCTGCCCCGCTAGGGGCAGAATATTTCTAGTTATCCAACCCCCATAATTTTTTCACCCCGTTAGGGGTGAGATATTCTTTTTTGTGGTCTGGAGCGTCACCCCGATCTGGCCAAAGAATATCGTGTCCTTATCGGGACACCAACAATGTGAGGGGCACGGTTGCTATAAATATTGGGTCCCTAACGGGACCATCTGGGTTGATAAGTTGCCATCCAGTCGTGGCTCCGGAGGAGCAAGATACTCTTGTTCAACCAAAGTCAACATACAAGCCACAAGATGACAATATCACTATTGTAATTCAGGAAATTTATATATAAAATTGGATAATATGAATTTATCAATGCACCTGCGTTTCCCTTGATGCGAAATATCCACTTAGAGATGGGAACACAATATGAGTCTTGGAAAAACAAAGAATTTATGCCAACGTTGCTCTAGCAGGGGAAATATTGCTCTGTTTGCATCCTTGCTCGCCATTATCATCCCTCTTTTCTCGAGCAATTTATCAGCAAGGGAACACTCTTCAAGATCGCATGGAATGACATTATCCAGCGCTGCAAAAAAGTGGGAGCATGCAATGCCCACAGGAAACGGGCAGATTGGTGCTTTGGTTTTCGGGGATATTGAAAATGAGACTGTGATTCTAACGCATGATGCGCTATTTATTCGCTCTGAAAAACCTGAACTCCCAAACGTATCTGAACATCTGCCAAAAATGCGAGACATGATTGCAGCAGGTCAGTATGAAAAAGCACGGTTGTTTTTTAAGCAAAAGATTGATCAGAATTATGATTACCAAGGTCCTGATTCCTTTCATCCTGCATTTAATATAACGGTTGATATGGAAAATACTGGCAAGATAAAAAATGAGGTTCGCGGTGTCAATTTTGAAACAGGAGAAGTTACAGTTGGTTGGTCGCAAGACAATATTGATTTTGAAAGAAAGCTTTTCGTCTCACGAAAGGATAATGTTATCGTTATGGGAATAAAAGCTTCAAAGCCGGGTGCCCTGACTTGCCAGATCGGCATCTTGCCCACCGGTCTAAAACGAGAGGAACTCGGTGACGGTAACAATGTTCGTGTCCCCAGATTTCCCTCGAATCCCTACAAGCCCAAAATTGAACTAACACAAGTCCCGATTACATTTGACATTTATGCAAATAATAGGGAGATGAGTTTAGAGGCCTATTATGATGTTGGAGGCTCTTATAATATGGTCGGTGGTGAATATGGCGGTTTTGCACAGATCACAGTCAAAGGAGGCTCATACGAAACACATGACCTTCAGCTGAATGTTTACGAGGCTGATGAAATACTTTTGTTATGCAGGTTATATGCCAACAAAAAGAGTGAACCGGCATTAAAAAGTGCAAAAGATAAACTGAATGCTTTGGCAAAAGATTATGACACATTGTTAAATCGTCACACCGCATTACATCGGGAGCTGTATTTACGAACAAGCTTGTATCTTGATGGTGATGACAGGTTTCGAAAAATGTCCAATGAGGAACTCGTAGATCAGGTTGAGAAAGGAAAGGGCCAAAATGCAATGTTTGAAAGGCTCTTTGATTTTGGGCGATACGCGCTGATCTGCAGCAGTCGTCCCGGATCCATGCCGGCAAATCTACAAGGTATATGGAACGGGGAGTATGCTCCAGCCTGGGCATCAGATTACCACAATGACATAAATATTCAAATGGCCTATTTTCAGGCGCTCCCTGGAAATATCGCTGAGACAGTATTGCCTTATTTCGATTTCTATGAATCTCAGATGGCAGATTTTCGAACCAATGCGCAACATATTTTCGGATGCAGGGGGATACTAGTTCCCATTAGTCACACAACCCATGGTCTTATGTATAAAGCGACATTCACTTCCTGGACTGCAGCTGCTGGCTGGCTGGCACAATTGTATTATGATTACTGGCTTTTCACTGGAGATCGTGAATTTCTCGAAAAGCGTGCTATACCCTTTATGAAAAAAGTCGCCCTTTTTTATCAGGATTTCGTTCTCACTGATAACGAGGGAAAGATCCTGTTTGCACCGTCACATTCCCCGGAAAACTCTCCGAGTAATGTCAACAGCCATAGCGTGGTGAATGCAACAATGGATATTGCCGTTGCAAAGGAGCTCTTGAATAATCTTTGTCATTCCTGTGAAATGCTTGGTATAGAAGGTGAGAATATCAAAAAATGGCGTCAGATTTTGAAAAGGTTGCCCGGCTATGAGATAAATAGCGACGGTGCGTTAAAGGAATGGACGCATCCTGCGCTTAAAGATAACTATAACCACAGACATATGTCACATCTCTATCCCTTATTCCCCGGCTATGAGATTATGCCGGAAACGCATCCGGAGCTTGTTAAAGCCTGCAGTATTGCAGTTAATGAGAGGATGCGTACTCCAGGGACTGCACCCGCGTGGAGTTTTCCACTGATGGCTTGTATATACGCCCGACTGGGAGATGGCAACAGTGCTTTAAATGCGTTGAAAAGGATTGTTCCAGACTATGTCATGCCCAATTTATTTATGCTAATGGAAAAACAACGTCCAATTATGCAGTTTGATGCCACCAGCGGCGTTGCAGCTGCTATTTTAGAGACGTTGGTTTTTTCAACTCCTGATATGATAAAATTGTTACCGGCAATCCCCAAAGACTGGCAGAAGGGTAAAATACAAGGAGTGAAAACTCGTTCCGGTATCGAGGTCGATGTAATGTGGGATCTGCAAAACTCAAAATTGGAAACCGTATTCCTTTCTCCTCATGACTGTAAAGTGATCCTAAAATTTCCCAAGCCCGTTGAAGCGATTTCTATGAACTCGACAAAAGCAAAAATTTCTAATTCTCTTCTGGGCGAGTCTTTTCGTGTACTTTATTTGTCTGCTAAAGAAAAAGTTGCATTGTCAGCAGACTTGAATAATATTCTCGATAAAGGACGAACCAAACCCAGGGTAAAATAAAGAGTAGGCCTAACGATCTGGAACTGACTGAACTTGTTTATAAAAATATCGCCAACAGTCATCGCTCTGCATAAAAGTCTTACGGCGGCCTGACGGGAATCAGATGTCAAAAATAGCTATATGGAAAAGCATTGGCAACAAATTAGTCAGGTCTGTAAAGTTTAGAGCTCTTTTCCAGATGATTGCGAGTCACGATCGTCCCGGCACCTACCGCTGAGCGACCTGGGACATTGCAGAACATAAGGCAGGTTGAGCGAATCAGAAAAATGTGCCAATACGCCAGGAGATAGGTACGGGAGGCTGGGACAGAACCGAAAGGGATCCAATCTACACCGAACATTAAAGCCAAAAATCAAAGAAAGGCG
>WJME01000334.1 GCA_014728115.1 Candidatus Zhuqueibacterota bacterium | reverse complement strand
GCCCCGGTGGTGTTTTTGAGCAGAGAGCTGCAACCTGTGGCGGCGGTCGAAATTGGCGTCATAAGTCCTGGCCGCAAAGCTGCGCTGCGATCTGGACAGGGTATATTGGCCTTGCAATTGCCAACCGCGCCAAAGCGTGGACAGGGCCAGCTCCAGACCACAGGACCGACCGCTTGCCCGCTCGAACAGCGGACGATCCGGTGCAGATTTTAACAACGACCGGTAGGATTTGGCATAAACCGCAGCCGTTAACCGCGTTTTGGCCGACACTCGCCACAAGGCGTCGAGAATCATGTGGTCGGCTGTGGCTACCCCGGATTTATCGTCCATGGGAAAATAGAGCTCGAGAAACTGCACCAATCCCTCTTCCAGGGCCGTGGCAATGCCCTGGGAAAACCGGCCGAGGCCCAGGGTGACCTGCCAATGCGGTCTGCGATAGCTGAGATTCGTTCTGGGCTCTGTGATCACTTCGGACCGGCCCTGCCACCGTGTCAGACGCACGCCGGGCCGGATAAACAGGCTGTCTGTGATCCGCATCGAAGTCTCGACAAATCCGGCCTGGTGGGAATAGGTTCGCTTATAGCGGAAATTCTCATTGGGAGCATAATCGAGAAACAGGTTGAACCGGTACTCGCGCAGATCCGTATAGAGCCGGTCCCAGCCATAGTCCGAGCGATAATCGGAATGTTCGGCCCCGAGAATCCAGTAACCGCTCTTGTGCGGGTGTTCCAGAGAGACGCGCACGCCCCGTTCATAAAAGCTATTCTCGATATGGGATTGATGGTCGCGGTTATATTGTTGGGCCATGGCTTGCTGATCTCGTTTATCGGCATGGAATGTTTCATCCAGAGGATCCGGAAAGTTTAAAATCTTTTCGTTGAAAAAGCTGTTATCATAGCCGCTGTGAAACAGAGTGGTATGCAGCTGCCAATCGTTTGCAAAGGTCGCATCCCACTGCAGGCTGATCAGGCGGTTTTGCCAGGACAAGTTGTCGCGCAGGATCGTATCAAAAGCCAGACGCCGGTCACCGGTCATGGAATAGAGATAACCGGTTTGGGTTTCATCGTCATCGAGATCATCGCGATTGCCGAACAGGGTGAGTTGCACATGATGGTTCGTCGAGGGATCGAATTCCAGTTTTACCAGTCCATCATCGAGTCTATACGGCACCTCGGTGATACCCAATTTTTCCACCAGATCGAAATATCCGGTGCGGTACGAGGCCAGCCAGCCCAGGGCACCACTTTTACCGCTAAGGGTGGCGTCGATCCCGATGGCCTGCACATTGACCGTGGCCTGCAGCTCTTCTTGCGGATGGCGACTTGCCATGGACAGAACCGAGGAGAGCCGGTTGCCAAAAAAGGTGGAAAACCCTCCCAACGACATGATCACACCGTCGATAGCCTCGGGATTGAATCCTGAAGCCAGTCCCAATAGATGAAAGGGATAATAGACCGGTGCGCCATTCAATAAAATCAGATTCTGATCCTGATTGCCGCCCCTGATCGAGAGCTGAGGCGACGCTTCATTGGTCTGGGCAATCCCTTGTTGCTTTTGCAGTGAGCGAAAGAGATCGGCAAATCCTGCCATGGGCATGTTGCGCAGGGTTCGAGTGTCGAGTATCCGTGCGGACGGATCCATGGCCACCAGTTTCCGTTCCAGCTGATGACGCGAGGCTGTGACACGCACCTCGGGAAGAGACAGTACTTTTGGATACAGTACGACGGTCAATTCGAGGGAGGTGGTGTCGGCGAAATGGACCGGAATTTTTTGGGTCTCGTATCCCATAAACGAGACCGTCAGGGTATCCCGTTCGCAAGAGAGGTCATGGAACTCAAAAGAGCCGTCGATGCGGCTGATGGTGCCGGTCCGGTGATCGTGTAACGAAAGATTGGCGTTTGCCAGAGGCTGGCCATCAGAGGCATCCCTGACCCGGCCTTTAAGGACACAGCCGAAGGAGATCGAGTGCAGGGACAGGGACAGAAACAGGACAATGCCAAAGAATCGCATATCAATCTCCCCCCTGCTGACCGGAGCGGACGATCCTGATATGCAGCACAAAATCGCATTGCGTGCGGTTGACCGCATTGAAAAATCCCCTGCCGCCGTGGAAATCCAGTTTTTCGGGATAATAGTCCGGACGATTTTCCATAAACACGTCCAGTGCCGGATCATAATCAAGGCTATCGGCAACATAATACCTGCGAGATTGCGGATAAAACACCCTCGAAGAGTCGACCGCCATGACCGAAAGGGTCATCGTGGCATAATAATCATCGGCCTGAGGAAAACACGAATTCGAATAGCCACTATGGGGCAAATAGATTTTCGTATAGTTTGTTCTCACCAGTCCGCCCCCATAACAGGGCTGCCCACTACCGACTCTGGCCTCATAAAAATAGGTACCAGAGCTCAGAGTCCATTCGACGGTGGAAAAGAGAAAATGCGATACAGGATCTTGCCGGGGCCCATATTGAGCCAGCAAGGTATCGCCGGGTTGGGGGACGAGTATGCTAAAATCTCCGGGCACCCGCGTGCTGGCAACGATACGATGGCCGCCGGCAAACCGCACGGTCAGGGTATAGGCCGAATCCCCAAGGATAGGCACAAACGGCGGGTGTTCGCGGTATACGCCCTGCTGATCAGAGAGTGTAAACGTGGAGTGGTGTCCGGCACCGGTCAAAACGATCTCTGCTGTTTCGCCATAATCGGGCAGGCTCTCGGGCTGCGAGCGACCCACCAGCACCTGCTGACCTTCAACAAAGGGACTGAGCGTGCAAAAGGCAAAATACTCCCCGAGATCATCCTCCATGATGACCGGGTCGAGGGTGCAGGAAAGGAAAATTAATACCGGGAAAAGAAAGAGTTGGCGCATGATGACGATTAAACCTTGTTAGTCAGATTCCAGTTTCTCATATTTTTCCATGATTCGAAAACAGGTGATTCTTTTGAGACATTAGGACCTCCTGTATATCTCTCTATCGACACATCATGACTCTGCCCTTTCAGGGCTTTCAATTTCTGCTCGCTATTTTCCCAGGGCTAACGCCCTGGGCTGGCATACGCCGCCCCGTTGGGGCTAGAGTATGATACCGCTAAAACAACTCTATCCCCGAATTCGAAATGCAGCTCTGCTGCCCGTCACCTGTCGCACTGAACGGAGCTATGACCGTAAAAATATCATCTCAGAAATCGAGTGTACCCCCAACGTGGGGGTCACATTCACGCCTGACAGATTGACTTAGAGTTTTACTCTAACCCCCAGCGATGGAATCGGGGGCAGCCATTGATATGGGTTTTTTATGTGAAAATCTATATACTTACCGTTTTCGGTATTATAACTCAATCGACTCCCCTCATAGTAAAGCACATTTTTACGGGCATAGGCATTGCGAAGGGACAAATACAAAAAAGAGTCTCTTTTAAACAAGTGAAACTGCCAGGAAATGGAAATGTCCAAACGATGGTACCAGGGAAACCGAAGCTGGCCAGGTTCGAGTTCGACGGTGATTTCCTCATAATCATCCTGAACTTGTTGGTCCAGGGGCACATTCCATTGTGCATCCCGAACCCCGGCGATATACCGGTCAGAAACATAGGGGACGCCACTGGAGACTTGCCACATCCCTGAAATTTTCAGGCGTTCAAAAGCAGTCCGTGTTGCTTGCACATCGAATCGAAACCGTTGGTCCCAGTTTGCCGGCACTTTATAGACATCTTGTTGTCGCCAGGTCTTGTTCAAAGCCAGTGCCATCTGAAAGTCCCATTTGTTCGAATGGGTACGCACCTGCAACTCGAGGCCGTATGACGTCCCGGGCCACTGTCGATAATTCGGTGCCGGGCCGACCGCTTGCACGAGGTTCTGATAGGCCTTGTAATAGACATTCATCGTCGCCTGGAAATTGGAATCTCCGGTATAGGTCACTCCCAGCGCATAGTGGTTGGCTGCGGGAAGGTTCAGGGAATCATGGATCGCAAAATAAAGAGGCAAAAAGGTAACCAAACCGTTTTCGAGAACGCTAAACAGAGGCTGGGTAATCCTTCCGATGGCCAGAGCGTATTTAAAGTTCGAGTTGGGTTCAAACACCATGTTCAGGCGAGGCTCCAGCGTCCAATGCCGACTTTGCAGGAGATGGGTCGTACGGAGCCCGAGTTGAAAATCCCATGGATGGTATGTAGTTTTGATCAAAGTAAATCCGTTGACCAACCGGACTCGTTTATCCAGAGCGAATTGGTCCGGCGCATAATCGAAAAACAGATTGATTTTATCCTGATAATCAAAAATCGCGGTCAGAGGTGTAAAACGCTGGTCCCATCCATAGGAAAAGGCAATTTCACTCCATTCCAGACCTGAATGCCACTGAAAATGGTCGGGGGCCGCGGCCACTTGCAGCCTGGCAGTCCGGTCTCCAAGTCTGTTCTCGATCATGTGGCTGTTGGCCAAATCGTCTTCTTTGGCCAAATCGACGTAGGATTGAAACAGCTGACCGGCTGTGGTTTTAAAATCGGATTCAAAGTGTTGCCGAAATCGGTTTCCGGCAACACTTTGATAGACTAAAAGTTGTGATTTTATCCTTCCCCAGCTTTGTTGCCAGTTGACACCGATCATATAGTTTTGCCAGCCATAATGGTTTGTATTGATGCGGGTGTGTTCAATAGT
>WJME01000333.1 GCA_014728115.1 Candidatus Zhuqueibacterota bacterium | reverse complement strand
GCATCCAGTATCCCATATCCAGCATCCAGCATCCAGTCCCCAGCATCCAGTCCCCAGTATCCAGTCCCCAGCCCGGCTACATAACCACGACCACCTCATTCTGGCAGTCCATCATCTCGACCGGAATCTTGTTACACGTCATTTCCTGGCCATTGACCTGCATGCAGGATGCTCCCCTCTCTTTCCCGGAATCATTTTGAAGGGTAATGTTGAAGGTTTTGCCGCGAAAGTGTCGTTTCACTTTTAGAGTTTTCCAGTGGGAGGGCAAACAGGGATCGATGATCAACCCATGATAATCGGGACGAATGCCCAGAATATATTGAGTCATGGCAAAATGCGTCCAGGTCGCAGAGCCAGAGAGCCAGGGGATACGACAGGTGCCTTGTTTGGGACTGTATTTGGAATGGGCGGACTGGCAGAGCACATAGGGCTCGATTTCGCGAATTTCGGCCCGATCATTATAGGCAGCCGGCAAATAACTTTGCAAAACCTCGTACGCCCGATTGCCATGCCCGAGCATGGCCTCGGCAATCACTGCCCAGCCCTGGGTATGCATGAATATCCCTGCGTTTTCCTTGAGGCCGGGATTCATGAGCTGTGCCAGAACAATGTTGTGATCATCTTGGGTAAAAGGCGGATCACAGAGCATCAGACCATAGGGGGTAAACAAACGATCATAAACGTGCTGCATGATCTGTTCACCCTGATCCCGGGTGGCTACCCCGCTCATGACCGCCCAGACCTGGGGATTGAGAAAAATCTGGCCTTCCAGATTCTCTTTTGAACCAAATTTTCTGTCCTTCTCTCCAAATCCGCGTAAAAACCACTCGCCATCCCAGGCATGTTCCTGAATCAGGCGATCCATCTCGGCCAGTAAAATCTCTCCCCACTGTTGTTCCTTTTCCTCTGACAGCAATTGAGCGATTTCTATATAGGTCGCTATCGCGAGGCGCAATTGCATAGCCACAAACACGCTTTCGCCTGTATGACCGAAACGCAGACAGTCGTTCCAATCTGCTTTTAGTCCCAGGGGTAAACCATGCACGCCCCTCCGGGCAAGACTGAATTGAATGGCCCGTTTCATGTGGCCAAAGACCGTATCCTTTTCCTGGTCGGCATAGGGCAAAAGGGTATGTAAATAATCGATATGGCCGGTTTCTTTGATATAAGCGGGGATGGCATTGAATAACCAGAGCGCATCATCGGAGCGATAGTCATGTTTTGAGGGAAGAGGCTCGTTTCCGGGCGAATGGCAGGTCGGATAGACGACCGGCAATGTTCCGCCGGTTGAAACCTGGCCGGTTAGCATCAGAGAGAGACGGTCATTGACCTCTTGCGGAATGGTATGGGTCACACCCAGAAAATCCTGCACCGTATCCCTGAATCCCAAACCGTCTCGATCGACGCCTGTATAGATCAGACTGGCTGCACGAGACCAGGTAAACGTGATGAGACTGTTATAAATCCCCCAGACATTGACCGTTCTGTTAAAATTGCTATCCGGTGTGGACACGGTCAATCCATCGATACGATCCTGCCAAAAGGTTTTCAGCTCATTCAGCTCCTGACCGGCTCTGGCTGTATCCGTGTACTGTGATAAAACCGTTTTTCCTTCTCTAGCCGCATTCCCGATACCGATGATCACCAGAAACTCGAGCGTCTGGTCCGGTTCGAGATCAAAATCACCGTGCAAACAACCGCAGGCATTGTCGCCAAACGCCATAGAATTTGAGCCTGTCCCCTGCTCTACAGTCCGGGGGTTGGCATACGTTCGATAGTTTCCGATAAAAACATCTCGGTCTGTTTCCCAGCTGTTTACATGCAAACCGGCCAGGGCCTGAAAGGTATGACGACCCTGATCCTTTTCGTCGAAATTTTCAGGCTGATGTGGGATATTGAGATTGGTGCCATGATCGATAATGCCATCGATCACGTCCATGGTGACAATATATTGCGAATATTGAAGATTCATCAAATCATCGATAGCATTCCAGTTATTGGCATATTCAATATAGGTAAAGGCACTTAGCTGGCGTGCGACCGCATCGGAATTGGTGACCCGTACACGCCAAATTTCATGTGTTTTATTCAACGGGACAAAATAAATGATATCTGACTGTATCTTGTCATAGTCAGATATCACTCGGGTATATCCGAGTCCATGGCGGCACTCTGTTTTAAACAATTCTAACGGTTTTGCAACGGGCTGCCAGGAACAGGACCAATAGTCCTTGCTTTGGCGATCCCGCAAATACACATATCGGCCGGGCTGATCTCTGAGAACAGTATTGAATTGCATGCGCATGAACCGGCCTTTGCCCCCGGAGCGATAAAAACTGTATCCCCCGGCATTTTGTGTGATAATGGCGCCATATTCTTTAGAACCGAGGTAATTGCTCCATGGCTGTGGGGTTCTGGGATCGGTAATGACGTATTCTTTGTTCTCATCATCAAAAAAGCCGAATTGCATGCAGTGACCGTCCTTGTTTAAAAACTGATAACCTTTACGCAAGCGTCGAGTACGAAAGCGGCTTGATCCTGATCCTGGATGCTAGATGCTGGATGCTGGATACTGGATACTCGATGCTGGATGTTTGGGATTAAAGTATTGCAATGATTGATAGATGTCTTTTAATAAACAATAGATCATTGCCTGTCCAATGAGAATCTCTGATTAACTCATCATCTCTCGTCGATAAATATAGATGCCGGATGGCAGATCCCGGGCATCAAAACATTGCGTACCTGCTGCTAACAAGTAATCCCATGCTAATGGCCGACAGGGCATAAGGGACAAAAAACACATGATCGGCAACAGCAGCCCATGTCACCGGAGCAATACACACTTTTTGGTGGCAATAAATTCTCCCGCGACAATACGATAAAAATAGACACCAGAACTCACCTGACGTCCGGAATCATTAGTGCCATCCCAAAAGATTTGGTGCTGTCCGGCAGCCATCGAATGATTCACCAAGGTGCGGACTCTTTGTCCGAGCATATTATAGATCACGAGGGAGATCTGGGTTGTCTTTGGAATCGAAAAACTGAGTGTGGTGACCGGATTAAAGGGATTGGGATAATTTTGATAGAGCTGGAACTCGTCGGGCAGCATCTTTTTTTCTTCGACATTGACCAAAACAGGCTCATCGATTTCACCGACCAGTGTCGTAACACTGCTTGCCGGCAAAACGACCTGTCCCCCTTTGATCCCATACCCCTTGAACTCAAAATTCATATGTTGCGCGGTCGTATAAACCCCATACTCGTCAGCATGCCGTTCGCCGTTGAGCAAGATATTTTTGGATGTACTCCCTTTGTTGATCAATACCATCGTCTGCTGATGGGTTACCGGATGGATGAACGCCGAGGCCAGAATATCCTGGTCGTCATGGATCACCCTGATGCGTCGGGCACCGGGTCGAATATATTTGTAATAGTTTTTTGAGGTATAAAAGCTGGCAGTCGGCTGTCCTTTGATGATCAAGGTTTCTTCGATATCCCAAAGGGTCCACAAGCCGACATTGCCCCACACCAGGGCCCCATGGATGGCACCGGCCAAAGACAGGGCACTTTTCCAGTCCACATATTTGGGAAAGGTCTCGGTCATCCAGAGCTCTTTGGGCGTCTGACAGGATTGTGCCTGCTGCCACATCTGGCTCCAGCCACTATAGTTCGGCTGTTCGGCATTCACGCCGCTGGTGCCATAACCGTGTGTAGCAATGATATCGGTATACTGATCCGCGATCGGACGGGATTTCACAGCACTGATATATTGTGACATGGAATAGTGATTTTGCGTAAATACCTGCTCCGGCATATAGAGCCGGGTGTCGATACCTTCTGATTCGAACCGCGACCCGATGATTTCCAAAAGCACGGCGAACTTGTCCGGGCTGAGCACAGCCGAGGCATAGGGTTCACAAAAAGCAGGTTCATTTTGCGGGCCGAGGGCATAGAGATCGATGCCAGCGTGAATACGAAAAAGCTTGACGGCTGCGACCATGCTTTCGGCAAATTCATTATAATAATAAGGTTCCAGAATATTATCCGTCCGGTGGTATTCGGGGGCACTGGCATGGCCATAAGCGACAGACAAGTTGCGCTTCATCCAGGCAGGGGGCGACCAGGAGGTAAGAATAAAGGTCTCTATGCCTTTTTGTTTTAGCTCACGATAGTATGAAAAATCAAAGGCATTCGAATCAAAGGCCTGCAAATCCAGAATATCGGGATCACTATTATCGTTCATCCATTCGATCTGATTGCTGATAATGCCGGTACGAATCGCAGAGGCGCCCAAATCCTCTGTATAGAGATCGATATAATGACGTCTCTTTTCGAACTGAAAGGTGCCAAAGCCTTTGATTTCCTGAAACAGAGTATCTCTGGCAAGCTCTATCAGGACCGGACGATCCGGTTTCACCAGTTCGACGGAAAAGGAGGTGGTTTTCGATTTTGCTCCCTGAGCTGAAACAGTGATAGTCACCTGAGCGGTGCCTGTGGTATCGGCAACCGGGTGGACGAGCAGCAGCGCTTTTTCACCCTGAAAATCAGCTATTCGCGGATGGGGCAAAATCGTGGTATCGCTGCTTATTGCCGCGAGCATCGGTGTATGGCTATTTGAGAGACCCGAAGTAATACCACAGAGTTGAATCTCTTGTTCACCTGGATTTGTAAAATAGACCTGATCCGCAACCGGGTCGATGGTGCAGACCGGTTTGATCTCTGGCAAGAGGCTGTCGGGCACGTGGCTGCCGATTCGGATGTTGGCGAGATAGACCGTCCCGTTGTCACTGGGATTCGGCCAGTTAAAATTCGTGGCATAATTGAAAAGAATTTTCTGGATGCGATGGGTATTGATCTCTGTATTTTCACTGTTGTTCATCCCACCGGGCCCTCGAAAATCCATCAAAACCGTTTGCCACTCACCTTCATAGACCCGCTTACGTTGGGCGTGAGTCGCATCGACATTACGATCCAGGTTGCCGTTCCAGCCCTCATCCCAAAAATAGCAATGTGTGAGCCCCTGACCTCTGCCTGGCGGAGGCACTGTAAAATCTCCACCCTCGAAATAGATATCATAACACAGATAGCGGTGCTGATCGACATTCAACTCTGGAGTAAAATACATGCTGCCTGTCCAGCAGGTCTTTTCATGCAATTCAATCTTGAGAACATCTTTTTTGCCGTGAAATGCTCCCAGTTCTGCTGTTTGCTGCTCTCCCAGTTTATCGATGCCCCAGTTTTTAAAATCGCTCATCCGGGCGGTATGGCCGGTTGCTGGTTTGTTCGCAACAACGATCTCAAAGGTAAATACTGCCGAGGCATTTCCGTTATTATATTCCGTGCCTCCGTCATCCTGAATCATCAGTGTAAGGGTTGTCGACCCGGTGGACAAGGGGGTAAAAAAGAGCTCGGCTCTGGATTCTGAAAGAAACGGTTCGAGATGAAAACTGGAATCAGCAATGACTTGTTGGTTCGAGCTGCTGACAATAAACTGCAGGTTTTGGAGACCGTCATCCCCATCACTCAAACCGGTCAGATCCAGATGCTGACGCCCCTCTTCCAGGTAAAAAAATGGCTCTAAAGGGATCACAACCCGGGGGGGATGATTGACGCTCTCGTAAACATTGACATAAAAGGATGTTGTTGTTCTGTTGTTGCCGGAATATTGGTCATCGATCTCTATAAACACCTCTATGAGAGAATCGGGTTCTAGGGCATAGAGATAAAAATCGGCAAACGGTTGATTTTGTTGGTATTCGATCCATATATTACTATCGGGCAAAGCGACCTGATTGTTGCTCCGGGCCAGCAACACCAGAGGCTGGACAATCGAGGGATTGCCATCGTCAATGCCGCTTAATCTCACCCTCAAGGTATCGCCCAGAGCCGCCATCTGGTCTGCGACAGGATCGATGGATGGAGGCGCGTTCTCTTTTATTTCGAGCGGAATCGCAATCCTGTTTTCGCCATACCCCTCCTTGCCCGTTGCAGTGACCAGCAAGGTATCCGGCCCCTTTTTTTCGGGAACACAATCAAACGTCAAAAACGCCACTCTGCTGCCCGTGATCTCGCTGAGTTGAATATTTTGCACCTTTCCCTGCACAGGGGTAGCAATCAAATTCTGCACATTTTCAAGATCCTTCAGATGGATCTGATTTTGCACCGACCCGGTAAAACAGAGTCGGGTAGGCACGGCACCTATAGAGGCGAGAGGTTCGGCATGGCTCCCCACGTGCAAATCATCCATCCATATATTGGCCCGGAGTTCATCGATGGTATTGCCATTCGGCGCAAAGAGAATGGTGGTGATCGCCGCTTTATTCGGGCCCGAAGAAGCCTTAAAATCACAGTGGTACATGACCGGGGTTTCAGAGGCATAGATTTTTTTATCCACACGGCTATAGAGTCCATATCCGTCTGTAATTTGAACGGTGAGCAAAAAAGGAGTATCGCTTTGCAGGGTAAAATTGATATAGGGATGATCGTTCATATTGAGGGGTTGCGCCATATCATAGCGAATGCTTTGCCATTTTTTTGATGACTGCTTGTGTACCCGAACGTAAAGCTTTCCCTCCTGCTGATAAACATCAAAGGAATTGGGACCGCTCGCTTTGAGATCCTCATCAAAAGAATCGCTGAATCCGGTATTTTGTGCCAGAGTGGGGGTTATGGCGAGAATTAAACCGATAAACAGCAGGACAATCCTTTTCATAGTCATACTCGCGCAGGTTAATAATACAAACTGGTATGTACTAGTCTAATTAATACTAAATATTTTTGACAATCACAACATTTTTTTGAGGTAAGCCGGATTTGAGTGTAAAAGGCCATCAACGAAAAGTTATTGGTATGAAGGAAATTGGAAAAAGTGTGTGGAACAGCCCATTGAATGTAAAAAGAAAATCACAACGGGCTGATCGAAAAATTGAGCTCTTGAGACAAGTGACAATATCTCAATCACTCACTTGACCGGGTGGTGAGTAATCAGCCTTTATGCTATCGATAACAAGAACCCAGTCCTTTTTATACCCGGAAGAAGGCGGTGTAAAGGTTTGAACCTGTTGGTTTTTAAATTCACCGATCTGACGGGCCAGGCCATCACGAGGATCGAACCACCAGGCAACAGCCGGTCCGGACAGCTTTTCCATGACGACGTTTACCGGTTGACCGACCGAGAGGTAGACGATAATGAAGGAACCATCGGTGGAACCTGCAGCCTGAATATGAGTGCTGTCATCGGGATTAGGGCCATAAATAATAGACTGATCTGGCTGCACCTTATCAAAAGGCCTGGATTCGAACAAATCTCGCACATGCCGCATATCTGCTGCACCCGGACGATCCATGGCTTCTCGCCAATCCGTCAGGCAGGGAATCGCCGGGGGGTTCCCTTTTTTGCACATTTGCCAGATCGCGTTGTTGCCATACGTATATCCACAGGCGCCGGCAAGAAAATCCCAGTATGCATGCACCCGCACATCATGCGCATCGATAAATCCCTTTTTGAAATAATCGGGTTTTTGAATCAATCCGTCGCTATCCAGGACGCCTTTAGGCACGCGTTCCATACCGGGCTTGCTCCAGTCCATGAACTCCCAGAATTTGACGGCAATATCTTCATAAGCCGGTTCGCCGTCGACAAAAGGTTTTCGGGGTTCAAAGAGCGCCAGCTTTTCAGCATAGCGGTATACCGGATGATATGACCCCATATGCCCGCTTTGATACATGTTGAAATCCAGCCACTCTTTATTGTGCAAAAACGTGGCAGACATGGACCCGCCCCGGGGATGATAGGTGATGAGCTGTTTTCCTGAACAGCCTCTTTTCAAGCCCTTGGCCATGGCATCCCAGATATCCAACACGTCCTGATTGGCGATATTCCGATCCCCGCCGAGAATCCAGATCACCGGCTTTTGAGCATAACGCTTGCCTAAAAATTCACCATAGACCTTTGCATTTTCAGAATTGAATACAACAGGACCTGCGCCGGGATGAGCGGAATAGATTTTATCCCCCCATGTCGGTAACAATCCCATAAACAGACCGAGTTCCTCGGCCTTGTTCACGATAAAATCCACATGCTCGAAATAAGCCTCATTCGGCCGGGTCGGATCCATATCGATAAAGGGAACCTCGCCATAGGGATTGGGCGTACGCAAGCCATCCAGCTCTGCCAACACCACGGCCTGAACCAGCGTAAATCCCTTTTGCGCCCGGTTGGCAAGATATTCGGTGGCTTGTTCGCGATCCAGGCGATGAAACAACTCCCATGCCGTATCGCCGATCCAGACAAATGGCTGTCCGTCAGAGCGTTGCAAATAACGTTTATCAGGACTGATGTTAATATTTTGTGCCATCAAAACTGTAAAAGGCAAAAGCATCAAAGACAGC
This sequence comes from Candidatus Zhuqueibacterota bacterium, assembly GCA_014728115.1. Taxonomy (GTDB): domain Bacteria; phylum Zhuqueibacterota; class Zhuqueibacteria; order Residuimicrobiales; family Oceaniaggregativiventaceae; genus Oceaniaggregativivens. The sequence continues at coordinate 22,548 of WJME01000333.1, read as the reverse complement.
AGATTTTTTTTCACAGCTCATTCTCTCCCTAACGGTTAATTTTGTGACATCTGTTTTAGATAACGCGCGACAGATTGATAGAAATCGGAAATAATCAAGTCTTTGTCGATGCTTTCATAGACGGTCACCTGACGTCGCACATTCTCCGGAGGGGTTTCAATGGTTTTCACGGACACTTTATCCGGATACAAAAATGCGCCGACCAGTCCCAAATCCCAGATGGTGCGATGGTATCGTCCCCCATCCATATGATCGACCCAGCGCTGATAGAGGAAATGTTGCAAGGGATGTTGATCTTTGAATTGTTCTGACAATGTTTTCATATCGAATGACATGGCAGAAGCCACGTTCACCGGCATCACATAGGTTTCCAGTTCTTTGGTATCCAGCACCACATGCAATGCCCGAGGATCCATCATACAATTGAAATCGAGTTTGCGCCAGACCTTTCGATCAAATTCGATACTGGTTCCCAGAAAATAGAGCCGTATTTTGGGAGCGATGGTGGGATCGATAAGCAGAGCCGAGGCCATGTTGGTCAGAGCGCCCATGCACATGACATTCAGTTTTTCATTTTCGCCAGTCGCATGAGCCTGGTCGATGATGTAATAAGCTGCGGCAGAATGTTGGGCAATATCCTGGCCCCAGTCATAGAGACGGGCATGAGCCCCTCTGGGGTGCCGGATATGTCCCATATTCAAATAGGACAAAAGCATGCCATTCAACCGGTGGCTCTCTTCGAGGGTATTGGCAACAGCCCAGTGACTGGCTTGCCACTGGGTAGAATTGAGTCCCACAATATCAACCGAGGGCTCGATCAAGAGCCGGACAATGGCATAGAGATCATCCACTTCGTTTCCGGTATCGGCATCGATGAGCAACTGTCGTGTTTCGGCCATCCCCGATTGCACCAGACAACATAAAAGGATAAACATGAATAGAATAGCGTTATTTTTTGTATTCATAAAAACTCCAATAAAAGTTAATACCCTGTTTGATTGCGTTGGACAAATGCCAGTACGGCCATCATCAAATATAGACCCGTGGCAGAGATTGTCCAGCTCTTACCGGCAAGCGAAGCGACTCCCAACAATCCTCCTGTTCCTGCAAAAAACAATATCGTAAAAACGACGACCATCCAAAAAGATTGCCGAAAATCGATTTGAAACAAATAATCGAAAACCAAAAGCCACAAGATTAAACAAAGAGCGAGAAAAATCTGTACTTTATACATAAAGGGGTGAGGAGACTCTGCCGGTTTCCACAAAAGATAAAGCAAAGGCAGAGCCATAAACAGAATAGGGATTCCCAACCAGGTATCCCAATGGCACTTTTTAATCAGACGGGCGATAAAGACCAATATACAAAAGACATAGATAACATGTGTCACTGCAAGGCCCAAAAGCACACGATTATCCAGCAAGGTATCTCCTATGGGTTCAATTCTTTAGCGAGTTCACTGGGAAAAGACAGATCTGCCATATCGAATGAACGAGCTCATCTTTTCACACCCATTCTGGAAAAGCCTTTTTAAAAATAGCGCGATGTTCATCCAGAATCTTTTGATCCATTTCCGTCAACGCATTTCGGGTTTCATGTGGATCAGCTTCAAGGTCGAACATCTGTTCCTGTTTGGAGCCCATGTCATAGACGATATATTTGTACTTTTTTGTCACGATCATGTGGCCGATCTCGCTTTCGACCGGTAGATATTCCCGCCAACTTTCGACATTGTCTGATTGTAAAATCATACACAGGCTTGAGCCGTGGATATCTTTGGGAGGGTCGATTCCTGCAAAATCTCAACATGTCGGCAATACATCCAGTCCGTTCGAAACGAGATGTTCAGTATCCACTCTACCCTCTGGCAGCACACCCGGCCAGCTGACGATCAGAGGGATGCGGCTCGATTCGTCATAAAAGACGGTCTTGTGTTCCATCTTGTGCGACGAGTCATTATCGCCGTGATCGCTGGTAAAAATGACCAGGGTATCTTTAACTTTGCCGCTTTGCTCCAGGGCATCCAAAACGATGCCGATTTGCTCATCCACCCTCTCGGTGAGGCGGGCGTATGCCCAGCGATGGAGACGCCACTGTTCATCGGTGTATTGATTTCTTGCCTTTATGCGAAAGGGTCTCTGTTCCAAAAGCCATGAGATGGCCTTGGGCTCGTCCTGCTGCGGAAGATGGTTTGGCGGCAGGGGCGGACAAACAGTGGTAAAAAACTGTTCCCGACTCATTCCTTCTGGGAGCTGCAAGGCCTTGTCCAGGGTTTCATTTTCAATTTTACCTTTGCTGACCAGCAACTTTTCAAAGTCGGTTTCGGCAAAATCCCGCAAGGCCATATAGCAGATATCATGAGGATTGATAAAAGAAGCTACCAGGAAAAACGGATTTTCGTGCTCGCGTCGAATATACTCTGCGCATACACGGGCCAGATCATCGCGTTCATCCTCGGAGACGACCTCAAACCCCACATCCTCGGCACTCATCTTCGGCAAGTGTACCTTGCCTCCATAGGCCACCTCATAGCCGGCCCTCTTGATCAAATGGCCCAGTCCATTCATCTTGATGGGCTCTGGTATGGATTCGATATGACGCGAGCTATTGCTGCGCATACCTATTTCGCTGGGCATTCGTCCGGTCATGAGACTGAACCGCGAAGGTACACACACCGGGTCAGTGCAATAGGCACGGTCGAACCGGGTGCCGCGGCTGGCCAGGCGATCCATGGCAGGCGTATCTACATACCGGTTTCCGGCGCAGCTCATCATCTTTGCATGCTGCTGATCCGTGATAATGAGCAGGATATTGGGTTTTTTGTGCCTAGCACATGAAAGCGATGGCAAAAGTGCTGCTACGGTGCCGGAGAAGGCTATCTTGAGAAACTGACGTCGTTCAAGGGGACTGGTCATAAAGGTTTCCTCTTTTGATTATAAACACCTCAAATTAAAAAACCCTATTGAAAAAAACAAAAGGTTTAAGCATAGTCTAGCACCTCTAGTGGAAAAAGAAGAAAACAGTTCACAGCCATCAAAAAAAAGATCCAATTCTCTACCGGCTATATGAAACCTGGGATGCAGAGATCGCAATGCTAAAAAAGAGACTGCAGAGAAGGAATAATTTTGACAATTAAAAATTAGAATCATTTTTGAAATTCAAAGCAGGGGGTGCTGTTGCTCCATCTTTTAGTAAGCCAAAACGATTCGAAAGCATTTACTGAGGATACCCGACAGCCAATACATTCAGGCTTGTGGATTTTACGCTCTCTTTGCTTTGTTCCCTCTTTTTTTTTTGCGGTCATTGCATTGATCTTTTTTTTGTCTATTTTGGACAAGAGTGATATATTATACAATAATTTCCTTTCACATTCGTCTCAAAAGGTGATGACGGCAAAACAACGAACAAGATTGGAAAACAGCTATCGCGATAACGCCAGTCGCTTGATGGCATTTGTACGGTCAAAGATCGGCTCAGTGGAAGAGTCCCGCGATCTCGTTCAGGAGGTTTTTGTGCAAGCCATGAGCAGTCTTAATGTTTTGCACGAAATCGACAATTTGACGGGATGGCTATTTACCATAGCCCGCAACAAGGTGATCGACTGGTATCGTAAACGGCGTCTGAACACTCTACCGATTCATTCGACAGAAAACAATCCCGTCGAACTCGAGGAAATGTTGGGATCAGAGCTGGATGATCGAATGGATGAAATTACCAGAGCAATGGTTGCTGAAGCGATCGTAGCGGCAATAGATCAATTGCCCGAGAAGCAAAAAAAAGTGTTCGTGCAAACCGTCATCGAGGGCAGGACCTTTCAGGAACTCGCAGATGAATCAGGTGAATCGATCAATACCTTGCTCAGTCGCAAACGGTATGCACAACAAACATTACAGCAATCGTTAAAAGAAATCAAGCAAATAATTGACGAATGAAAGGAGGCGACAATGGATCACACAAGTCACTTGCATTGTTTTAGCGGAAGACGCATAGCTGCCATCATCGGTATGGTGTTGGTCGGCATTTTGCTCGCCGCTGCACTGGGATTACTTTTAGGATTTATCGTCATGTGGTTATGGAACTGGCTTATGCCCACCATATTTGGGCTGCCTGTTATTAGTTTTTGGCAAGCCTGGGGACTGGTCGTGTTGACACACATATTTTTTAAATCGTTTCCACACCACAGCAAACATCATCATGATAATCACTGGAAAGAACATTTTCGGCGCAAATTTCATGAGCATCAAGAACAAAGAATCGAGACATCCCCTGAAAATTCTCAAGAAAATGAGGAATAACAATTTCTACAGGACCAACCCCCCAAAAAACAGCGTCATCCCTTTGAATAAAGGGATGACGCTTTGGAGGAGAGAAAAGAAAATTCACCAAAACAAGATACTCGTATACCTATTTTAGCAACAAGAGCTTATGTGTTTCGCCGCTTTCTCCACGGTCTGGTGGAATAAAAGAGTCAAACAAACGCGGATGGTATATACGGATGGGGTGCGGTGCAGCAACTTGATGGGTGAGGCAACGCGTAGCCCCATTGCCTTTGGTCAATATTTCAGAACAATCGATCCATTTTACTAGTCAGTTTACTGTGAGCCATACGAGAAAAGTGTCTGATGACCAGCAAGATATCCGCCTCTGCAAAAGAATAGCACACGCTCACCAAAAGCGAGTCTACCCTTCCCCTTACCACAATTGCAGGCAAATACAGGGTAGGAAAAATTTGTTTGCGTTTGGTTAAAGCAGACAATCGACTGGAGTTCAATACCAGGATGCAACAACAACCTTTTGATCTGTACAATGGATCGTACAGAATCATTTTTTTCTTATGGCCTCATCTTAATAATGGCATGAAGGTAAAGAACCTTACACAATTTAGAGGCAGGTAGAGTATTTTAGGAGATTTATAGTTTAGAACGAAAGCTCAAGGGTTCCATGTGATGGCATTCAGAATCATCTGCGTCATATTCTTGTTTTCATAGTCCTTTGCTGTGTGGCCTGGCAAAAAATAGACGATATGCCCTCTACCCTGGGGTTTAATCCAGGCAGCACGGTCCTGAAAATACCAGGTGAGATTGCGCGTATCATAGAACTTTAATCCGCACAACACGGTCTTTTCCCTGCCATCCGTGAATTTGTGATTGAGATACACCTCGGATTCGGGAAATCTTATGCAGGGAAAAGTTCTCAGGATGCTGGGTTGATCTGAACTCTGATACTGGATGGAATCATTCCATTCTATATTATGATTCACGATAAAATGGTTCGGATTGAGATTGACCATATACACCGTCACGGGATCTGTCCATGCATAGCCTTCATTAGGTGCCTGTGGATATCGGGATGTTTCGGGGTGATCCAATCGTATGCCCAGAAAATCGAAAAAATAGGTATTTTTAGCCTTTGCGCTGCTGATCGAGTGGTGCAGTAAAATCAGACGCCCCCCCTTTTTGGTATACTCGATCATGGCCACTTCAGTGGGCTCAAAGAGTTGCTTGTGAATAAAAATAATGACCGCCTCGTACTCCTCCAGTGAGGCAGGCAAATGGTTCTGATCCACGACAGTGACTTTTGTTTCTTTTTCCAAAAAAGCGGACAGGGTTTCGATTTGAGGCATCTCATCCTGAATGATTAAGACATCAGGTTGGGCAAAGGTGGTTGTAAATGCGACCAGCACGAGAAACAAGACATAGGATTTCATGGTAACCTCTTTGGATGTGAGTAGAGTATGATTAAAAAAAGTACAAATCGAAATGGTAGAAAGCAATGAAAAATAGATCACCCATCGAACCAGCACGATCCAAAGAGAGAAAAGGAAATGATCAAAGAGATGGGCCCGGAGGAGACGGGTTGCCTCGTCCGGGCCGGAATCTGGTATGTCAATCGATAAATGGCTTATTGTTATCGATGAGTGCCCGGCGCTGTTTCACGCACAACGCCGAACGCATGGGATCTGAAGGTGTATTTTTACAATAATCCACGAGTTGATCGACTGTGGACGTGGCGACATGGCAACGAGTATCTGACGATGCATAGTAGATAAAAACTTTATTCCCACGCTGTACCCAGCCATTGCTGAACAACACATTGGACACATCACCGACCCGTTCTTCATCCTGCGGACCCATCAAGAGTCCGGCCGGCGCATGGATCACCCGCCAGGGTTCTTTGAGATCGGTCATAAACATATAGAGCACATAACGCAATCCGGCAGCATTATTCCGCACCCCATGTGCGAGCTGTAACCATCCGTCGTCGGTTTTAATCGGAGCCGGCCCGAGTCCGTTTTTCGCTTCTTTGATGGTATGATAGGCTTTGCTATCGACAATCATCTCTTTATCCAGAACAGCGGATTCGATGTTATCAGCCATTCCCCAGCCGATCCCGCCTCCCCCACCGGTTTCGATGAATCCATCCTGAGGGCGGGTATAAAAAGCATATTTGCCATCGACGAATTCCGGATGCAGAACGACATTGCGTTGCTGGGGTGAGGGCGTGACGAGATCAGGCAGCCGTTCCCACTTTACCAGATCATGTGTGCGGGCGATACCGGCCTGTGCAACGGCTGACGAGGTATCGCCCTTGGGAGCAGAAGGATCTTTGCGTTCGGTACAAAAGACACCATAGATCCAACCATCCTCATGCCGAACCAGACGGATGTCATAAACATTGACATCGGGGTCATCTGTCTCTGGCATTTCAACGGGATCATCCCAAAAGCGGAAATTATCGATCCCGTTATCACTTTGTGCAACCGCAAAAAAAGATTTTCGGTCTGCGCCCTCGACTCTTGTCACCAGACAAATCTTGTTGTTGAATTCAATGGCTCCGGGATTAAACACGGCATTGATTCCCTGGCGCTCCATGAGAAAAGGATTGGATGCCGGATTCAGATCATATCGCCAAAAAAGCGGAGTGTGTTCTGCCGTGAGAATGGGATATCGATAGCGGTCAAAAATACCATTGCCAGGCTGCAACCGTTCATTTGGTCGGTTAATCAACCGGTTATGATGGTCGGTCAGCTGTTGCAATCGTTTTGTGAAAACATTTGTTGTCATGATTTCCTCATAAATAAATGTAAATTTAGCCCCTCTGTCAAACACCTCAATCCTTTTCCAGCTTGTCATACCAATTCATTTTGAGAATAAGAGTCGTGAGGACCATGATAAAGACCCCGATCCACATGGCTTTAAAGTTTTGCAACACAAGTTGCACAGGCACCACCACCAGGGTCATCTGCCAGACAATACCAATCACCACATTGAACATATCCCGCTTGAAATTGGTATTTCGCTGAAAATCCGGATATTCCTGTTTTACTTTTTCATAGATAGGTTGCCAAAATCCCCAGGGTTTGACCCGCATATAGAAATCCTTGAGCACCTCTTCATCATCCGGATCGGACAATAAGCTCCCTGTTACACAAGCAATCGTGCTGACAAGCAGAATGAGTGGAAAGGAATTCAAAGCCGACAAGGACGGAAAAACAGCCAGAAAAAAGAGGGAGGCGATAATTCCAAAGAGCATTCCCCAAAAGTATCCATAGCCATTAAAGCGCCACCAATACCATTTCAAAATATTGGGCGCGGTGTATCCGCCCCATAGTCCGGAGACAATCCATTGCATAATAGAATTGATCGATTCTGCCATAAATCCAAACACCATCCCCACAGCAACGATGGCTACAGAGGCAATATAACTGGCAAACACATATCTTTTTGCCGGAGCATTGGGATTGATATATTTTTTATAGATGTCATTCACCAGATAAGCCGCTCCGGCATTGACCGTAGAATCAAACGTAGACATAAAGGCAGCCAGCAGACCCGCCACCATGAGCCCCAGCACACCAACAGGCACAAAGTTATTGATCACATAGGGTAAAATCATCTCAAAATCGATATCCGTGCCCATGGCGTTAAGTTGCGGACTGAAATAGACCAGTGCGAGCACTGTAATTCCGGCGATCATGATCCAGCGTGGAAAGAGAGCGACGGATACGAACCCGCTCATAAGCGCCGAGTCTTTGGGCTTGCGGGTGGCGAGGATACGTTGCATATCATAATTGGGGGCCGGACCGGCTGCACTGATCAAGTAGCCTTTAAAGAGAATCATCATAAAAATGATGGTAAAAAACGACCAGCCATCTGCTTCGATCTGCTGATTGACCTGCGGGATTATCGTTGACCAGTCTAAATCCAGTTTCCATCCAAATGACAGATTTCTCCACCCTTCCGGAATGGCCGCGTTGATTTCCATAGGGGTTATTTTATCGATAGCCATATAGCCAATAAAAATCGAAGCGATACCCAGCATAAGAAACTGTAACACATCGGTCAGAACGACGCTATACATTCCCCCCAGAATGACGTAAACCGTGGTGATAGCCATAAAAAGAACGGCATAAGTGTTTGCACCAAGATCCCATGGCAAGAATACCTTGGCAAACTTGCCGATTCCCTGAAAATCGTAGGTCAAAAATCCAATCACGGCAACAAGCGCAAAAATCACCACAACCAGTCGCGAGAGTTCGGCGCCCCGTTGTTCACCAAAGCGGGTTTTAATCCACTCGGCGCCGGTCATGACATTCGAGCGGCGGATCCAGATGGAGAGATAGACCATTAGAAAAATCTGGTTAAAGGTGGGCCACAGCCAGGGTAACCAGACTCCTTTCATGCCATAGACAAACAGCACATAAACCAGCCACATAGTGCCTGTAATATCGAACATAGATGAAGCATTGGAAACACCCAGCACATACCAGGGAACAGTATGTCCTCCAAGGAAATAAGAGTCGATATTTTCACCCGCTTTGCGAGAGATATAAAAACCAATAATCACCACTCCCACAACGTAAGCTAAAATAATACCCACATCGATCGCATGCATTTGCAAAAGCCGTTCCTTTGTTAGAGTTGAAAAGAGGTGACAAAATCATCCATATTTTCTTTGGTAATAATATCTATAGGTAGCAATAGCGTTTTTCTTACGGGTTGTGCAAGGATCATATGACGATACAGGGTAAAAATCCCCTCGTAACCTTGAATTTCAGGTCGCTGACTGATGATAAAATCAATGGTTCCATCTGCCAGATAGGGAATATTTCTTTCCGTAAGATCATAACCGATAATGGCAGGTTTGGGGACACCATATTCACGGATCAACTTTGCCACTTGCCAGGCATGAGCATTGGTCACAAAAATCCCCTGTACGGGTTCTTGTTCATAGAGTCTATGCAAAGCAGGTCTGATCATTAAATCCGTACGATTTTCAGGATCGATATCTGCGCATACGGTACGAACATGCCACTTTATTTGTTCATTGAAAAAGGATTGAAATCCATTTACCCGCTGATTGAACAATGAAACAGGATCAGTCACGGTCAACACAGCCAGGGTCCCCCCATTCGGTAACAAGAGCTGCATCAATCGGGCGGCCGTTTGCGCGCTTTTGAAAAAATCTTGTCCGATATAAGCCAGATGGTTGCATTTTGGCGTACGGACATTGATAAAGACCGTGGGAATATGGGCGGGTATCTTGTCCAGAGCTTGTTTGGCCAATGGATCATAAATAATGGGAGCGATCAGGAGACCGTCCGGATTTTCAACCAGGCTTTTTCGGATTTGTTGATCAAAAGAATCAAAGGAATATCCCTGGTAGTGAAAATAGGTAATCTCTACGTTATGAGGTTTCAGTTGATGTTGTGCACGTTGGGCGCCTTGCAGGGGAATGTTCCAATAGCGAATCTTTGGCGATATTTCAGGCAAAATCACATGAAACCGGTATGTTTTGGCCAGCGACAATGATCGGGCAAAGACATTGGGTTCATACCCCAGGTCTTTAATGATCTTTTGTACGCGATCTCGCGTCTTTGCGGCCACACGCCCCCGGTTATGAAGGACCCGATCGACAGTGCCCCGCGATACACCGGCTCGTTTGGCTATTTCGGTAATGGTAATCATAATTTTTTGCGTTATCGTGCACGCATTTGTATAAAAAAAAGCATTGGGATAACATGCATCTTTTTACAAAAAAATGCAAGAAAATTCTTTTGACCACAGCATTTTTTGTGATCGCGGAGAATAACAAACTGTTTATCAAGATCAGAATCCGGCCCCCATGATCTGAATGGGCAAATAGCCAAAGGTAATCCCTCCTATAATGTTCCTGTCACGCTCTAACAGTAAAAACAAGCCGGGACTGGGAAAACTATAATTGCCTACCTGCCATTGTTTGAATCCCGGATAGAGATTCAATCGCAAAAGATGGTCCTGGCGTTGGGTATAAATGAATGAAAACATCAACGAACGATTTCGGTCATAATATATCCCTGCCATAGGGACCAATTCGGTACCCAGTTGTAAAATGCGTTCATCATCGCCCAATTCGACCAACCGGTTTGATGCGTACCCATAGGTCAACGAAATATAATCTCTGGAATTCTTTTTCCATGAGAGTCCGAGTTGTCCATGGTTACCAAAAAGATATATCACGTTCAACGAAGAATAATACGGAACGCTATAACGCATCATAAAGTTCTGACCCTGATTTTGGATACCGCCATCATGCGGTGACACTGAGAACTGAAAAGCCCACTCACTGAGCGAAAATGTTTCGCTAAAAAATCGACAAATATCTTCACTGCTGAATAGTACAATACTCAGAGGATCGAAAAACAACAAATCAGCAATGGGATCTGTGTTATTCCCTACAAAACCATTATTTTCAACAATTTCGTTCAAATAATGGTACGTCATGATCGTGGTTATGGCAAGAGGCTTGGCATAAACGATGCCATGTGCCTGATACCACTCTACCATCATGCGATAGCTCATCCCCCCACCGATCAAATGAGTGGTATAGTTGGGCCAATAGTAGGCTTTGCGGCGATCCGCTGAAAGAGGCAAAAATTGTTCAATGATAAAGTCCTCTGTGCCATACTCTTTGATCATTCGCAACGGATGGCGCAGATTGGTCCATACATTTTTCGCACCTGTCCGGTAATCGATTTCATCAGGAAAAGAAGTACGATTTTCAGCTTGCAGAATACCATATCCGCCATGCAGAATCATCGTCACAGGATTCACCAGGGTCTCAGAACCGTAATTCAATCCGCGGTAAAAATATCTCGGCTCCAGATCCTGCGCAAAAAGAATAGCCGGCCAGAGCAAGCACAAACAAACGTAAACCATTTTATTCATCATCTTAATGTCCGATTAAAATCTGCATTATCCCTATACGAACCATAATCAAACAAGTAACACTCTTTTTGCATTGAACAATGAAATATGGGGATATTATTCGCCCGGATCAAAATAAGGGAATTCCGGAGGGAACAAAAAAAAAGCTGTTCCTATAGGGAACAGCCTTTTTCATTAAGAGAGGAGAGTATATGAGATAAAAATTATATAAATTTGTCTAAATATCAAAAGCTCACATCAGGATTCAGAAACATCGGCTTTTTCCTGCTCTTCGATCTGTTTTCTAACCTCATCCATATCGAGATCCTTGGCTTGCTTGATCAGATCTTCCAAAGCCGACTCAGGCAACGCACCGGGTTGTTTATAGATCAGGATCTTTTCCCTAAAAATAGCCAGAGTAGGAATGGATTGAATACCAAAAGCTGCGGCCAGTTCCCGGTCGTTTTCGGTGTCAACTTTGGTAAATGCAATGTCAGGATATTTTTCTGATGCTTTTTCATAAACCGGTCCGAACATTTTACAAGGTCCGCACCATTCAGCCCAGAAATCGATTAAAACCATATCATTTTCTTCAAGTGTTTTTTCCAATTCATTCATCTTTAAGGTAGATGTAGCCATTATATTCACCTCGTTTAGGGATTTTCATTCACTGTTTAGTTATTTGATGGATGAAATGGAAAAAAGTTTCAAAATAGCGGGCCTATTGGGGGAAAAAATGCAGTTTAATCACAAAGAATATCACTGTTGTCCAAAATTAATATGTGTAGCCATATTTTCTCTTGTATTTACATGGTTTATATTATCCAAAGCATAATTATAAAAACAGGTCCCATTTTCCAACGGTTTCACGGAACCTGGAACGCAGAGATTGCAATGGCGAAAAAAGAGGACGCAGAGCTCGATTTTTTACATCCGGGAGTACAACTCTTGACCACACTAGTACAAGCGAATGGTACTGAGAAAATCTTTGTATCGGATATATTTTCGGTTTTCCATCCAGAGCACCTGGGGCTTTTGGCCTTTATGAGCATTGCGAATGGCAAACGGACGCACATTATCGAATGTAGAGTTTTCAGTGATGGCTTTGTATTCCCATGTTTCCCCACCGTCAGGGGTCATCCATTCTTCGATCTCGAAAATTCCGTTCACAGGACGTGAGAGATAGACAATTTCCGGATTCTCGTGATCCAACACCAGGCCACCCGAATAGTAGGGTTCCTTTTCTACCTTTCCCTCCGGGGTTTGAGGAAACCACTTGCCACCCGAAACGATCTCATAATCCAGCCATTTTTCACCATCCCATCGTGCATAGTGATAGCGATGATCGGTTTTGGACGGCAGACGGGTATAAACGATTATCGGATAGCCACTGGAATCCTGGGCCACATCCCATATCCATGCCCGTACATGGGTCACTGCAGCATCATAAACGCGATCCGCTTCCTGCGGTTCAAATGGCACCTCATCCAAATCGCAAATTTTCGTTCCATCGACACGATAAAACGCATTATCATGGCAGGCCACATAATAGATGGAATTCTGCTCTTCTATATGCGGATGTCCGTCAGTAAAGGCAATATGAATTCGATCTTTATGGTTGCTAGCCACTTTGACATATGGACGCTGCTTGTCAGTGGTATTTGAAGGCATGACCATTACCCTGCCTGGTACCCAATCTTTGCCACCATTGTCAGAATATGAAAATGTAGGTTTCCAGCCGATTCCCCGCCAAAACAAGTATATCCGATCTTGTTCTTCGCTCAGCCGAACCGGATTGGTATAGCAATAATCCCTGCGCATGTCTTGTGGGTATTCCGGATTGTCATTAAGAAAGAGCTGTTTGGGCTTTTTCCATTCGGTAATACTTTCTTTCCACTCACTTTTAAGCAGGGTTATGGGGACCTCTTGTCCGTTATGGGGAGAATAAAAGACCAAAATCCTGCCATCTTTATCAATGAGGATGGAAGGATTGGCATGATCATCCTTGTCGACTTTCTCATCGAGAACCGCGGTCATGATTCCCCCGGATTTATGATCCAGTGCACCGATCATGATATCACCTGCGCTGTTTACCCAGCCGGCAAAAGTCGTAGATTTGCTTCCTTTATGATAAACTGCCCGGGGATCAGAAAACCAGCACCAGGCGCCATCCACGGCAAAGTAATAGGGCAATCTGATTTCAGGGTCATTTTGGGTTCCGCTGTGACAACCGACCATCAAGAGGGATATTCCCATAATCATTGCAACAAACCATTTTCTTAAAGGCATTACAGAGTCCATAAAGTTAGTGAATAGCTATCGGGATTAGATTCATCACAATCCAGAAATCATTTCCAGGAAAGCAGTTCAGGCAATACTTGACCTGCCTGCCCGCGGATGGATTGTTCATAGAGATGACTGACGGATGTGGCTTTAGGATTGATTTCTATACTCAGCACCCGATTCTGAAGAGCAACTTGCACCAGACCGGCTGCCGGCCATACCACCGCTGAAGTGCCGATCGTGATCAGTAAATCGGCTCTAACCATCATCTCTTCTGCCTGGACGATGACCTGGTTATCGAGCAGGTCTCCGAACCAGGTAATATCGGGTCGCGCCCATCGGTCACAGTGGGGACAATGGTAAGATGTATATTTCTCTCCCTTGTCTTCCCATACTCCGTGCACCGGACATCGCAGGCGCCACAAGCTGCCATGCAATTCGATCACATTTTTGCACCCGGCAAACTGGTGCATGCCGTCGATGTTCTGAGTGACAACCACGACATTGTCGAGCTCTTTCTCAATATCGCTGATCACACGGTGGCCTGCATGTGGACGGCATTCCAGTACTTTTTGGCGTCGCAATTCATGAAACTGTAACACGCGCAAGGGATCACGCTCAAAGGCCTCCTGACATGCGACCTCCTCGATCTTGTATTCGTGCCATATTCCGCCTTGTCCGCGATAAGTCGGTATACCGCTTTCTGCTGACATGCCCGCGCCGGTAAAAAAGACAATACTTTTAAATGTTTTGATATCCAGTCTTTGCATTTTCTCCTCATGGCATCCACATAAACGTCGCTACACTTTTGGGTGGAATGTGATCCTCAAACCATTGCTCGTTTTGATTCACTCTGACAGGTTGCTCTTTGTTCGTCTGATTAACCAATATCAGCACTTGCCTGTTATCGGGTCGTTTTACAGCAAGGGCAGTCACGGTCAAAGGATCTCCAGGATCACATGCGATGCGCTGTGAACCCGGTCGAATGAATTTTGCAAATTGTCCCAACAAATAATATTCAGGCGTCACATACCATTCAGAGGTCGTGCCATCTTTTTGAATCAGCATCGTCGGAGAGAGCATATCCAGGGTATTATAGGGACCCTGATTATGCTCATCCAGTGTCTGAGTTGACATGGTTACCCACGCATTATAACTGGAAAATCCGTGTCGAAAGTATTCCACAATATTGGACATTCCTTTGACCCCGAATTCCGATTTTTCACTGAACAACAATCTCTTATCGGGATGACGTGATTGCAAAACCATTAAAGAATCGATGGGATAGGATTCATAATTGTGAAACGCCACGCCATCCACTATATCTTTTTTATTCATACGTTCCAGAGAGCACAGAATACTGTCAGCATCCACCCACCCGTTGAAATTATGATCATGGATCCATATTTTGGGTGGCTTTATTCCCCTGGCATCCAACAGTTTCCACTGTTCATGCACAGCCAGAGCGACCTCGAGTTCCTGATCCCAGGTCAGCACCATACCGGGATAGGTTCGGGGAGAAAATCTCGGTTCATTTTGCAGGGTGATGGCATAAATCTCGATTCCCTGTTCATGATATGCTTCTATAAAATGGCGATAATAGATCGCAAGCGAATCCGCATAACCTGGCTTGAGGGTTCCGCCAACGAGTTGTCCGGAGGTTTTCATCCAGGCAGGCGGACTCCAGCAGGAGGCAAAAAACAAAAGCTTCTGCGGAGGATCAAGCATCGCGGCGACCTCTTGTGCTTTTTGAATGATATCGATGATTCCCAATTCGATATCCTTTTCAATGGAAAAGGGCTGATCAGGATGATCCTGATAAGAGTAAAATCCCTGTGGATGTTCAGATAGAGAACGACCATCGCTAAAATCAGAGGTACCGATCGTCAGACGAAAAAGGTTGAGGCCGATCCCCTTTACAGGGTCGACAAGAGCGCGCAAAACCCTCTTGATTTCATCATCGGATTTGTTTTTGCGCAGGGCATAAACCGTTGTGGCCTCGAAAGACGCTCCGATTCCCAACAGGGATTGTTTGACATCCTGATCATCGAGGATAATGATCTGTCCTTGGTCTGGCTTTTGTTGTTGCCAAAACAGTGCAGGCTGGCGGCTCAAACGATAAGGGATGGCAGAAGAATCCGGCGGATTGGTGAACCAGAGACTGTTTTCCGGCAACAATTCCGAACTAAAAGTTACGGTAATAGATGATTGTGCAATCACGTTATGCCATGAAACGGATAGCAGAATCAAGAACATTTGACAAAGCCTGACCATACAAGATTCCCTCCAAATCAATCCACCAGGAGAAAATGTAATCATTTAAGGTGATTAAAACAACCATCAGCTTAAGAATCCAGCGCAGAGACCACACATTTAGACGGGCGGGTCAACCTCATTATTGTGCCAAACCCCGAGATTTCTCTGCGCGCTCTGTTGGTCTTTGGAAAAGCATGACATGATGGGGGTACTCGGTCAAACCAAGATTTATTCACCCCTGATTTGCATATCGGCAATACGAAATGTCGGGGGCACCAACCTGCGGTTCAGATCCAGGTCATTGGTAATCATATCGATCTGCATCAGTATATGGTCGGCATTGCCGGCAATCGCAAGACCACAAACCGGATACAAAGAGTTCAGACAAAAAGACCCGTCAAAAAAAGAGACAAATACTCCCGAATTTCTATCATAGGATGGAACCAACCATTCGGGAGTACAGACTCTACAGAGATAGGTCTCGAAGACAAAATGACTCCAAACCCTAGATTTTAGGCATGGGATATTCGGGGCGATATTCGCGTGTGAGCAAATGATTGTACTGATACTCATTCAATAGATTTCTGCCAGAGTTATAATGAATTTTTTCTCCGGCCAGGATGGCCACATTACCCATAATCGCGACTGCAGCACTGATGTGTCCGTCGTTGATATCGGCAATGGGCGCTTTTCGATCCTGCATACAGTCGATAAAATTGTGCTTGTGAGCCACACCCATATCATTGCTGGATTCGACTTTTGTGATCAGCTCTTTGCCATCCTGAGTATAGACCTCAAACCCACTGCGATCGACGACCAGGGTTTGCTCATCGCCATAAAACGCCGTCCCCACACGTTTGTTTTCTATTGGCATTTGAGACCACATGCGCAGTTCCCAAACCATCATTAAATCATCATATTCATAAAGAGCATATTGCGTATCCGGAGTTTCCTTGTCATCGTCAAAGATGTATTTTCCTCCGGAAGAAGTTACCGATTTGGGCCATCCCAGATTCATACTCCAGAGGGCGGTATCGATCCAGTGTACACCCCAGTTACCCATATCCCCTGTCCCATAATCCCACAAAAACCGCCAGTTATAGTGACAGCGATTTTCGGTATAGGGTTTTTCAGGCGCCGGACCAAGCCAAAAATCATAATCCAGATGAGGCGGTGGGGATTGAGGTTGGGCACGGCCGATACTGTCGCGGCCCAGGGCACCCCAGGTTCTCAGCATGGCAATCTTGCCCAGTTTACCGGATTGGACGTATTCTTTGGCTTGTTGGAAATGGGTTCCGCTGCGCTGTTGCGTTCCATGTTGGACGATACGCCCATATTTATCTGCTGCAATGGCAATTTGCCGGCATTCATTCACATTATGACAACACGGTTTTTCCACATATATATCTTTGCCGGCCTGCATGGCCTCTATGGCCTGAATGATATGCCAATGATCCGGAGTGGCAACCACAATGGCATCCAAATCTTTCTGTTCCAGCATCTTGCGATAATCGTCATAGGCTTTGGGCGCCTTACCTGTCAGTTCCTTGAACTCATTGATACGCTTGTCCAAAATTTGTCTATCGACATCGGCAAACGCGGTCACATGAGCGCGTCCGGTTTCAACAAAGTCTTTGGCATTGCTGTTGCCCATATTACGAACACCGATTACTCCCACATTGATTTTGTCATTGGCACCTAAAACAGTGGATGGCAGTGTCGAATATGCCAATGCAGTGCCGGTCAGAATTCCGCTGTTTTTTACAAATCGACGACGACTCATTTCAGGCATAGCGTTCTCCTTTTAATAAATACGGGTTTCAAAATATATAGCAAAGATAGTATCCTTAATGTAACCTGCGAAAACCGGGATCATTTCGCCGGTGTGTGAATGACATATTTTAAAGAAAATGCCTCACCGCGACCTGACTTTTATAATATAGACTTTTTGCTCAGAGCTGCAAGCGAAAAGGCGTCACAATTGACTAGTCAACCAATTTTTTGGCTTTTGGACGTTTTCCATAAAAGAGATTATCCATGAGCAGAGCAGGTTTGTGAAGAAAGAGTGAATGACGCAATGCACTCTTGATAAAGGAATGAGTAAAATGATCAGGATGTGAAAAGGGACATACACGCATGCAAATTCCACAATCAGTGCCTGCCGAACACCAGTAGGAAAAACAAGCATTCGAATCGATTTGCCAGCGTTTCACCCCGCCAATGACTTGCATATCATCAAAGGGGATGGCTTTGCTCGGACAATTCTCAGCACATTTTTTACAGATTTTACAAAATTCTATCATCGAGGGATCTCTATACTGCCTTTCCGGAATCAAAGGCATATCTGTGGTCACGACCGCCAGGCGGACACGGGGACCGACGATAGGTGTCATGAGTAATCCCGTTCTGCCGAGTTCTCCAAGCCCGGCATCGCGCCCCACCAGAGGGCAAATGACGCGATAATCCCCATCAATGTGTGCACGTGCCGGAAATCCCTGTTTACGAATCCAATCGGCGACCTGAATGGCGATGGTCGCCGACTGAAGATAGCGGTTGGCAGACTCGACAATGGTTGGAGCATAAGGAGCAGCATCCATCCTCTTTTTTCTCATCTCGACGGTGAACACAAGGGCATAGGTATGTTTCAAGGTTACAGGTTGGCCATACTCTTTTCCTCTTCCCACATGAGAATAAAGATGATAGGGTTTCAATTCCGTGACACCAACCGAAAGAGCATCCAGAGAAAGGATCCAGTTCTTTAGATATTCAGTGTTTTTTACAGGATCATGATTCTGTTTAAAAGAGATTTCACCATCCGTATATTTTCTCAATGATGCGGTTAATTCAAAAGCAGCATTCGCAGAACGAAACCTGGACGAATCGTAATAGACTGCATTCTCTGAAAAGAGTCCGGGCAATTTTTGCCATCGCTCTAAAACCGCTCTTTGACGCGGATGTTTTGCCAGCCATTCTTTGAATGCCGGTAGCGTGGCATCTGTAAAATAAAGAGAAAATGGAGTAAGACGTTCATCGAATCTCTGAGAGAGGGGAGCGCTCTCACTTTGAGTCCCCATTTTGCTGGAAATCAGCAACCCGCCCATGATAAGGAGCAAAGATACAAGGAGGGAGCTGCCAAAGACAGCAGAATCCATCCATAAAATGGTCACGCTCAGTCCAAAAAAGAAAAGTGCAAAGGCTATGGCTATGAGCGAGGCACGCAGCTCGCCTTCATTGTAACTGACAAGGGCAAACCAGGCATTCCAGGAGACCACAAGCACTAAAAAACCGAATGCTGTTATAGTGACAAGACTGGCAGACATGACATTAAGCTAATAATAAAGAAATAAACTCTGTTTCTGGAAATTATATAGAAGCTTAAATCGGACTAAATGACCACGGTAGCAGATCGGCCACGCGCATTTGATACCATTTTCCTCTGGTGGCTATTGCTAACGGGGTATAGATGTTTCCGAGTGTATCGATCTCAACAGGGTGAGTCAGGATATTGAGATAAGAGTGGGTATCCTGTGATTGCGTTTTGTAATAAATTTGAATTTTATCGGTATTGAATTCGATATTTTTATTCAGACCGCGAACTTTAAAGCCATAGCTTCCTTCTTTTCTCCGTAGATCGGCGAGTGAACTGGCCGGAGGTTTGATCAAAAAGGTGGTATCATCCACTGTAAATGCATTTGGAATGATAAATTTTTCCTGTTCCAGCTCTCCAAGGGCCAGGGCGCGTATAAAGTGTCGAATAGATCCATAATAGGTCTGCATTCTGTTCTGTTGCCAAATACGTTCGACTTTGGGATCACCGGGTTGCAATTCATAAAAACGGGTATAGAGAATATATCTGACCTGATCGACATAAGATGTAAATTTTCGTATATGGACATCGATTTTGTACCCCAGAGCCAAATTTTCTACAACCACCGGCTCCCGGCTTATGACGCTTAGTTCAAATCCATATGCGGGTTTGTGAAATTCCAATACATGAGGATTGACGATCTGGCATTGTTCTGCATTGTCGGAATACCCCAAAAAGAGTTTTTCAAATTTCTCGAAATTTTCTTGCCATCCCTTTGGGTCTTTGCCAACGACCACGAGTTCTTCACCCTCGATCACATGAGGATCCAGGTAGATATAGAGCTTTTTTTCAGGAATATGACCAGCAACTATTTCTGTAATGAACATATCATAGCCGATATGCTGTACAACGAGCTGCAAGGATTCCTGTTGTAAAGAGAATTCGAGTTCAAACTCGCCATTTTCATCGGTGGTCGTTCCGATCAGGGTATGAGAGAAAAAGACATTGGCAAATGACACGGGTTGACTGGTTTGTGCATCTTTGACAATACCTGTTATGGATTGATTTGCATAAGCAGAAAAAAAAAGCAGCAAAAACAAAAACGAAATATTACGATACATGATTATCCCAGGTATAAGACCCAAAACCCCGGGCCAATGAAGGACTGCATACCCGGGGTTTGTTCAAATCAGATCCGAAAATCAGCCGACATTCTGTTTGGCATTGGCAACCAATTCTTCAAAGAGTTTCCGTTGCTCGATCAGGGCAGCTATCCGATCTTCGGGTTCGGTTCTCGCTTCGAGGAGAATCCATCCGCTGTAATCCATACCTACAAAAAGATTAAAAAGTTCCTGATATGGATAATCGCCCTCGTTGAACTCTCGTACATGCACGGTATCGCCAAAATCGCCCTTGACCATATTAAAATTGGCTTCCAGTCCCGGTTCCATGAGATCCTGATTATTACAGTTCCAGCATACCTTTACATTCGGTTCGACAACCTGATCAAAAATCGCTTTCATATTGGGTAATTGCTGGGTCAGTCGTCCGTGGACCTCTACGCGAATTTCCTGACCATAGTCCTGAGCGTATTTTCCGACCTCATTCAAAGAGGTTGCGATTTGTGCAATCGTCTGTTCATGCGGAACACCATCAGGAAGGGTATTCGGTTTTACCTTTACGCCAGAGGCTCCGATATCATGACAGAGTTTGATCAATTCAAAGGTCCCTTTGATATTCTTCCGCAGCTCTTGCTGATCCGGACTATGATATTCCTGGTTGGAGCCATATCCAAGACAGGTGACCGGGCTGTCCATAAAACGTTGTTTGACCGCTTGCCGTTCAGCCTGGCTCAATGTGGGCTCTACCCCGTGAGCGTGATTGGTGCGAAGTTCTAAGCCGAGAACCTGTGTTTTCTCACAATTGGCGATCAATGTGGGCAGATCCCAATCCTTGCCCCATTGATAAGTCACCAGTCCAAATTTCATATCAGTGGGCGCCTGATTTTGAGCCCCGTTAGAACATGCACCAAACTGACTCAGAGCAGCCAATCCTGCTCCTGCCTGTACCCCCCTGATAAGAAAATCACGACGACTCCAATTGAATGACATGTCCTCTCCTTTCATTAAGCGGAAAACGTTACTCTTTTCATTAAATATAACATTTTTTTGGGGTTTGCAAACGCTTTTTTCAGTTCTGTAAAAACCATCAAGACCAGGCCAACCCCTTGTCAGGAACAATCGACATCTGCCATTAACAATTTTACCAATGTCTCTTCAAACCGTGCTCTGGAGGTTTCGATAGACTGATTACCCAATTCGAAGGTAATCAGGTTTTGGTTATTTTCTTTAGCCCAGGTTCCAAAAGAGCCCGGTGTCGGATAACCGACATCTCTGACAATCGGCAACTCTGTATGAGAAGCGATCCATTGAGCGAGCTCTGAGCCGTTTACATCATCAATACAATCCAGAGGTGCATGAAGGGTAATAATGGCTTTGGGCGAAATCTCTTTTACAAGTTTGATCAGAGCTTGTGTTTCAGGTTCAGATCCGCCTGTACTGCCCGGAGAGAGTTCCACATCCCGGGGAGAATCCATAGTCCACCGGTAACGGATGGGTATAGTGCCCCAGTCCGAGGTCGGGAAATTTCTATTCAGATCGACACCATTCGCATTCCCCCGGGTACCGAGCATCAAGCCATCAGGATTGGCAACAAGAATAACAGCACTTTTGAGATTCTCCGGCGGCACTGATCTCAAAGCAGATGAAAGCGCAACCGTTGTTTCGGGTTCATCCCCGTGATGAGCAGCGAGGAGCAGATACTCTACTGTTCCGTCTTTAGGCAAAATCACTTGTAAGGGGGTTCCATTGACACTTGCTCCATAAGAAATAGACCGGTGCATGACGCGGCCTCGTTTCGATCTTTCGATGTTCATAATAATCCTATTTAACCAATGACGATCATTTTGAATCGGGCGAACACATGTTCGTATCTAGAAATATAAGAAAAAAACAAAAGGAACAAAAGTCTCTTTGACGCAATCACTCTATTTTTTGAAACGAGTAACATTCACACCGTGTCCATAGGGTTCGAATCCAGGCCATCTTTTAACCTGGCAATCTTTGAAATCTCTGCCAAAGAAATATCACCATACTAGCCAGGATCAGGCCGGCCAGATTGGAGAGAATGTCCAAAGGATTAAAAGAACGATGTGGAACCCAAATTTGTAGGATTTCGAGAACAATACTATATAAAAGTAAAAAGAGTACCGCAAATCTGTATCGTTGGTCAAAGGCCATCCAGGCCAACAAGGCCAAGACAGCATAGGCAGCGATATGCAAAAAGGCTCCGGAAGAACTCATGGTACGGACATGCATAGATCTTTCGAGGTCATCCCCCGGCAGCAATGACAACCATGAGATAGCAACCAGAGAAAACCAAAATAGGGCCTGTTTCAGTTGAACACGAGTGGGCATCGCAACCATCCTCTTTCGGTCATCTATTTCAAGATAAAGG
>WJME01000332.1 GCA_014728115.1 Candidatus Zhuqueibacterota bacterium | reverse complement strand
TACCGCGTATCTGAGTTGCCGTTTCAACGGTCAGGAAAGATTGCGTGGTATCCTCGATGGCAAACACACTGCCCACCGGCTGCGGTTTGTCCGGATGACGGGTTCCTCGTCCCACCGGGCCATGTACACCCAAAAGGGAGATATTGCGTTTGAGGACAATCCCCCCGCTTACCGGATAAGGTTCATCGGACGGCTCTACAAACAGCCCGGCACCTTTAGGGGCAGCCCAGTCGATGGCTTTTTGCAGATTGTGGGCATTTTCATCCGGAGTATTTTCCGGCAGCACACCGAACTCACGTATCGATTTACAGAGCTGAGCGATAAAAGATGCTTGACATGGATGAGAGATCATTAGGTACAGTGCGACGGCAAAGAGGACGGCCAGCTTTTTCATGTTAAACTCCCTGGATTCTTAACATCTGAAATTAAAAAAAATTTTGATTCTAATCAACTGTTCTCGTTGGATGGGTTCAATAGGTCTCACGGAGAGCACGGGGAGCACGGAGGAAAAGCAACAAAGCATTCCTCTGCGAGCTCTGTGGGCTCTGTGAGAGTAAATCTCACGGAGAGCACGGGGAGCACGGAGGAAAAGCAACAAAGCATTCCTCTGTGGGCCCTGCGAGAGAAGCTCAATATCCACGGATGGCAGGTCAGTGGGTTCGTGACGCCAGGTGTGTCCGCGGTCCGTCGAGATGCTCTTGGGCAGGACGCCACCAAAGGTGTCTCCGCCGTCACGGTAAAGATAGCATATCGTGCAACGGCCGCTTTGGCTGCTTCCAGCCACTGATCAGTGCCCAGTTTTTTGGGCTGATAGAGGTTTGGATCTAAAACTTCTTGCAATGAATTGTTGGACGCAAACCGACGTGCAGCAATGGGAAGGTCAAAATGATAGATCAAGCCGATTTCAGCCTCTTTCCAGCGTACCTGTGCAGGTGAAGGACGAGGGCTGGCACTGTTGGCAGCCAGCTGCACGGTTAAAAGACTGGAAGAAAAAGCGATCCCCGCTGCTGTCATGCTGCAGTGTTGTATGAATTTTCTGCAATCAGGACACATAAAATCCTTTTATAATGCTGCGAATAGAGGTTAATAAACGATTTTAAATTATATGATCAATATCCCAATACAGTCAACACAATAATAACAGTAAGAGTGGTTTCATAGGAACAGCACGTTCTTTTCTGTTCGCTGTTTTAAGATCATTATACGCAATCTGATAGTGGGAAGCAATGCAATTTGGATAAAGACAGGAGATCAGGATCGGATCTGAGCGAAAATAATTACAAAAGAATAACCAGGGTCGCCAATGGAGACATTCTCGAACTATCTGTAAACTATCTGCCGATACAGGGTTTACCTTCGGCAAAAGGTGGGACAAAGCTTTTGAACAAATTTGGTCAAGACAATATCACCGGCATGAGGCATTTTTGAGTCGATTTAAAAAAGTTAGGCTTTACGCGGACGACCACGGGAAAGCGTATAATGCCGATAAAGATCATATTTTTTCATTTTATAGCGAAGCAAAGATTCGGCAATGCCCAGGGCCCGGGCTGCAAGGCGCTGGTGACCATTGAATTTCTCAAGAGCGCGTTGCAACAACTCACGTTCCATGTCTGCCAGGAGCATGGGCAATTCGATGATCTCGCCCTGGATGACCTTTTGCATGCTGGTCGGCACTGCCAGCGATGGCAACACGCCGGTATGGATGCCATTTACCCAGTCCATAGCTGCCTGCTTTAACTCGATGAGGTTTTCGGGCCAGGGATGCGTCAGCAGAGCACGAATCAGATCGAATGACACATCAGGCAATGACATGTCTCGCTCCCGGCATTGCTGAAGAGCAAACTGTTCAAACAGAATGGGAATGTCCTCGGGACGCTCACGTAAGGCCGGCACTTTTAATGAATAACGCGATATCCTGCCGAACAAATCAGCGTTGAATTTTTTCTCAGCGACCAGCGTGATCAGTTGTGGAAAAGCTGTACTCACGAGGCGCAGATGATGTACAAACAGGGCACCAGGGCTGGGCTGTCTTTGTTCAAAACGTTGTAAAATCTCCAGCACGTCCTGTTGGGTTTCAGGTGAGAGGTCCTGTACCTGATCGAGAACTAAAATCAGCTCGCGCTGACCATCAAAGGCCGCAAGCCAGGAAGAGAGACTAGACGACACCCGGTTCAGCTCACGACTTTGGATCATCAGCACCTCATCGCTGTTTGCTGGCAATCCGCTCTGCTGTACCAGGATACGCGCCACACTCAGCATTTCCACTCCCGGTTCGCCATAGATCATTACATGATCGTGCTGTCGGGCCAGGGTGGAAATATTCTGCCGGATATGTTGACTCTGCTCCGACACGCCGGACAAATCCTGATTCAATAATTCAGGCCATGCGGCCATACTCAACCCTCCTCTTGAATATCTAGCTCACCTTCATTCAAATACCCACGCTTTGCTGATTTATTCAACAAAACAAGGATCCACCACATTTCTGGGTTATCGCTTTTATAAGCCAAAGGACTCTCGGCCTAACAATCTCAACATAGAAAATTAAAGACCGCCAAGCAGCGATGAGAAAAGGAGACATACCAACAACTCGGGTAGAACTCTTTGGAACGACCGTTAATACCTATATATCTCTGCGGTTCTGTCTGCAAAAAGACTGCCAATTTCTCACTATTTTTCTATCTCTATCCGGTTCAGTAAAACCTGCTGAATTCTGGCACCGCGAAAACGAACATGGAGCCACAACGACACGATCCATAACAACAAAACAACGAGCTTGGCGCGTACCAGAGTATCAGGCGCGGCCAATGAAACCAAAAGAAAGAGAATGCCACCCCCTATTTGCAGCCAAAATCCACCGATCCCTTGTTGCTGTTTTAGCCACACTGCCCAGCGCGTGCTATGCTTTTCATAGATCTGCAAGTGTTGCAGATAACCGTTCTGACGCAACAACCTCTCGCGCGTGCGATAAAGAGGCGAAAGCACGGCTGCCAAACGCAAGAACAAGAGCACAATCTCGGCAAGCAGAATAAGCAGTAAAAAGTATTGATCCGGACCCAAATGTTCGATATTGTACCAGGCATAGGAACTATAATCCAAGGTGGTCCAGGTCACCACCAGCCAATTAACAATCACCAATCCATGTATATAAGCAGAATGGGGTCGCCGTGTAATGGACCATCGGAGCAGATAAGCACTCAATGCCAGCCAGGAAATGAAATAAAAAGGTAAACAACGTTCATATAATCCTTCCCGATGGGTGACAGCCATAAAGTTCTCGTGGATAAAATAGGGCCCGAGAATGAAAAAAGCCATTCCTAAAATAATGGCAAATGTGAAAGAGACAATGATTTTCTTTGTTCGATGCTGCAAGTGAAAATACGAAAAGAACAGGGAAACTCTGAAAAGAGTAAATGTCAGGGTCATGAGAGATTTACGCCAGGCATAAAATTTATACGTAAAGACATTCGATCCAAAAAGATAGGCTTGTCCCATAAATTTGTTAAGTCCGGAAAAAACAGATGTTAGGGCAGCGAAAACCAGCAAAATAAAAACTAATCGTTGGAATTCGTCGAATTTAACCAATTCCATGCCAAGCAATAAGATGAGACCATATAAAGAAATATTCATCCAGCTCGTGATCGGGTGGGACTGATGGGGCAGAAAGGAAGAGAGAAAAAGTATCAAAGTCAGACAAAACCAATAAAAAAAGATCGCTTTAATTCGACTAAAATATTTGTTTGAAATGATGTTTATGGTCTGACTTTGATAGTTAGCCATTTTATCCTTTAGTAGTATCTGGTGGCCATTCACCATCATCTTTCGGCCAGTAAATCGTTGAATCCGAACTGTCAGATTGTAAAGTAACAAAATCAGACACAGAATCAAATAATTTTTGTGACTGAACATTTTCTTCTGTTTGATCATGCGACTCATTTGGAGAGACAATCTGATCACAATTCCAAATAAAAATCCCAAACAAGCAAACGATAAATAAAATTTTCATAGTACTTTCTTTTTTTGTAAACAGTCTATTATTATAAATCATTTTAAGCATTTATAACCACCAAAGCAATTATTTTTTTAAAAAGAAAAAAATTAGTTATAAAAATTATATTTTTCTTACATTTTACTTGCATAGCAGCTTGGTAAACGTTATTTTAAAAATAAAAAAGATATAATAGAATGCCTTGATTTGTAAAATCGTTTGATCATTAGGGGAAAAATCGGAGTGAAACATGACCTTTAATCGCCTTTGCGCAGTTTTAGCGCATGAGCAATTGGCAAAACGTATAGAGGCATTCATTTCCGGCTACTTTCAAACATTACATTCCACAAACCCTCGAGACTTGTTTTTTAATTTGCGAAAATACAATATTTGTACCATTTGTTTTCATCTTGATGAACATGGATTTCAGACAAAAATAGAATTAAAAAGATTGCAAACTGATTTCCCTGAGAATAATTCTTGCAAAACTTTGTCGCAGAAACGAGATCTCTTCTTACCTGCAGAAATATAAAAATGAGACTATACACAAATCTAAAATAATCAATAAAGCGCTGGATTTTATTTTGGAAAATTTTACTCAAATCGAAACCTGTACAGATATCGCTGATTACCTTGGCGTATCCTCCACGCATCTGTCCCGCGAGTTTAAAAGCCATCTATCTATTGCCCCTAAAAAATTGCTTCTTACTATCAAGCTAGCATATTCAATACAGATGATGAAAAGTCCGGGTTTAAAATTATTTGAAATATCTGATCTTGCCGGTTTGGGTAATTTGAAAAGATTAAATGAACTTTGTCATAAAATATTTTCAACGTCGCCGAGCAATATCAGAAAATCAGCTTGCAATCCAAAAGCCATTCATTTCATAGAATTGCAATTGAAACATTATTTAAATTGCTCAAAAAGGGTTGAATAACGGAACCTAATGTTGAATAAACGCTATTGCAGAATAGATAAAAATTGTATTTCTTTTAATTGATTTTCTGAAACTCGTGCAATATAATAATATTGTAATTGACAGGGCGGAGCTGTAGCTGTTTTGGTTCAGCGGGAAATGGAATTTAGTCTCCTTCACAGGGAGAAGAATAATAATTACTGTTATTATTAGTGGTGTTTGGCAAACTTGGCCAGGTATGAATATTTGTGGGGATAAACAATTTTCGACTATATCCTCTCCAATATCAATTAACCATAAAAATATGTCTGATATTTCACATAACAAGCCTTTAATATTTCCTTCCTATTCATAATACTATTGATATTTTGTCTAACACATTCTTATTTTTAGTCATGTTATATAAATAAAGAAAAATATGAATATAAATTTTTCACGACAAACTGGTCATGGAATAAAGATTGCCATAATAGATAGTGGGTGTTCAACACGTCAAAATAGTCTAAACATCAATAGTGGTATTAATTTATGCAATGTACCAAATAAAGTTGATTTTACTGATAACATTGGTCATGGGACTGCGTGTGCAGGAATTATTTTTAAAAAAGCACCTAAAGCAGAACTAGTCCCGGTAAAAATTTCCGAGTCTGAGCTTGTTACAGATATAGAAACCTTGATCAAAGCAATTGAGTGGTGCAGAGGGAATGGTATCAATATCATTAACCTTAGCCTCGGCACAACAAATTGTGATGGAATTGAACGACTGGAAGAGATCTGTAAACGTGCAAGAGAAGAAAATATCTTTATAGTCGCTGCGAATACGAATAGTGGAGAAAATGGATATCCGGCTTTCTTTCCCTCAGTATTCGGCGTAAATGGTGGTATAGTTCGAGGCACATACGATTATTATTTTGATCCAAAAAAAAGCATACAATTCATAGCACGTGGAGATCGTCAACGCTTGCTTTGGAAAGATGGGCAGAAAATATTTCTAGGCGGCACCAGCTTTGCTGCACCACATATTACTGCTATCATCTCGCTCATTCTGGAAGCATATCCTGGAATTTCATCCAACAATTTGGCTAAACGATTGGCCGAAAACTCTGTGCGGCAGGTTCCTGAATTGGTCGATGGTTCAAAAGTTTACAACATTCCAGGCGCAGCACCTCTGTATAAATCAGATAAAATATTAAGCCAAATAAACATTCAAAATGACATCAGTTGGATAAAAAAAGCTGCAATTTTTCCCTATAATAAAGAGATGCATTCATTGCTTCGTTACAAAGATATGTTGTCATTTGAAATAAGTAATGTTGCCGATGTCGTAGGCAAAAGAACAATTGGAAAAGATTGTGGTGAAATTATCGGAGCGAAAACGAGCAACCTTGTTGTCAAGAAAACATTATCCGAATCAACCGATGATTTTGATACGATCATCCTGGGATATCTGGAGGAAATCAGTCGAATCAAAAAAAGAGATATGCTCCATGAAATGCTTGAATTTGCCCTTGAAAACAAAAAAATGTCTATAGCTTGTCTCCTGTAAATCATGAAAATTACAACGAATTTATAGAATTATTTAAGAAAAACAACCTGCATCTTTCATCGCCTTTGGTCACCTATGAGGATTTTAAGAAAATTACATCTGCTTTTGATTGGCGAATTGCAAGTAAAAAACCCGTTGTGGGAGTTTTTGGTACCAGTCCTCAACAAGGCAAGTTTACTACACAACTGGCACTGAGGTATGAATTATTAAGAGAGGGGTACAAAGTAGGACAACTCGGTACAGAGCACCAGTCGGCGCTATTTGGTTTTGATTTCACTTTTCCAAATGGCTATGATGGACATCAAAATATTCAGATTCCTATGGATTACCATATCACATTATTGCATTCAGCTATGGCTGGAATCGAAAATGACGAACCACACATTGTTGTTGTAGGCGGCCAATCCGGTCTGATCCCCTATAGCTATGCAGAAAAATCTCAAGGATATACTCTCTCATCAATTTTATTATTGATGGGAACCATACCTGATGCCTACATTCTCGTTGTGAACAGTATAGATGAAATTGAATTTATTCAACAAAACATTAATGTCCTCAAAGGATTGGGAAAAGGAGAAACAATTTTACTTGTATTTAGCGACAAGAATAAGGACATTGTAACCAAATATGGCAGATCAACTGTGACAAACCGTTCAATGTCAAATGATGAGATAGCCGAGTTTACAAAAAAATTGGAAAATCATTTCAAAATTCCAGCCACAGAAATTATTAGCGATCACGGTAGAAGAAAAATGTTAAAAGCCGTTGAAGATTATTTTGCAGACTAGAGAAAACATACAATGACGAGAGCCTAATGAAAAAAGACTCGATTTTATATGGTATCATCGCAATTCTGATCGTTCTACTTGTCATGACATATCTAAATCCCGGGAAATCGGAAATCGATAACGGTTCTGAACAAGAAATCGCTTTTAAATCTGTAACGACTCCTGTACAAATTCAGGTCATCAAAAGAACCAATCTCGTTCAAACCATAAACACGAACGGGACTGTCATTACCAGCCGGCAAGCCGAAATCGTCCCCCGCTTGTCTGGTATGATCCAAAAATTAAACTTTGCCGAGGGTGATCTGGTTCAAAAAAGAGATACCATCCTAACAATCGATGATGCCATGTATCGGATCGATTATCTCAAGGCAAAAGAACGCGTAGACAATGCTTTGGCTGAATATGGAATCATGATATTGGGTGAAAACGATACGGATCTTGAACGGGGAGACTCTGCTGAAACGGTATTTAAAAATATCGATCCAGAAAACGATAATGATCGAGAGGCTTTTGAACTCTTGAAAGGAAATAACAGAAAAAACATGCTTGCAAGCAAAGCAGGGTTAATATCTGCCAGACTCGATTTACAAAAAGCTCGTCTTGATCTTGAACACACCATCCTTACGGCGCCTTTTGATGGATATCTTGCAAACATGGAACTCTGTATAAATGGTTTGTTAAAAGCCGGTGAAATCGCATTTACCATCGTTTCTCTGGATGATCTATTGATCAAGACAAATATCCTGGAAACCGAAATTCAATGGATACAAAAAGGCGCAAAAGCAACGATAACAATGCCTGCATTACCCGGAAAAGAGTTTTTTGGCCAGGTCAGTTCAATCAATCCGATAATGGAACCGGAAAGCGGAACCTGTAAAGTCATGATCAGAGTTGACAATCCTGAAAAAATGATAAAGCCGGGCATGTTTGCAAATATAAAATTGGAAACCAGGACATTTGAAAAACGACTCATCATTCCAAGAGAGGCATTGGTCATTCGAGACGAACGAAATGTAACCTTTGTTTATGAAAACGGCCTCGCCAAATGGCACTATGTCAAGACAGGACTGGAAAACAACGATTATTTTGAGGTATTGGAAGGCCTTGCTGATGGAGACAGTTTAATAACCGCCGGCCACTTTAATCTAGCCCATGACGCTAAAGTTGAATTGGTGGACAGTAAAAACTAAATCGATTTTTTCCCTAACACATCCGGATTTGTCAATAATTCAGATTGTAAAACAATGAAAAAATTATTATCGATTGCCTTATTCTTTACGTTCAATTTTTTGCTCTATGCACAAGACAGCGAGCGTTTAACTCTGGATCAAGCCATCCAGATCGGACTGCAAAACAGCAATACCATCAAACAGGTACGCAGCCAATTGGAACAATCCAGATACAGTTTGCAATCCTGGAAATTATATTATGCATCCAATGCGATGTTAAGTGTGGATGCTCCCAAATATACCAATAACTTTCGCGAGGTGCCGGATCCTCAGACCGGGAAGATACATATCATTCGTCAGGATTGGGTCAGCCATAGAGCGTTTATGATTGTCAATCAGCCCATTTTAATAACGGATGGCAATCTGTATTTGAAAAACTCTTTATATAATTTGCGGCAGCCTGATGATATAACGTATCAATCGGATATTACGTTGAATTATAATCAGCCTCTGTTCAAGACCAGCACAAGAAAAATCAGCCTGAATATTGCCGAAATCAATCTTGACCGGGCGAGATTAAATTATGCCAAAGAAAAAAGAAACCTCATTTATAATATCACCGAGCGATTTTTCAACCTGTTGAAAACACAAAAGAGACTGGAAATGGCACAGGAAGCGGTCAAACGCTCACAAAACATCTATGAAATGGCCAAAACCAAATATCGTGCGGGTGTATATACTGAAATGGATCTTTTACGCGACAAGGTTGAAATGGCAAATGATCAAACCACCTTGATGAACTTATCCGTAGAGTATAAAGACCATTTAAAAGCGTTTCTGGTTTTTATCGGCCATAAAAATGATCACGAAATTGACATTGCCCATATTTTTTCTCTGGACACCCTGGCTATCACTGAATCCCAACTGCTTCAGGAAGCGATAAAAAATGATCCTGACAAAAGAATCAGTGAAATGGATATCAAGCTGCGGGAACTGGATGTCAAGCAAGTGGATGCTCAATCACAATTTTCAATCGATATGAATCTCGAATATGGGTTCAGTCAAATAGAAAACAGACTAGATCGCCTATTGTCCCAGCCGGATCGATCTCAGATAGCCAGTATCAGCTTTAACATCCCACTCTGGGACAGCGGTCAAAACAAGCAAAGCGTCCTGGCAGCGCAAGAAAATCTGACAGGTGCAAAACTACATTTCAAAAGTGTGAACGATCAGCTCGAATTACACGTAGCAGAAATCTATTCCTCACTGGAAAAGAATAAAAAGCTGCTGGAAATCACAGAGACAAACAAGCGTGATGCTGAAAAAAGCTATCAATACCGGTTAATGATGTATAATGCAGGCAATATCACCAGCGAAGATTTGGCACGTGCACGTGACCAGTTGAATCAGGCCAGTTTGAATAATCTAAATGCAAAAATCGAATACATGCTCGCAGTGGAACAGGTACGGAAACTTTTAACAGAGATCGAGGAACAGCAGTGATAATCCACTCATTCCAGATGGTTGTTCACCTTGATTTAATCCAAAAAGCGCACTATGAACCTAACTAACATATCTGTTCGCCGCCCCATCGCTATTACCATGTTTTTCCTGTCGGCTATTTTGCTTGGATTCTATTCATTTCACAAGCTCGGCATCGATTTTCTACCCGATATCGATGTTCCAAGATTGATCGTTCGAACAGAATGGCCCGGGGCAAGTGCCAGAGATGTGGAAGAGCGCATTACCAACTCTCTGGAAGCGTCCTTGAGCACTCTGAAAAATGTAAACAAAATATCTTCGATTTCCCGCAATGGTATCTCCTTTATCCAGGTGAGATTCAACTGGGGTGTCGACATGGATATGGCCTTTATTCATGTCAGAAGCAAGCTCGACAGAATGCAGGAAATGCTTCCCCAACAGGTAGAACGCCCGTCCATCATGCGATTCGATCCCTCTTCCTCGCCCATCATGACGCTCGTCATTTCAGGTGACCGTATCGAAAACCCGCAATCTATGACAGATTATCAGCAAGCGCTCATGGAGCTCAAAGATGTCGGCGCTGCAATCATCAAACGACGCCTGGAACAGGTCGATGGCATCGCCCTGGTAACGGTCTCGGGGGGACTCGACAGGGAATTTCAGGTCGAATTGCATAAGGATAAATGTGCTGCACTAAATGTTTCATTTGCTGAAATAGAGTCTGCATTGAGGCGATATAATGTCAGCACGTCGGGCGGAAGTATCCGGGAAGGCTATTTTCAATACCCTTTGAGAATTATCGCTTCATTCCAAAATACAAAAGAAATTGAAAACACGCCTGTAAAATTTTTACAAAGCGGCCGTCCTGTATTATTAAAGGACATTGCCAACGTCAAAAGCGGTTTCAAAAAAAGCACCGGTTTTACTGAATTAAACGGCAAACAAGTGATCACCCTGTTCGTTTATAAAGAAGCAGACGCAAACACTGTCAAAACTTCTGAACGTACATATAATACCTTGTATCATCTGTATCAGGAATATCCCGAGTTCAAGATCATCCCGGTTTTCGATCAGGCCGAATTTATTCGTGATTCGATCAATAATGTCCTCCAGTCCCTCTATCTGGGTGGTTTTTTTGCTTTTTTTATCCTCTTTTACTTTTTAAAAGACCTGAAAAATCCAATCATCATTGGTATCGCTATCCCTGTTTCGATTATCATCACCATGGTATTCATGTATTTTATGGGTATCAATTTCAATATCATCTCTTTGGGAGGACTCGCACTGGGCATCGGGCTATTGGTCGACAATTCCATCGTGGTGCTCGAAAACATCACCCGTTATAGAGAAATGGGTCTATCGCTCGAAAAAGCAGCATTAAAAGGAACCAAACAAGTCAGCCTGGCGATCACTGCGTCGACGTTTACCACGATCTCGGTATTTTTGCCCCTGGTCACCATCAAGGGCCTGGCCGGTGAATTGTTTTATGACCAATCGGTGACGATCACCATAGCGCTTTTGACATCCCTCATCGTCTCGATCTCTCTATTATCAATGTTGGCATCGAGAGCACAACATCCCTTTTCAGGCCTGACAAGCAGATATAACTGGCAAACCTCTCGCCGTCCATCGCTGCTCAAAACGCAAAAGAAAATCTGGCAACCCCTTGCGTTGATTCTTTGGATATTTGAGACGGTTGTGTATACACTGTTTTATTTTGTTTACAAGTGGTTTCTGCGATATCTGCAAATCGTGTTATTGCATTCATTCCATCAATTTCAGAACTTTTTTGCAAAGGCGATGAACCGTTATGAAACCCTTCTCAATCATTCACTTGACAATCGCAGAAAAGTTGCCGGTTTTGTTGTGCTCGCATTTCTGCTGAGTGCCATGTGTTTCTATTTTGTTCAAAAGGAACTGTTGCCACCGGTTGATCGCAAACAACTCGTGGCAAGCCTTGAACTGCCGGCCGGTGTAAACTTGCAAACCACCGAATCAAGGGTTCATCAGATAGAAAGAAACCTGCTGGCTCTGCCCGGCGTCAAACGAGTTCTCTCCTCTGTGGGGATTACGGAAAACATTCTTGATTCAAGTTATCAACCGGCACTGAACAAAGCCATTCTTGATATCGAGATAGAACCGCATACCAACACGTTCAAAGTCGCTGAACAGATCCTAGACCTTTTCCCACAATTCCCGGATGTACATTTCAGCCTAGAACAAAGAGAATCCGTTTTTGAACAACTGTTTCAAACCTCTTCAGGAGCCTTTGACATCAGATTGACAGGACCGGAATTCGAACAACTGGTCAACCTCAACAATCAGATCATTGCCTTTATGCAAAGTGATCCTGATTTTCAAAATATCAATTCCAATCTAAAACTGGAAAACAAAGAGTTTGTCCTGGTCTTTGACCAAACAAACATGGTGAGATATGGTATTTCCTTTTCCGAGCTGACTGCATTCCTGCAAGACTTTATCCAGGGCAGTATTCCGACCCAGTTTATTGATTTTTCAGAAAAGATCGACATTCGTGTCGCCGTAAAGGGGGCCAATACACTCGGTTTGTCTGATCTGCAGAGTCAACAATATGCAGCCACCATCGATGGCAAAAAAACAATGATTCCTGTTTCAAACCTTGTTTCTTTGCGTGAACAAACCAGCTATTCGGAAATCAACCATGAAAATCAGGCCCGGGTTGTCGACATTTCGGCTGATTTGGCAAAATCGACTACAAAAAATGCAAAGCAAAAAATTGAATCCTTTATCGAGCAAATAGATGTACCTCCCGGCTATATCATCCGGGCAGGCACAAACAGTGAAGAAATGATCGAAAATTATAAAAACCTGCTTTTGGTTTTTGTAATTTCCCTCACCCTGGTATATTTTATTTTATCTGCGCAATTTGAATCGATCAAGATTCCGATCATCATCATTGCAGCAATCCCGTTGGCTCTTGTCGGAGTTTTCCCAGCATTGTTGCTCACCGGTAACAGTTTAAACGTGATCTCTTTTCTCGGTATTATTATTCTCATCGGTATCGTGGTCAATGACTCTATCGTCAAAGTCGATTTTATTCATCGACAGGTCAAAGAGGGCAGCGATGTTAAAACTGCCATCATCCAGGCAGGACAAAAGCGTTTTCGCCCCATCATGATGACGACCATCACGACCATCTGCGGACTGTTACCCATGGCCCTCACCCATGGCAGCGGCGCTGAATTGCGCAGTCCGCTTGCCTGGGTGGTCATCGGCGGACTTGCCGTGGCAACTTTGCTAACCTTGATCGTCGTACCGGTGATATACTCGGCCTTTGTCAACCCGAAAACTTGATACAGCTCGTCGAGCGCCCTGTCAGCGATAGGATATCTTGGAAAAAAGTATGTTGAATAGTCCCGCCGTTTTTTGGCAGGACGTATCAAAGGGTGCGATAATAATGGATAAAGAAATCAGTCAAGCTTGGATCTACATATTACGATGCAAGGATAACTCTTATTACGTTGGTAGCACGACAGACTTGATGCGTCGTTTACACGAACATCAAAACGGAGCAGGAAGTGAATGTACAAAACGGCGATTACCTGTCGAGCTGATCTTTTCTCATGAAATGCCTGACAAAAATCAAGCTTATTTGGTCGAACAGCAAATAAAAAAATGGAGTAGAGCAAAGAAAGAAGCTCTAATTGCCGGAGATTGGGATCTATTGAAATATTTAGCCAAGAAACCAAAATTTAGGGATGATTAGAATTAAAGTATATAACCGCACCCCTCGATACATTTCGCTCAAAAAACGAGCGAAACACTCGGGGTGCTCTCCTCGATACAATTCGCTTAAAGAGCAAGCGAATCACTCGGGATGCCAACTGAGGCGTGATGTCGTTCGATGGTGAATCGACTGGGTAGCATCCTGAGTTGTATATCTAGCTCGACGAGATGTAGGCCCACCGTTCTTTGGCGGGAAGTATCGAAGGGTGGAAGGTGTATAGATCCCGCACCCCTCGATACAATTCGCTTAAAAAACAAGCGAAACACTCGGGGTGCTCCTTGAGTAGCGGTGTGTTTTTTTGCAAAATAAATGGGGAGCACCCTGAGTAGGCCCGCCGTTTTTTGGCGGGACGTATCGAAGGGTGCGATGATGACGGTGAACCATTTATCTTTTCAGTGTGGCGACCACACGGCAGAAAAGAAAATTTTTTGAGCCCAAAGACCAAAAAAAATATTTACAGTATATCAAACTCGTGCAAAACAATACCCCAAATAAAAAGCGATTGAAAAAATCCGGGCAAACAGCGCAGGAATCCGGAACAGAATGAAATTTTTCGACTGGATATTGAATCACCCTGTCACGATCAGCATGTTTTTCATTGCCATGTTGATCATCGGTGTGGTCTGTTTCACGCTCATTCCCATCGAACTTTCGCCTCGCCTCGAGCTTCCCAAACTGTCCATTACTGCACATTGGCCCAACACCTCTGCCCTGACCGTCGAAACGAAGGTTACCGCCCCGCTTGAATCGGCAGCCCAAAGGCTGCATGGGGTCAGGAAGATCACCTCCAGCAGTTATGAAGGCTTTAGTTCGGTAACCATCGATTTTGAAAAAAACAGCAATATTCAGCTCGCCGAGCTTGAATTGAACGAGAGTGTCAGCCGGCTCAAAAAAACGTTTCCGGCAGGTGTATCGTGGCCCGTGATCACTCGCTCGGTCCCGGAAGAGATGCGTGAATATGAAGGATTTATGCGCTTTCAGCTCATCGGCGATCAAAACAGTTCAGAGATTAGACGCATTGCACAGGAAAGACTCTTGCTGCCCCTCAGCTCGATTCAAGGCGTTGAACACGTCTCGATCCAGGGTGGCGATGAACGGTATCTGACAATCGAACTCTATGCTAAAGCGCTCCTGAATTATCATATCACCAAAGCTGACAGAGCCAGGCTCGCTGCTGAATTGCGCAGCCGAAACATCAAAATCGGCACCCTGCAGGATCAACAAAAACGAGCCGATATTCTGGCCAGTCAGTCGTTTGTAGACCTGGACGAGATTTGCAATATCGCTGTCAAGAAACAACCTTCGGGAAGAATCATCAAATTATCAGATGTTGCAGAGGTGACCTGGACGTCTGTCGAACCCTCCAGCATCATTCGCATCAATGGTCGAAACCTGGTTGCCGTAGCACTCGACAAGGAATCCGGCGTCAACATGCTCGAAACGGCACAAAGAGTCGATCAGAAAATCGTTCAGCTTGAAAATATTCTGCCACAAAACATGCAGATCATCAAAGAACTGGACAAAAGCCAGGATTTAAAACAGGAACTGGACAAGCTCGGCAACCGGTCCTTACTCTCGATCCTTTTTATCGCGATCGTGCTGGCTCTGGTATTTCGGAAAATCAAGACTTCACTGGTCATTCTGGGTTCGATCTTTTTATCGGTTCTCGGTGCGGTCAGCCTGTTTTATTTTACCGGCAACACGCTCAACATTCTCACCATCGCCGGCTTTACCATGGGGTTCGGTATTCTGGTAGACAATGCCATTGTCGTGTATGACCATATTCACCGCAAGAGAAGCGAACTATTAACAGACTCGAAAAAAGAATATCGAAACGCAGTCATCGCTGGCTCTTATGAAATGCTGCAACCGCTGCTGGCCTCGAACCTGACCACTCTGGGTGCTTTTATACCGATCTTTTTTCTCTCCCCTGATATGCAAATGTATTTTAAACCGTTTGCGTTTGCCTTGGGCTCGACCATTATCATCTCCCTGTTTATGTCGTTTACCATCATTCCGATTTTTAGCTACTATTGGTTGCCCCTGACTCGGAAAGAAAAAACCAGATCAGACACCT
Source organism: Candidatus Zhuqueibacterota bacterium (assembly GCA_014728115.1). Taxonomy (GTDB): domain Bacteria; phylum Zhuqueibacterota; class Zhuqueibacteria; order Residuimicrobiales; family Oceaniaggregativiventaceae; genus Oceaniaggregativivens. Next base: position 8,329 of record WJME01000332.1, on the reverse strand, counting down.
CAACCATTTCCCAATTCTATATCAAAATGCTGCAATTCTGTACGACACACCCTGTTTTGACGATCATTGCCGTCATCTGGTTGTTCGGTTTTCCCATCTGGCTGCTGCCCACCCGGATAGAACCCGAACCACTACAAGAGGTTCAAACAAAAATCGAAAAAGAGATCACCGACAGACAAAGTTATGAAAGCCTGTTCGCTCAAAAAGACACCCTATTCATGACCGACAAGGAAAAAGCAGACGAACCATCTGCTGATGATAAAGGATCTGCCTCGTCACCCTCCTGGCTGATTGAAAAATATAACCTGTGGTGGGGAAACGAATATTTTAGTAAAAAAATAAAACCGATTCTGTTCAAACTATTCGGCGGGGCGTCTTTTCGCTTTTTCAAGGAGGTCGACAAAGGAGAAATCTGGAAGCCGTTTCAAAGCACCTATCTCATGGTCAGGATCCAGATGCCCAATGGCATTCATATCAGCCGTATCGATCAGATCTGTCAGGAATTCGAAAACCTGCTGGTCGATTATGAAACCAGCCTGGCCAAGGTGACTACCCGTGTCCATGACAAAACTTTTGCCAACATTCGGATCGATATCACCAAAGCGGCCGAAAAAACCGCTTTGCCGATGAGATTACACGCATATTTGGTACAACACGGTCTCAATTTGGGGGGAATCGGCATACAAGTCACGGGATTTGGCCCTGGATTTCATTCCAGTCTGGAAAATTCCATGGCACACTATTCGGTCAAAGTCACAGGCACAAATTTTAATCATGTCTATAAACTGGCAGAACAATTTGCCGTCGAGCTGGCGAAAAACAAACGAATCAAAAATATCGACCTTGAAAATGCCAGGCGATATGGACACAAACAATATGAAGTCGCAGCACAAACCAGGCCCGATCAGTTGACTGCCCTCCAACAGGACAATTTTACTCTCATTCATGAAATGCAATCCCGTCTCAACCCATCGTTCCTGGCAATGAATATCGATCAACAAATGACAAATGCCCGGATACAGATCAAGGGCAATGAATCGGAATCGATCCGCAATCTCTCCAATACGTTGGTAAGAGCAGAGTCCACAGAACGGGAATACTATTTTTCTTCACTGCTGGATTTTGAAATACACCGCATCCTTCCGGTGATCCGGCGTGAAAACCAGTCCTACATACGATTGGTCAATTACGATTATATCGGCCCTTATCAGTATGGAGCCAAGCACCAAAAATCGGTCATTGAAAACATGGACTTGCCCTATGGTTATTCAATGGATTCAGCCGGATATTATTGGTTTGGTGATAAAAAACAGCAACGGCAACTGCTATGGATCATTTTGCTGTCCATCTTTATCGTGTGGATGATTTCTGCCGCCTTGTTCGAATCCTTTGCCAAACCGTTTCTCATTCTGTTGGCTATTCCGCTGTCGTTAATCGGACTGTTTTACAGCTTTTATCTTCTCGACGCCACCTTTGACCAGGGGGGGTATGCGTCGATTCTCCTGCTCGTGGGCATCGTGGTCAACAATTCGATCATTCTGGTGAGTTACATATCAAATGCCATACAGCGAAACGGCCCCCCCCCTACTGTCATTTTTAAAGCCGCATCTGAAAGAATCAGACCCATCTTTATGACGACTATCACGACCATTGTGGGGCTCTTGCCGTTGGTTTTGTACGAAACGACAGAGAGTATCTGGCATCCGATTGCCGTGGGAACAATTGGGGGCTTGATTGGATCATCAATATTAATAGCAATTTTTATACCTCTTTTATATAATGTCTGGATTCACAACACGTAAATTCAAATTTTCGTAGGGGTGATGATCTCAAGGTCAATGTTCAAAATTTAATTACTCGATAATGGAAGATCTGAAGTAGCTCGATACATTCACCAATATAACCATTGCAGATTACACAGTGGAATTGGATTTATCACTTTGTTAATATGTTAAATGGACAGGCTGAAAAGCATTTTCAAAGAACGCGATCAAAGGTTTGAAAAAGCACGCCAAAGAAGATGAGAAAATAATAATTTTACAAGGCAGCATAATACTAACGTATTTCATTAATGCCTTTTCTCAAATTTGCCTTGAACCATTAAAAAATTAATATTTTTTTCACTATCAAAAATAGATTACAAACTTTCATCTCTGTCTTTTATTTTTAAATGGAGGATGATTTATGCAAAATAGACAATATATACCAATAATTATTATTCTTTTAGTTAGTTTACTCGTTCTCTTTTTGATAAATAGCTGCAATAAAAGTGAGCAAAAGATTTCAAAAAAATTTGATATGATAAAATTAAATGACATTGTTCTTAAAGAATCTAATAATATGTTAATTGGAGAATGTAAAAAAATACACATTGATAAAAATGATAAACTCTACTATGCTGACAAATCCCAACAACAGATTATTATATTTGATCGTCTCGGAAATATAATTAAGAAAATTGGAAGATATGGTGATGGCCCTGAAGATTTGTCGAATATCGTTGATTTTGATGTAATAGATGAAAATATTTTCATTTTTCATAAGGGTGGTCTAAGAGTTTCAACATTTAAAAACAGTGGAGAGTTGATAAACACCTTCACATTTGATCTTGAGAACAATATATTACCCTATGGTTCAGCCCTGGTCGCAAATAAAATGAGTCAAATTATTATTACTGAGAGAACCTATAAAGGAAACATGGATAATTTTAGTCTGGAAAAATTTATTACAAACACCTATTTACTTGGAAAATATGATATTTATGGAAAACCTTTAGGGAAAATTGGTAATTATTCCAGTAGAATCATTAACTCTAAAAAATTTGCACCAGTTTTTATAAAGATGCCTTTGTTTTGTATAGACTCAAAAGATAATATCTTTTTAATATCTAGCTGCAAGTTACCAATAGTTCAAAAGTTTGATAAAGATGGATTTTTTATTAGAGAAATAGATTTACAAAGTTCACTTTTCAAATCTGTATTTGATATGGCCGATATGGAGCAAAGTTATCTCTCGTCTTTTTTCTATTATATAAAATATATAGAAAAAAAACATAAAATATTTGCTCTATTTGGTAATCGTGAAAAAGAACCTGATCAAACTAACAAAAAAAGCCTTTCCTTTTTTTTAATAGTATGGGATGAAGTAACAAATTCTCTTTCACAGCCAATTGAATTAATTCAATATGCGAGTAAAGCCCCGAAAATTGATGTTGATATGAATGGGGTAATATATGTTTTGACTGATGATACACCTGAAAATATTACTATAACAAAATATGCCCTGGCCTGTCAAGAAAAGTAGGAGAAATTGCAAAAATCATTTTCCGCCAAGAGACTCATAGTATATCCAAATCATCCAGACACCAATGCGTTGGTATTCATAATCATACTGGGTAATGCAGCCCGGCTTGGCGTACATTTCTGAATGTGTTTCTTTGAAAAGTTATTTCGATGTTTCACTAGTTGTTTTGGCTAATAGAAAAACAAAAAAATGAGCCTTATTTAGGGGTTACAGTTTTTACAGCACCTTCAGCAAGAGCTTTGTCTTTTGGAGCCTTTGGTCTGGCTGATAATATGACGGTATGAAAATGACGAGCAAAATCCATATATTCCAGATTATTATCCGGTTCATATTTATTAGCATGTTTTACGGCCGACTTTAAACAATCCGGGACGACCGCATTTGGTACACCACCAAAATCAGTAGTGTCCGGTTATAACTCGAATAAATTTAATTGATTAGGATTTTGGATAGCTTGAGTATTGTAATCATTTTCTCTAACTAGTTTGTGTTGAAAAAAGGTAAATCTATAGATCCATATATCTTTGCATTTTTATTTTTTTGTTTGTGTTTTTTGTTCTTTGATATTCGTTAGGCTTTTGCGATTGTTACCAAGTTGTAAGCGATAATTGCAAGCCCGCACCATCGGCCGAATGCATTATGTCCACGGTTTAGGCATCTTCTTAAGCCAAATCTTCTTTTTAATACACTAATGGTGCCTTCAACACCGGCTCTGAATCGTTGGCCGGCCTTAAACCAGCGCTGTTTCTCGTGATTTGCTCGTTCCTTAGATTTTTTACCTCGTTTGGGGAAACTGACGCGTTTAACACCTAATTCTTGTGCGTCTCTTTCATTGTCTGCTGACGAAAAACCCGATCACCTGTAGCCAAATGAGGTGCCTTGCCAAAAGTCTCGATATGCTTTTTTATGGCTGGAACGAACCTTTCAGTATCAGACACATTTGACTCATGAATGGTCCAGTGGGTTATGATTTTACCATCGGTTTGTTGGATTTCCAATGCCTTGCCAAACTCGTTTGGTTTTCCCCGTTTACCTTTGCGGATGGTATAAGTGTCAGGTTGATGAATGCTTAGAATTTTTTCATCGCTGGATAAATGCTCATTCTTCAAAACCCGACACTCGGTTTGCTTTATCACTTGCTCTGTAGTCGGAATTACCTGCTCCAATTTATTTTTGATATGCTTTGCTTTGGTACTTGATTGTTCTGGGATAGATTTAATCAAAGCTACAGCATTCGATTTACAACGCTTGGCTATTTGAACCAATTTGTGATAAGTATTTGTAAAATATTGCTTTCCTTCTTCGGATCGTTTGCGTGAATACTTTACAATATTCAAAACGTGTTTTTTAGCACTACGAGTAAAATCGCGAGTCTTTTCACCTTTAGCAAGACCGAGTTCCCGACATTGTCTACCAAGGCGAGATATAACTTTGATACAATCATTCAAATGATTGCTATCTGTTGGGTAATGAATATTGGCTTCAACGGCAGTACTATCTACCCGAAGCTTGGAGCCACGAGTCAACTTTTTTGCAATGGTAGCCTGAACAACATGCTCATTGATATTTTTGAGTACATCATCGGAAAGCAAATTGTCATACCGGCATAGGGTTGAATAGGTTGGTACAGTCTCATAATATATTCGGGTGAAATGACGCAAAGCCAAACTATCATTGACAATTTTTGTGGTCTCTCTAAAACCCAAAGCCGTCGGCGTAAGATAAGCATTCGGAATACTGATTCCAGTGCCTCAGAAGGTCGTCCCAGCGTTTTCGAGTTCTCTGAGCGACCTATGGCTTGTTCAGCAAAACAGTTCAAAATCTCTGGATTAGCATCGAGAAAATCACTGATTTTCTGTAATTCAGGATCGAGCTCTGATGTACAAAAAGGTAATAACGTCTCAAAAATGTTGACTTGCTCATTTCGTTCTCGGAGCATCGCGCAATTTCCTTCTAATATTGGCTATTTGTCGTTTTGACCGAGAATATAGGAAATCAAATAAATAATTTCAACAAGTTAGATAAAGCATTTTTCAACAGAAACTAGTTAATATTCATTACAATTTTAATGATAAGAGTAGTGGTATTAAAGTCTCACGAGACAATTAAAAAGTATTTTTGAGTGTATATGATGTAAAAACAAATACATTATTAAATGATATCGATATTACTCAAATTCTAAATAGAACATTTTACGTTATTGCAATAAAAAATGATTTCCTTTATTTTATTACTGATATTACACCGGATAATGTCACGATTGGAAAATATTATTTAAAACCAAGATGGACAATCAAGAAAGGAAGGCAAAGGTAAAATGAGAGTATGGATTCGCTTTTTTTAGTCATCCGTTAATCTTCTTTATTTTTTTATTGCAAGTGCATATGATTTCTCAAAAATTCACTGCTGAAAATATGATCACCTTACTTGAATCATTGTATTCTGGAAACATGTAAAAAAAAACAAAAACTATGGGGATTTTTGCATATCTTTGAGAAATTGCATCAAACTTTTCGGGGTGTCCACAATAGTGTCTTAATTCTAAACAGCACCGTGTTGTACCAGAGTTTCAAAACCTTATATCTTACAAATTTTTACTTTTAAAAACAAAAAAATATCACAGATTCGAGGGATAATCAAACTCCTCCAGCAGCAAGGCCTGGGGTCGATTCAAAGGGAAATAACTTGATGTTTAGAGTTGCGCTGCAATGGTATTTTCAATATATTGATCTTATCCTGTTCAAGATTGTACCTAATCGGACAGGGGGAATTTTCACTTTGGAGCAAGATCCCTATGATTAAACAACTCTATGTTCATAACTACAGATGCCTTGAAAATTTTGAATTGAATGCAAATGAAATAAATTCTGTTCTGTTTATTGGCAAAAACGGAACAGGAAAATCTACAATATTGGCAGTCGTGGAAATATTTCAAAAAATATGTCAGGGTATGAACAGATTGCGAGATTTGGAAAAGCTCGATTTACTCGGTATTAAAGATTTTGCGCGCGGACGGTCCGATGTTCCTATTCGGTTTGAATTAAATGTGAAAATAAAAGATAAAGATTTTAGTTACAGACTAGACCTTGAATTACCTGAAAATTTTCGAGAATTAAAAGTTCTTAAGGAAAGTTTGTTTAGGAATGGACAACCGATCTATACTCGCCAAGAGGCACAAATTACACTTGTCAACAACCAAGAAATTGAAACAAAGTTTGGGCTGGATTGGCACCTCGTAGCCCTGCCGATCATCCAGGCGAGGTCAGAGGCTGACCCTATTGCAGTTTTCCGAAATTGGCTCGCTCGAATCATTTTCTTAGATCCGATTCCGATGTTAATGACCGGAGAATCAAAAGGTGAAAGTCTGGAGCCTCAGAAAGATGGTTCAAACTTTGGTGACTGGTTTACAGGTCTTCTCAGCCAATATCCTGCAGCCTATAAGGTTATTGATAATTATCTCAGAAAAGTTCTAACAGACATTCAGGATTTTCGCAATGAATTGATCGGCAAAGAATCTAAGAATATGATCGTCCGCTTTTCCAAAAACAGCTCAACCCTAAACATAGATTTTGCCCATCTAAGCGATGGAGAAAAGTGTTTTTTCATCTGCGCAGCTGTCCTTGCGGCAAATGAATTTTATGGTCCATTGATCTGTTTATGGGATGAACCTGATAACTATCTATCGCTGCCTGAGATTGGGCATTTTCTCGAAACATTGCGAAGGGCATTCAAGGACAATAGCCAAATATTCGTAACTTCACATCATCCTGAAACAATCAGAAGATTTTCCGAGGATAATACATTCCTGCTGGAGAGGAAAAGTCACCTGGAACCCACTCGGATGAGATTAATTAGGGATTTGGAAATCGAAAAAGATCTGATCGAAACGCTAATTCTGGATGATATTGAATGAGTGTAAACAAGTATGCCCCACACCTTGTTATCTTACCAGAGGATGATGCCAATCGTCAAATTGTTAATGGATTCATTCTCGATCCATCTATAAATCACCAGATCATACAGGTTTTACCCCCTGCAAAGGGTTGGAGAAAGCTTTTGTATAAATTTAAGCAAGAGTATATTCCCGATATGAGACGATATAATCATCGGAGAATAGCTCTTGTGATGGATTTTGACCAGGATTCAAACAGAATTGACCACGTTCGAGACAGCATTCCCACAGACCTGCTTCATCGTACAGTCATTCTCGGTGTATGGACAGAACCCGAAAAACTGAAACAGGCAACAGCTTGGAGCTATGAAAAAATCGGTAGAAATTTGGTTTGTTACTGTCCGCCAGCTGCAAACAGCTTGTGGCATCATAAACTCCTTTCACATAATACCACAGAATTAAATCGCATTGGGCAGGATCTCAATTCGTTTTTATTCAATCCAACCTGATGCCATAGAGCCAAAAACTCTATTTTCAAGGAGCAAGACCGACCCCTCGAACCGCTTCAAATAATTAGATCAAGCCCCACATTTTCAGTCCCCCTTGAGGTTCGACCCTAATACTCAATTTTCCTTTGCAGCTTTTCGAGATGACAGACTTTTATTGAACGCCTGTTCTTCCTTGTCCACACACCCGAATGCCTGAATCAAGGCAAGAGGATTTTGGATCGTGAGTGGCTGTTCTGCAACATAATTGCGCATACGGCAGCCAAACAGGCTGACCGTCAATTTTTCATTGCGGCGCACAAGCAGAAAATCGTGTGATTTTCCCACCGTGCTAAGGGCAGCATTGCCTCCTGAAAAACACTCGACCGAGGTGAGCGAGGTATGTCCTTTGCCTTCGATGATCAAAGGGTGAATATCAGCAATGTCAGCTCCGGCATTGGCGATGATCGATCCCTGGCTGATCTGCCAGTTGCGATTAAAGTTGTTATCCCCCAATTTATGAATACCCACGGCAACACAATCCAGATTGAAATTGGTGAGCTGACCATAGGTCGCCGGTCCCAGATAAATGCCGCCCCAGGTGCCAAAAGTAAAGAGATCCATGAGCTGGGCATTGTCCGTATGATCG
>WJME01000331.1 GCA_014728115.1 Candidatus Zhuqueibacterota bacterium | reverse complement strand
TTTTCAAGAATCGCTCTTAATTCAATATTTACAGTAACTTATGTGCGCATCTTTCTCAATGTTATTTTGTAAAAGTCAAGCACTTTTTTTATTTTTTTCAATTTATTATAAATTTTTTAATCTGAGACTCGAAACTCTAGACTCGAAACTCTAGACTTTAATTTTGATGTGTTAATATCGAATTTATTTTCATGAGAGGTCAAATACATAAAGGCCTCATTTCGGGCTGTTTCCACATTAGCGAGAGCCCCTATAGAGTCATTTAATTCGTAGCCGTGATAATTTTTTATATGGCTGAAATGGGCAGTAGCCATATTGCAAAGCATCGAAACAAGCAACAAAGTCGATAATTTCAAAGTATTCATAATTTCACTCCCCTATACTTTTAGCTATCGTACAAAAACAATTTTTTCACTGATTTGGAAATTGTCACTGGTAAAAACGACAAAATAGACCCCGGATGGCACGATCGTCCCCTGAGTGTTCTCCCCATTCCAGATGAGCTGTCTAGTCTCTGGAGATAAGGGAAATGTTTTGACGATCCGTCCTGTAATATCATAGATATAAATTTCCTGCATGCCAGCATTCGGTGTTTCAGAAGGGTTGATAATGATCCTGGTTGCAGAATTGAATGGATTTGGATAAACCGAAAGACTGGCTTTCTCCTTTGCCGATCGAATGTAAGATTCGACCGAGGTCGTCAAGTCAGGATAGTGAATGCCATTGATCGTACCGCTTGAAAAGGTGTACCAACGCGGTGCAATCGCAGCCCGACCACAACCCACACATCCAAGTTCAGGGGCTAATGTGTAGGACCATCCCCAATCCACAACACAATCAAAGAAAAAATAAAAAAGATTTGTCAGGATTCGATTGCTTACAGAACGAGTATAATATTTTTTACCCAATGAAACAGATACAGGAACCAAAGTATCTTCCCAAGCGGTTCGCGTTTTTATCGACCAATCATCTCCCTCATTCGCCGAAAAATCGAACCACAATTCCTCTCGTCCGTTTTGGTAACGAAATACTTTATCACTCTCCGATCTTAAATAAACAGAATCCTCCAGCCCCTTAATGGTAAAATATTTGTCAAACAGGAAATATGTTTTATCGTCCAATACCACCGAATCGATGATGGAAATCGTATCCCGTAGAACAAATATGTCCGGGAATTCATAAAGATCAAAAATCCACGTATTGCCAACCTGAAGCGGGAAATAATCTGAAGCCTCAGGCGTTTGGGAGCGGGTATTTGCGGTTGATAGACAGAGAACCCAAATTGCTGTGAACAATATTTTGTTCATGGTCGTTTCCTCCCTTGTTATTTCAAGTACAGAATCTTTTGAGACTCGAATTGGTTTTTTTGTTTAAGCATGACCCAATACAGGCCGCTTGCCAAAACATTGCCTTGATCGTCTTTACCATCCCAGCGAACGGTGACTGGCCCGACCAGGCCGGAAGAGATGGGGATGGTCCGGACAGACCTGCCCAATGTATCATAGAATTGAATTTGAATATGCTGAGAGGATACCCTGTTAAAATGGATTGTGGTGCTTTCATTGAACGGATTCGGGTAGACCTGCAGCTCAAAACCATCCGGATTTTGTTCCATGGCCTGAGGGTTATGATCCACGTTTACTCTTGTTCCATATTCAACCCCGTTTATTTGGGCATAGACAAGCGTATCATTATCCCATTTTACAGGTCCTAACCCTTTTACAAAACGAGCATGTACGGTAGTAACCACCAAAGAGTCGTATCGTGGATCAACAGAATATACATCGAGCCAGGACATGTTCCGATCAAATATTTCAGCACTTCCTGTATCTGTAACTGCAAACGTATAAATCGCATCTCCCCACCAAAAACGCCATCTGTGGCCTATTCCATGACCTGTATCGAGCCATGGCATGCCTGGAAACGGGGGTTTTCTCGGATAATTCCAATTGCGATACACAATGGTAGAATCCTCATTGTAATAATAATAGCCATAGCCAATTTTTGTTGAATCAGGTCTTTGCAGGGATGTTCCTTTCGAGATATATACGAGAATAGTATCCCCAACCAAGGAATCACTTACAATCTCAAGAAATCTGTCTGGCGAACCCGTAAATTGTCCGGATGAATATGTTCGCCGGTATTGCCATTTATTGCCAATTTGAAGCGGAAAATAGTCGGAAGCTTTGGGGAGTTCTGCATAGGCAAGGGTCAAACACTGTGAAAATATGATAATGAACATTTTTGTTTTCATAAGAACCTCGACATTTTTTTCTGTTCTTTGCGATGAACCAATAGAATTCAAAATATTTAATTCTGATTTGATTGTCCACACGCATTTGCTCTAAATGTCCTCCCGTTTGGTCGATTCTTTTTTTAAAATGATGTTCTGCTTTACCTTTTGCTGGAAAAAACCTTATAAACAAAAACTTGTCCTTTCATGATATCCTCACCTCCTTTATTTAATTTTTAGAATCTTGCCGCAGCAATTAAACGACAAATTCACAATTGCGAGCCGTC
>WJME01000330.1 GCA_014728115.1 Candidatus Zhuqueibacterota bacterium | reverse complement strand
TTGACGGTGAGGGCAGTCACATGCTCGAATGTGTCAAGGTGAGAAACAATGTCAGTGGCACAACGGAAATCCTGAAAACCGATGCCTTTTTCGTGTTGATCGGAGCGCTGCCACATACCGACTGGCTGGCAGGATCGATACAGTGTGATAATGCAGGATTCATTCTCACCGGAAGAGATCTGGAAACGACCTCTGAACGCAGGCCCCTGCGTTTCGAAACCAGTCTGCCGGGTGTCTTTGCCGCCGGAGATGTTCGTCATGGCTCTGTAAAACGCGTTGCTTCGGCAGTGGGTGAAGGATCTGTAGCCCTGCATTTTATCCACGATTATCTCAAAGCACCGCTGGAGATTCATATGGAACAGGTGGTCTGATGGTCCTGATCATCCGGTTTATTTCAGGATGACCCTGTTTCCATAGTCAGGTGACAGGTTTAAATTCGGCCCGGGCCTGACTTGTGGATTCGGAATCTTTGTGATGACTGAGAATCCTGTCGATCTGTTCCAGGGTGAATTTATTCAACTCTACGATTGTGGCATCTGATTTGTACATCGGCGGAAGCAGAGCCCTTACATTTTCTTTGTCGGGCAGCTCGACAATCATCCAGGCCTTGTGCACACCATCGCAGCAGCCAAAATCGGCGTTGGTTAAAAAGTGTGATCCGGTTTCAAGCAATACTTTGACAGCCATTGCACAAGCATGTTTATCTTCGGCATGAGGTAATTCTATGAGATATCTTGGCATAACATTCCCCTTTGGCTTGATATTCAAATAATATGCATCAATTCGGTAATGAACTATTGCTTTAGCGGGAATTATAACAAAACGCTCATTGCCCTTATTCCATGGCCAGCCACAGGATTTACTGCAGCGAGGAGCAGATCATAGCTCACGGAGACGTGGTCGAACGTGTGGGGTTCAACAGAGATGGATACCCGAGTGTTTTTTATTCAAGGCCACGAAAGTGGATTTTTGAGATAATGTACTAAAACCATCTTTCGTGACCTTTGATATCAAGTCTTTGCGCTGTTCTTATCCGGTATATGCAATTCTTTGTTACGTGTGATAAACGCCAGGATCAGGATATACAGTGAAATAACCGCGGGCAGTACAAAAGAGAGCCGTATCGAGATTTCAGCGATGGCGCCCATCAGAGCCGGGACCACAGCCCCGCCAAAGATGGCCATAACCATGAGTCCGGATAATTCCGCACTGCGGTGCGGCATGTGTTCGATGAGTATGGAAAAAATGGTCGGAAAGATATTGCCAAAGGCCAGGCCCGCGATCACCAATGAGATAATGACCACAGTGGCGGAATTGGCAAAGACGCCTAATACGCCGACAAACGCCATGACAGAGGTGATGATAAAATGGGTTTTCGGGGATATAAAATGGTGCAAAAAAGCGCCCAGAAAACGGCCGATAGAGAGGGCTGTCAAAAAGAATCCCAGGCCCAGAGTGGCCATATTTTTGAGATCGAGTCCGAAATTCTCACGCAGATGCGTCGAGATCCAGGTATTCAATCCGATTTCTGCGCCGACATACAAAAAGATTCCCAGCACCATCAGGAAAACATATTTTTCCGTAAACAACAGCGACAGGCTGCTCTTGATGCTTGCGGTCTCGGCTTTTTGCTCGTCCGGTCTTTCCTCGACCTTGAGAAACATGAGCATGATCATGGTAATGACCGCGACGATAAAATACATGGGAAAGATCTGGTACCAGGCCAGTCCGAATGTGGCCACCAGCAGCGTGGTGACATAGGGACCGGTATTGGATCCCACGCTTTTGATAAACTGGGCAAAGGTGAGATTGCGCGAATAGCGGCCTGGTGCGGACACATCCCGCATGATCGGGTTACCGGCGACCTGGAGTCCGGCATTGCCTGCACCCAGAAAAAAGATGCCCAAAAGCAGATACCAGTATTCAGATACGCTGATCGTGGGAATGAGCGAGCCCAGGGCAGTGAGAAACAGAAAGGTGACCATCACGAATTTCTTTCCTTTGCGGTCGGCGAGCACCCCGATGGGTACCGCAAACAAGCCATAGGCCAAAAAGGTGAAAAATGGCAATAGTCCGGCGATGAACGGACTGAGATCGAATTGGACTTTGGCAAATCCCACAAATGTGCCCACAGCATCTTCGAATCCCATGACAAAGAATGCGAAATAGATCGGCAGAGTTTTAAAACGCACGGTGATCCCCTTTAGATTAGGTGAGAATTATCAATCTAGTGTCTCTTGCTGACAAGCCACAGCGTTTTGGTTCTTAGCACATCAATGATCCATGTATCTACAGAAAATTCTGCATAAAATCAAGTCTTGATTTACAGGAATGCGGGAACAGGCTTGCTTTTTAGGCCCCCCTGGGGTCGGACCTCGGAGAAAACCTTTTTTCTGCACCTGGTTGTTTTTGCAGTACTCTATATAGACACAGGTTTCACCCAAAATCTCGTCATTATTTTTTGTTTTATCTATTGCTCTCCCTTGATGAACGCATATTTTTTTGAGCTCTTGCTTGAACTTTAATCGATAATCAGACTCGATTGGTGCATCAAAGAGTGTCAAATATAGTATATTTTTAAAATATGACTGTTACGGATAAGAAATTTCCTATTAGAGAGGAGAGCTTATGCGAGTACGATGTTCTGCCGCGTTGTTGGTCTTGATGCTTCTGGGTTTGCTGTCTGCCCAGGAGGTCACCATTGGTCCCGCCGGCACAATGGGCGGAGCTGCACGCGCTGTTATCGTCGAGGGCGATGTGGCTTATTATGGTCAGGGCGCGAACTTTGGTGTTGCCGACATCACTGACCGGGCCCATCCGGTCGTCCTTTCCTTTTTGAGCATTCCACATGAAATCCTGGATATGGAAATCCGCTACCCCTATGCGTACATTTATCTCATGGACAACGGCGGATTCCATATCGTCGACATCACCGATCCGTCTGATGTCCGTATTTTGGGGAGCTGCTCCGTTGCGAGTGAATACAGTGGGAAATTGGATGTCGCTGGCAACCGGGTGTTTGTGGTAGAGGACCGCAAGAATGTACATGTGATCGATGTCGAGCAGGCGTCAAATCCAACCGTGACCTATTCACATTCGTTTCTGACCAAAGACGTGGCGGTATCCGGAGAGACATTGTTTGTGCTCGGGGGTGAATATGGCAATGATACGCCAAGGGGACTGTACAGTTTTGATGTTTCCGATCCTTTGCAATGGACGGCACTGGATACCTTTGAGCTGGAAACCATCCAGTTTCTCGAGATCAACGGGAATCATGCCTTTGTCAGAGAGGGCAAAGACTTTAAAGGTTTGAAAATATTAGACATTTCCGATCCGACCGATATCCGTCATACATCGAATATCCGTGTCGATGGTTCGCATCGGGTGTTGCATATTGGAGAAAATTATGCTGCGATGGGTGATGACAATATCACCCTCATTGATATTTCTGACCTCGCTAATCCCAGGGTGGTCGGGAATTATCAATTTCCAGCGAATAGCGGCAGCCAGTTTATCGACAGAGAGGGCAGCTATCTCTATCTTGCATTACGGAATGGTATCCAGCCTTTTAATATTCTCGATATCTCGAATCCTGCTGTACCCAGCGAAATCGAGGTATTCAACAAGGCCCCGCAAACAACCATTCAGGCTCTCGTGCAGGGAGACCGGCTGTATATTACCAGTGCAAAAGGATTTTGGATCTATTCCATAGCAGAACAGACCAACCCCCAATTGATCGGCTTCAAAGAGCATGAGGGTCGGGAGCGCATCAAGCGCATTGCGGTGCACAATGATTATGTGTATGAAGCGGAAGACACGTTCGAAGGCAGTATTGCAACCGTGTATATCCACTCGATCCAAAATCCTGCTCAACCAACATTACTTTCGAGTTTCCAAAGCCGGGGGGCGATCAAAGATATAAAGGTCGTAAACGATTGGTTGGTGATGGTCTTTGATACCGGAGATGTCGAGTTTTATTCTCTCACCGATCCGGCAAATCCTTCACTGGCAGGACACACCACCGTCGATGGCAAATGCCGCACCATCGAAATTTCCGGCTCCAGAGCCTTTGTCGCCCATACGATCGATGATACGGAAATGCGCGTGACCCTTTTCGATATCAGTAATCTGAATTCCATCCAGGAACTCGGATTTTTCAACACCCGCGGTTATCCCGAGTGTATCCAAATTATGGGTGATAGTGTGCTGGTAGGCAGTAATATTGGCGATAACGACGATCCGTTATTTCATTTGCAGGGAAAAAGACTGGAAAGTGACGGCAGCTGGTCAGAGTTTGCTTCCCTACAGTCAACAGGCCATATCATGGCCATGGACGTGATCGAAGGCTATGTATTTGCCGGAATATTTAAGGGAAGCGTGCATGTCTATAAAATGAACAGCCATTCTTTTGAACAGGTGGGTTACTGCGAATCCAAAGGAACCCTGGGGTTGGCCACGACGCAAGTCAACGCTAACGGGGAAGGAACAGCTTTTACCCCGGAAGGAGAATCTTATTATAAATTCGGGGAAAAATTTGGCAGTAAAGGCCTGGTCATTCAAGAGTATAAAATGAGCAAGAGCTGTTGCCTCGAAACTGTGGTTCTGCCGCCGGAGGCAGCTGATGAAGGATGTAGTGCTACCCCGGACCGCGTTTCCGGTGAATGCCAGAGTGAGGTCACTGTCATGGCAAAAGAAGGCGAGGAATGGATATTCGATTTTTGGAGTGGCGCTGCCAGCGGCAGCGAGCTGACCACAACGGCCCGAATGACTGACAACTGTTCCATTGCCTATGCCCATTTCAAACAAGTCCCGATTTTAGCGCTCAGTGGGGCTCAGGGCGATACGGCTTTTTGTCCCGATGCTCCGGAATTGCAAAGCGGCGTGCAGATCCTGCCCTTTTCGCTTACTGCTGATGATCTGGCCGAATGGAAGTGTATGTCCATTCAATTCAGTGGCCGGGGATTCGGTGACGATGCACAAGACATTAAAAACGCACGATTGTACAGAGGGAAAAACCTGCTGGGGGAAACCCAATTTGCTCAGGATGATGGACGCATTACGTTTTCACTTTCTCCAGCAGTCACCATCCCTGCCGGAGGAACCGTTACATTGCGCCTGGAATATCAGTTCCAGGATTCATTGACATTTGAAAATCAAACGATTAAGACGT
Source organism: Candidatus Zhuqueibacterota bacterium (assembly GCA_014728115.1). GTDB lineage: Bacteria > Zhuqueibacterota > Zhuqueibacteria > Residuimicrobiales > Oceaniaggregativiventaceae > Oceaniaggregativivens. The sequence continues at coordinate 5,416 of WJME01000330.1, read as the reverse complement.
TTACTGCGCATACACAAATGTCCTGGATCAATGCGATTCCGATTGTGCCCCCGTTTGAGGAATTCCAAAAAACGCCGGCTGCTCCTCTGGGCGCGACCGGGGGAGAAATCATTATTGCACCGGTGTGGAATTTACAGACCCATCTCGGTTATGCTACGATCAATAAAGCTATCATGGCTGAACAGACCGACAATGGCCATACCATCCTGGCTTGCCCCGGCACCTATTCCGAGAATGTTGTGGTAAATAAATCGCTCACAATTCGCTCCCGTGATGGTTGGCAAGAAACACGAATCCATGCCAAAACTCCGGATGCACATACGGTCAAGGTGGAAGCGGACAGCTGCACGATCGACGGATTCCTCATGGCAGGGGCCACCAAAGAACACATGGCAGGCTGCAAGTTTGTGGGCGAAGGAATTCAGACGGGTGTGATTAAAAACTGCATGTTTACCAACAATGCAATCGGCCTGGCTATTTTCGATGGATCGATCAATGTCGAAACGGTTACCGCGAGTGAAAACACGCAACATGGTATTCAAGTGGCAGAAAATCTTGTAGACGATGGACCGGTCTCGATTAAATCCAGCTTTATGATCCAAAATCTGGGCAATGGTTTAGAGGGCACCGGGGAAGAAATCAGCCTGGAAAATTGCGTCATAAAGGGAAATGCAAAATCAGGAGCCATCGTGACCGGCACGATTGCGTTTACCGATTGTGTGATTGACAGTAACGCAGAACAAGGCATTCGGGGCTTGGCGTTTAATCACGACCCGGATGGACAAGTCTTGATTCTAAACAAAAACGTCGACATACGACACAACGGCAAAAACGGAATTTGGTCGGATTTTGAAATCCAGTCCTCTCCACAAGCCGTATTGAATATTTCCGATAACGGCGAGTATGGTGTCAATGGCAGCGAGCCTACCCGTCTGAATCGCGCTCTCATCGAAAACAATAAAGAAGGTGGGGTACTCGTTGCAGATGAAACCATTGGCCTGAATATCGGATCGGAAGATGACCAGCCGGTGACAATTATCAGGAACAATGGAGGGCACGGGATTTCTTGCGATGGTCCCATCGCCATTGCGAATACAGAAATTTCCGGTCACCCGGGCAGCGGTATCCTGTGCGAGAGTGAAGAGGGTATGGGATGTTCCAATCTCAAAGTGTTTAATAACCGATATACCGGCATCATGTGCTATGGACACATCCTTATGCCAGAAGGCTCTTTTATCGAGGTAACGGACAACAACAATACCGGGATTTGGGCCCTTGGCTCACTATTACTGCGCAATGCCAAAATAACCAATAATGACGGTCATGGAGTCTATAGTCGTGATCTTGCCAACGGAATCATTATCGGCAGCACTCCTTCTGCTCCTCGATGTGATATTTCCAATAACCGTTGGATAGGTGTTTTCGGTTTTGGTCCGGTTACTGTCGTCAATGCCCGGATCCATGATAACGGTTCACACGGCATCAATTGTGGTGGTGAACAAGGATTGTTGATCCGTCATTGTGATATTCGAAACAATCAAAACGGCGGCATCCTGACCCAGCACGGCTTTACAGGCGTTAACCATAATAACCTCATCTGGCACAATGGAGGTGATGGCATCTATTCCATGGGAACCAACATAACGGCCGGAATCGGATCTGCCGGTGTTTTTGGCGAGTTGCGTCTTTATAACAACAAGGGCTATGGCATGAACATTGAAAAAGGGAATGTGCTCATAGCAGGCCCTAACAATCGAATGATGGGTAATGAAAAATCAGGAATCTATGTCGCCGAGGGCAATCTTAGAGGATACAATATCACTTCAGCCGGCAACCATGAACATGGAATTCATGTCGCAGGATCGACTCTGCTGCTGGGCAGTGTTTTGATCCACAACAAAGGCTATGGACTCTATGCAGGAGGTGAAACGAATCTTCGCGGGGTCAATATTTATGGCAACGAACTGGGTGGCATTCAAATATATGGTGAGGAGACCCCTGGTGATAAAGACTGGAATTCTCCGTTACTCAAAACCACAAATTCGCCCCTTAAAACCCTGGCCCATCAGTTTCTCAATCTGAATATCGATTCTAACGGTCCGGTTGGAATTGAACAATTCGACAACCTGCCCCTGACCATCAAAGAGAGTAATGTCACCAACCACACCAGTTACGGTCTCCATTCACCAAACAGCCCGGTCATAGCCACAGATGTATGGTGGGGAGAGGCTTCGGGTCCGTCCGGGTTAGGTTCGGGCAGCGGAGATGCGATCAATGGATCCATTAGATTTGATCCCTGGGCACAACAAGCCTATGGCGTGGCGGTCCAGGCCATGCAGGATACCTTTATGCTCGCAGCCGGACAGGTCGATACCCTGGATCTATCCGTGCAAAGCTGGCTTGTGATCTCAGATCAGATATCGGTCACGGTTTCAGATTCTCTCGGATGGAGTGTGTTACCCGTACGCAATACGATCACCACCACAGATACAACCTCCGGATATCTGCGCATTCACATCGATGTGCCCGCACAATCCTCCTCGGCAGTAAACAAGATAACCGTCACCGCGCACTCTTTACAAAACCCGGAATCCATGGATGACCTCAGCTTTTATGTACTCCCCTATTCCGGTGAACTTTTCGCGTTGGATGTATTGCCCGAACAAGCAAAGATCCGTGCCGGTTCGAGCCTGACCTTCCAGGCAATGGGCTATGATTCACTGGGTCGAGCCGTGACACCCACTGTACAGTGGTATGCCTTATCCGGAAGTATCGATGATAAAGGCGTCTATTCAGCTCCTCAGGAGACCGGACTCGATACGGTTCTTGTACAGACTGCTGACCAGCAATTGCAAAAACAGGTGGTCGTCGAGATCCTGCCGGCGATTGCATCTTTGGAAATCGATCCTGCACACATGACGATTGAAACCGGTGGAACTGGAACTTTTACCGTTCGTGCAGTAAACGAACAAGGAAAAGAGACCGCATGCTATCCGCTGTGGAGTGCGACAAGCGGACAAATCAATGCCAAAGGACTTTACACCGCAGGTCAGGATACCGGTACCGTGCAGATCACCGTTCAGGATTCACTGGGAGGACCGGCAGCGACAGCAACGGTGCGCATTACCTTACCCACCCATGTCGATGATCAGAACTTTGGAATTGTGGACTTTGCGCTGGAACAAAATTATCCCAATCCATTCAATCCGGTCACCACGATCGGTTTTCGGGTGGCAAAAGACGAGCATGTGCGATTGCGGATCTTTGATATCCGCGGCCGACTAGTCACCACACTGGTCGATGAGCAACAAGGGATTGGACACTATACCATACCCTTTGATGCCGGTTCGCTCGCTTCCGGTGTCTATTTCTATAGCATTCAAATGGGCGAATTCAATGACGTGAAAAAGTTGATCCTGCTGAAATAATCCCGGATGAAATAGAGGCATCGCAGGATTACGTTTTAAAAATAGCAGCCCTGAATTCGTGATTGAATTCAGGGCTGTATCAATATCAGACACAGTCAGTCCGAGGTTCTCACTTTCGGTCCATCCGCTGCTAAATGGCTTGATATTGCAATCCGAAAACAGTACTTTGTCGAAACCATAGCGAACAAGATCCTTGAAAGATGATTCGATCCTATGAAACGACGCTTCCTGGCTTTGGGGGATAGCTATACCCTCGGCGAGGGGATTCCGGAACAACAAAGTTGGCCCGTACAATTGGTCAATGCCCTGAATGCCTCTGGAATCGCATTTAAACCACCGACCGTCATTGCCCAAACCGGCTGGACCACGGACGAGCTGGCAAAAGCAATCAACGCCTCGACCCTCTGTAAAAATTTCGATTTGGCCTCATTGCTGATCGGTGTCAACAATCAATACCGCAGCCGTCCGTTAAAAGATTTTGAAAAGGAATTGGCGGAATTACTCAAAATCGCTATAGGATTCGCAGGGGGTGATCCAAGGCGAGTATTTGTGGTTTCCATCCCGGATTGGAGTGTGACACCATTTGCCAATGGACGCGATCGCGCAAAAATCGCTCGTGAAATCGATGAATTCAATATCGTTACAAAACGACAAGCCGAAAAACAACAGGTCCGATTTATCAATGTCACTGGCATTTCAAGACACGCAGAGGCCAATCCGGACTTGCTCGCCTCTGATGGCTTGCATCCCTCTGCCGACATGTATGCTCTCTGGGTTCAGAGAATGCTCCCCACTATAACAGAAAAATTGAGGTCATAACATGCAGGGTGCTGCATTCGAAAAACAAGCCCAAGAACTGGATCGCCAGGATTCTCTTGCATCCTTTCAGAACAGGTTTGTCAGGGATGAAAATGTCATCTATCTGGACGGAAATTCCCTGGGCCGCTTGCCCCTCAAAACGGTTGATATACTGGAAAAGACCATCCGCCATCAATGGGGCAATCGACTCGTCAGGAGCTGGAACGAACATTGGCTCGATCTCTCCCAACGGATCGCTGCAAAAATAGCAAACTTGATTGGCGCCCAACCCGATGAGGTCTTTATCGGGGATTCGACTTCAGTCAATCTCTACAAATTGGCATATGGAGCATTGTCATACGCTAGCAATAAAACGAAAATCCTGACAGATGATCTGAATTTCCCATCGGATCTCTATATTTTACAAGGATTGATCGCGAATCATTTTCCCGATATGCAGCTCGATATCATCAAAAGCCATAATGGGATCGATCTGACCCCAGAGGCAATCGAAGAAAAATTGTCCTTTGACACTGCTCTGGTTTGCCTCAGTCAAGTTGCATACAAAAGTGCATATCTGTATCCCATGCAAGACATCACCCACCGCATTCACAAGCATGGCGCATTGGCATTATGGGATTTGTCGCATTCTGCCGGAGCCGTTCCTATCGATGTCAAAACTGCAGATATTGACCTCGCAGTAGGCTGTACATACAAGTATTTGAATGGCGGGCCAGGAGCCCCTGCGTTTTGTTATGTCAAAAAAGAGTTGCAAAAAGAGATTAAAAATCCCATCTGCGGATGGTTTGGCCACCGCGACCCGTTTGCCTTCACGCCCTCATACCAGCCTTCTGACAGCATTAGCCAATTCGGTACCGGCACCCCGGGCATTTTGTCTCTGGCAGCAGTGGAGCCCGGAGTGGATTGCCTTCTCGAGGCAGGCATGACAAATCTTCGTGTAAAGTCTGTCAAACAATCCCGCTTTTTTCTGGAGCTTTATGATGCCCTTTTGGAGCAAGAGGGATTTAGCCTGGGATCTCCTCGTAAAGACACAGCAAGGGGATCGCATATAACATTACAGCACCCTGAAGGATACCGCATTACGCGTGCCATGATCGAACCGCGCGATGGATCGAAAAGCATCATCCCTGATTTCCGGCCACCCGATCATATTCGCCTGGGCATTGCCC
>WJME01000035.1 GCA_014728115.1 Candidatus Zhuqueibacterota bacterium | reverse complement strand
TTGAGATTGTGGCGGGGGTAGCCGGAGCGGACCCAAAGATCAACGAACAGAGATCAGAGGTCAGAGGTCAGCGTACAGAGGTCAATGGCTATTCGTATAAATCGTCGCAATCCAGTATTAGTCCTGGGGGTCATTCTGACAGGTACCCTTTTGGGGCAAATATTTACAATGGGTTACACTCGGTGTTTGTCTAATGAGGCATTTTTGCCTGTTTTTTAGAGAAAAAATCTTCATTTTTTTGCCTTAATTTCTTAAAAAAACAACCTTAAACTATTGTTTTTTAATCGAACTACGTGAGGTATGTCTAATGAATTTGATTATTATCACCGTTCCTGCAAAATTTACTAAAAAAATTAATAGAATTCAAGCTCCTTACACAATTATAGGGCCATTTTCCGATTCATAACCCTTTTTTATACCAATAGATTCGATTTTTTTACAGCACTTGTGACACAGTTTATAAACACGCAAACTGTCTTTTTCTATATCGATATATTCAATAATATCCTTTTTCATTTGGGCCAGTTTTTCATTGGTTAATTGACATTCAAAAACTGAATACTGTACCCTCTGACCATAATTCAGCAATTTTTTTGCCAATTTTGTTCGATTTGTGTCATCTACAACATCATAGGATATCAGATATAGCATAATTTTTCAATTGTATTTAAATGGTTTATAAATTGAATTTTTCTGTATGGCTTTGGATAGTTGCCGTATCTGATGCTTAAAATGATCGCGAATAGAGCGTGCCGGCTGGCCGGATTTTTTATTGATCAGTTTATCATATTGTGTAAAGTAAATTTTACGCGCCTCATCAGTCAAATAGACGCCGCCGTCTTTATTGATGAAATCTGCTTTTTTAATAATACCCCGATTCAACAGTCTAAGCGTAAATCGATCTACCACAGGCTGGCGAAATTCTTCCACCAGATCCAGTGCCAGAGAAGGTCTGCCATAGCTCAAGCCATGTAAAAATCCGATGTATGGATCAAATCCATGTCCAACGATGAGGGCATGAAGTTCATTGGTAATCAAAGAATAACCAAAGCTCAATAGAGCATTAACAGGGTCTTTTGGCGGTCTTTTGCTGCGTTTTTCAAATTTCAAATCACGAACAAACATTTCTCCAAACATTCCAAAGTAGGCAGCAGATGCCCCGCCTTCCAGGCCCAACAAATTTGCAGTGGAATCGGCCGAACGAATTTTATGCTGAAGCTTAATCAGACTGTCAATAGTCTTTTGCATTTCAATTTCCGGATGGTTCAATCCAAACCGCTGAATGAGCCGTTTACAGTTCCGGATTTTTGCAGTCACGAATATTTTGGCCAATTGTAACTGAAAAACATCATCAAGATAGCGTTCATATTGGGCGATGCGCAACAATACATTCTTCGAGGAGACGGAAGTTAACCGACCGCGTAGGCGGCCATTCCGCGTCAAATATGTGACGTCAATACCTTCTGCTAATAAAACACTCAAAGCCTGAGTGGTGATCTGTGCATTTCCGAAGACCAAAACATTATCTATGCGCAACAAGGGCACCTGGGCCAGTTTTTCCTTTCCTTTGCTGATGATCAAAGTTCGTGAGGAAAGTCTGATCACGGCACCGGGTTCTGTAACATAAAGCGCACTCATATCAGAGCTCCAATACCCATTTTGTACCATCATCATTCAAGCGAATTCGTCTCAAAGTACCAATAGCGGTTTGCAAAATATCAACTCCTTTTTGATCAGCGGTTACATCCAATTGTGTTTCTAATCGTTTTATTTTATCATCGATCTTTCGTTTTTGCTGCAGAACTTTAAGGTATTCACCAACTATAGTTTCTATTTGTGGCTTTGCCTCTGTTTTAATTGATTTTTTCTTTTTCGGTTTTATTTCCTGGCGTCTTTGACTGCTTTTTGAATTGACTGGTTTTTGAGGTTTGGCCGCAGGAGATTTTATTTTCCCTTTTTCCCGATTTTTGATCTTTACGATATAATTTTCATCTACGTAAAGAACCGGTGAAGGATAGCTTTCCGGTTTTTCCTTAAATTTACAAAAACAACCCACAGCGGCAATAATATTGGCCTGCCATAATCTTATCTTCGGACAACTGACAGGGAAACCGCGCGTTCGTTGGAACCATTTATCGGTAATACGAAAATCGTAATTCAATGTTTGTTTAATAATTTCATGCAGTTTGAGACGACCGGCATCTCCCAAATGGCCCAAAACACTGACCAGAGTTAAACGATCAATGTGAGTAAGACGTTTTTCCCGTTCTGCCTTTTCCTGTAGAAACCGCAAAACATTACACCCTGAAAAAAGAGCTTCAATGCTTTGTTGATCTTGGGTAGAAACAGCTGATGGATCCAATGTATGGGTAGTTTTGCATTTTTCAAGAGCATTTTGGAGGTCTGATTCTTCATGAAGATGAATGCGGCCAAGGGCATCGGCCAAAACTTTTATGGGTTCACCTTTTTCGTTTAAAAAATAACATCGCTTTTGTGTCGCTTTGTGCAACCCAAAAGGCAATTTTACCAAACACCCGAGGGCATTTTCACTGATTTTTGTTCGATCCGGAAAATACTCCCAATGCAATCCCGGAGGCGGTTCTAGTTTTTCTACAAGTTTTTTTGCCAACAAAACCAGCGGCTGGATTGAAACAGCTTGTTTGAAAAACAACCAGATATGCATGCCCTTGAAGCCGGATTTTTCCACATAACCCTGTAACCCAAGCGAACGTAGCTGTATCAATAATTTATCCGCTTGTGAACGACAAAGCTGCTGCCATGAATCCAGGTCCGTATCAGACGAGATAAACTCATCTTGTACCTGCCGTGTTACATCGAGGTCGAATATAAGATGGTTGGAGCAATTGTCGGGCTGAATGGGATAAAATCCCAGAGTTATTTCTCCATTGAGGTGCTTTTTCCATAATTCCTCGGTTAAAGGTGAACGAACAGTTTGGTAACCTGTTTTACCGTTGTCATTGATCCATTGCCGCGCATGACAATCCTCCCGGCCCTTGAAAAAGTCTGAAAGCGATCTTGTATCTTCTTTCTGAAAAGAAAAGGTTTCCGTCCTTGGTGTAATCTTTTCCCCAAAATCCATTTTCAAACCAGGATTCAACTGTGCAGCTTTACCCAGAGATTTGCGAGCGGCTCCGTATAAAGCAAATGATTGCAAGGCCGTGCCCAAGGTAAAATGATAAAGCGCCTTTTTCGGATTGAGTTGCACGGCTTTTTGCAGAAAACGCACAGCCTGATCCAGATTATGCCGGTTTAAATAATACAAGCCGATACGAAAAACAGCATCGGCATTTTCCGTGCCCAGTCTTAAAACAGCCTGATAACTGTCAAAGGCTTCAGCGCTCAAACCGAGGCAATCGCACAAAACGCCCCATTGAAATACCAGTTCAGCATCTTCCGGTACATTTTTTGATGATTCAAATGTTTGTACCAGGTCCTTGGCTGTTTCAATATCGCCGCTTTGAAAAGCAATCAAGGCTTGAACAAGCTTTGCTCGTTGGGGATTATTATCCTTTTCAAGATATCGAATCAATTCTTCGTTTGTTTCCGTTTTAAAATAATTACGCCATCCCTTAATAAGTGAGTTCAAACTTGAGCGTAATTCGGCATCCGATAATTCAAAGGCGCGGCCCATCAAACCACTCATCTTTTTACCCAACCGCTGTAAAGCCTTTTCTGCCGGTCGCTTGCCGTTTTTATCAAACCGGTATCCCAAAAATGTAAATCCTGTATCCCGATGCAATATAGCTGTTTTTTGCGGGTGCCAACTCATATTTAAAGACTTTAATTCTTCCTTGCTCCATTCGAATGCTTTTTCAACATCATCTTTGCTTTTATCAAGGACGAGAACATTATCGGAATAACGGATGTAATTCCATTGAGCGCGTATCAGTCGATCATCCAATGGATGCAAATATACATTGGAAAGCAATGGAGATACGGGCAGGCCTTGTGGCAAACCCAGTTCACTGTCTCCTGATTCTATAAGCACTTTAATCAAATTCAAGATTTGATTATCATCGATATATTGTTTTAACTGTCGTCCAAGAATTTCCCTGTCTATCGAGTCAAAAAAATCCTTTATATCCAAATCAAGACACCATACACGACCACGCTTGAGATTCCGTTCTACTCTTTCAATAGCTTTTTGTGCAGATCGGCCGGGACGATATGCATAACTGCAATTATGAAATATCTTTTCAAATAATGGTTGCAACACAATTACAATGGCTTGAGATAATATTCTGTCACGAACCGACGGGATATACAGGATTCGTTTGCCACCTTCATCCTTTTGAAGAGTAAACTTCTTCAAAGGCATAGGTTTAAATGACCGGTTGACAATTTCATTCCGAAGAATAACGAGATTGTCACCCGAATTTTTTGCAAAATCCGCGATCGAAACATTATCGACCCCGGCTGTTCCGCGCGCAATTTTAACCTTTTCAAAAGCAAATTCCAGATTTTTTAAATCAATGATCTGTTCAAACAGAGTAGACATATATATTTCCTATTTAATTGCAAGTACGGCATTTCGACGTTCAACGGCATCTTGTAATACGCCTCCTTCAACCAGATTGATACCGAACAGTTTACTGCGCCTTTCGGAATGTTCACGAATCATCGTACGCGCCGACCCGTGTTTAACCGTTGTAAAAATATGAGACCGGACAAAAAGGGTGAATTCCCGCCGCAAGGCCTGTGCTTTATAAATGGTCTCGTCCAGAATGTTTCTTTGCGCCGAGCTGTCATAAAGGCCGGTTTTACATTCGATGGTATGGAGATTATTCTGCAGAGTAAAAACAACATCCAGTTCATTTTGTACATCTTTACGGCGAATCTGTATACCCTTTGCAATAAAGCAATCATCCAGGCTGTGTTCCTTTTTTATCAAATTGTAAACAAACTCTTCAAACCATTCACCGCAGAGATAGCGAATTTCCGACAGAGATAAAACACCTTTCGCGAGTGGAACAAATGATGCTCTTTCCAGGAATGGTCCCAACCATTCATATTCCTCGATCGGCAGGGGATGTTTCTTTAACTTTTTCTTTTTTTTATTCATAATATCCCTTATGGTGCTTATATCCCTGAGATCAAGAGTGGTTGCAGTGCAAAAGAAATCAAAAAATTTTTTAGTATAGACTACCGGTCGTACAAGCTGATTGAGATCATTCGGATTAAGAATATCAACATTACACGCTGTCATATAATCCTGTACTGAAATGCGATACTTCAAGTCGTGCTCCTTTTTCTTCACCTCTGGAAAGATTTTGTGATATTCATTTTTTCCAATGGGTAAATAATAAATCTCACTTGACTTGTTTCGGAAATAATTGTACACAGCAATGGACATGATCTTGGTACCACCGGTCAGATTGACGATAAATTGGTCTGAATCCTTGAAATCGAGCATATCCAGAGCTGCACTGATCTCTGTCATGGAAGTTTCCTTCACCGTAATTATTGTAAATAATTTTTTTTCTTTACCCGAAGCAGCAATAATAGAATCGGATTTGTTCTTCTCTTCCATCTGCGGTGTAGTAAGCAAAAGATAAAAGTCGACATTATCGAGTTCACGAATGAAAAAGATATTCGGTAAGGTTTGATCGCTGACCAGGCTAACAAGTATGGTTGACATGGGATCCTCTTTTCTAAATTAAAATTCCGTTCGGCGTATACAAATCACTATCTTCGATGATATGTGGGCGTTTTCATTTCACGGGAAAAAATTTCGCGGATTTGCCCCAATTGTTTCCCGGTGATGAGGACGATTTTATGTTGCGCGGCTTGTCGATCCTTTTCCTCGTCTACTTTCCATTGAGTCGTCACCAGGATTCGTGAACAATAATCAGCACCCAATTTATTTGCTTTGGTCTGCAATCGGTCCATATCTTTACTATCAAATTTTCCGGTTTTGCACTCACACAGAATGCTATTGGCACCAAATACACAGAAAACATCGATCTCACCCTGCAAATCGGCAAGTTCAACACTCATTTGTATATCATCGAATTTCAATGAACTTGTTTGCATCCAAATATAATATTCCAGCCAATCGCCAAATAGAAAATTGTGGTCATCCTTTGTTTCAATGCGGTAGCTAAAATCGCCGTTTTCTTTCTGCTCAAAACGGGTAACCAGCCCATTTTTTTGAAAAAGGGTTAATACTGCAATTAAATCATGGATATCGATTTTATAATCCTTAATACTCTTTTGTGTTAATTTCATAGTATTTGGCATAGGCAGTGATTCATTTGAACGGAATAACTTTATGATGGGATGCATTTTTTTTATATCATTCACAAGGTACTCTACAATTGACTTTTTTTTTCACTGCAAGATAAATTTTCTATGGAAAAATTCTTTTTAAAAATACCCAAATCACATGCAGCAATATATTCTTCCAACAAAATGCCTTTATTATATGGTTAACTCAGCCGATATTTGCCCAGCCCCTGGCCGGTACTGCCGCCGATGTGAATAACCTCCCCTGTTTTCAACAAGGGCATAAACGGCTGCAGATTTCCGCAGAGTTCAGCGCTTCCGGTGAGAGCGTAAAGAGGATGTTTTCGCTTTTGGGTTGCTGAATAGCGTTCAAGTCTGATGGCGTGGGTTTGGTTATTCTTCAGCTCTATTTCCCTGTTAAAGCGCTGAATCACATCACCATAATCAATTTGCCATTCGCTGTTTTCATGCAATTTTGTCAAAAGCGAAGCACGCCGCAACAGGCTACGACATAAACCGTCGGTG
>WJME01000034.1 GCA_014728115.1 Candidatus Zhuqueibacterota bacterium | reverse complement strand
ATGCATATTTTTTCATTTAATTATTATATTTTTAAAACAAAAATCGAAAATAAAAAATACTAGTAAATATAAAGATTCATTTATCCTCAGGCAATGGAAAAATGCGTGTATTTCAAGATATTTCCAGGGGGGGTAAAGAGGGTTTTGGCTCAAATACGGGCTCGTTTCAATGGCCATCCTGTGAGGGTGAACATTCGCAAATACGATCAATAGCCGTTTGGGGGTAAAACCCTATATGAACCGTCGTCTGTCCCACAGCGTCCCCTGCCATCCGGTAATAACCCCGTTATCCTCGCAAACCGGACAAAACCAGTGTATCGTCATTGGATCCTCATCTGGGATCATCGCGAGAATACGCCCGTTACAGCGCTTGCGACCCGGCCGCCGGCGGCAGCGGAGAGGGGTCTGATCCTCCCTGTCATCCGGTCCGCGTTCGGTGACCGCCTGCACGATTGAACCCAAATACTGCCATAACCGCCGGCCCGAGCCCGGCATGGCGACGAGCTCTCCGTTCTCGTCGAGGACGTGTTGCATGTTGGTGTGCCAGGTTTTTGACATAATCTATCTCTCACCGTATGAATTCTACATTTACATCGTCTAAATTACCGCGTATTTTCAAGGGTTTTGCCTGAAAAAGCTAAAGGCTTACAGCCCTCAACTCGCTGTTCTCACTCCATTCGCTCGGCGCTCGTCCCTCGCTTTCTCGCTCATTCCGTTCCAACAGCTCGTATGCTCACAGGGATGCCCGACTGCCTATGACTGCGGGACGAACACCCAGCTAAAGCCAATAATGTTCTTGTTAAAGACGGGATGGCTCCAGTGACGGTGCGCGGAGCGGCGGTGCCGGGCAACGAAATCAGAGCATTGGTATCCAGTCCAATCCTCAATTTTATCCCCTGGCTTTTTTTATCGCTTTTTGAATATTGGATTCTTTCAACCCGGCCTTGCGCGCCAGAGTTCTGGCTTTTGTTATCATTTCAAAGTCCTGCATCGATGGTGTTTCGATTGACTTGAAAATCACCACATTTTTATCACCAGCCGGATATGCAGTATTTGAAACAGGAAGAATGGTACGGATTTTGAAAACTTGTTCACATCTTAGTTTTATCGAGTCAAAAAAGTCTAGTTTATTATTTTCTCTGTGTTCAGTGATCCCGGTGGTTATCTTGAAGCTATATATAAACTATTTAGGACTAGAGTGATTCATATCCATTTCAAAACATCTTTGTTAATTTCCAAGTACTAATATTTCCATCTATGGATAGCTTTGCAAAATAAATACCCGACGGGAGCGGTCTTCCCAAAGCATCATGTGCATTCCATTCGATTGCAAAAGCACCTTCACTCACATGGTCCTGAAACACATCAGAAACTTTTCGACCTTGAATGTCAAAGATTTGCAAATAAACATCACTAGGTCTGGAAATATATATTTGAATGGTTGTTTTTTTAAGAAAAGGATTTGGAAAATTATTGAGATATTTTTGCTCAAAATTCAAATGCCGTTGTTTATCATTCACCCGAGTTGGCATAGAATTATTTTCATACCATATTATTTTATCACTGTTTATGAGTGCAGCGAGTACATCCCGGTCTCCGTCATTATCTATGTCAACCGCAAATACAGATTGGACGTAATCAACGTTCGGATCGATACTTTTTCTCATTGAAAACAAATTCCCATCCAAGTTTTCAAACCATGAAATCATATCGTTTGACCAGGCACCGGTTAGTACATCCATATCTCCATCGTTGTCCATATCTGCAGCATGAATGGAAGTGGTTGCACCGCTAAAAGTATCAAGGCTGGTCTCACCGGTAAATTTTCCGTTGCCTGTATTCCAGTAACAAAGGATTTGATGTGATTCTGCAGACAGTATTTCTGGCAAGTCATCTCCATTTAGATCTATGGTATACAAATCAGCAGGGTTCCCATACGATCTGCTGATGTCATTTTGTCGGACAAATTCACCCTGACCATTATTTTCGTACCATACAACAGAGGGATTTCCTCTTGTGCCAACAATAACATCCTGATCAGCGTCACCGTCTATATCATTGGCAACAACAATGGTAGCATGAGCAACCTCTGAATCAATTATAATCGGTAATGAAAATAGACCTTGACCGTCATTTCTATACCAAGCGATATTTCCATCAGATGAACTGGAAAGTACATCTATATTTTGATCTTGATCCAGATCAGCAGCATATACTGAACTTGCACCTATGGCGTTCGAAGTGATTACTTTTTGTTGGGAAAAAATTTTATTACCCAAATTTTCATACCAGGCAATGGTATTGTCATCTAAAGAGGCCAAAAGAATATCCGGGTCATAATCTGAATCCAGATCAGCAGCAAATACAGAATTTGCTTTTAAAACTTGTCTTGACAAGAGATTTTGATTAGAGAATTTCCCATTGCCCAGATTTTCATACCAGGCTAGTTTGTCGTCGTGCCGAAAGGCAACGATTACATCCATGTCACGATCGAGGTCCAGATCGACAGCAAAAATAGATGATGGCCCATTTCCGGAATATGTGATATCAAGTGGGGGTGAAAATTCACCATCATTGTTTTCAAGCCAGATAAGATTGTTCATATTCCAATTCGCAGCAAACAAATCCTTATCCCCATCTCTATCCAAATCAGCAGCTCTCCAAGTACTTGCATAATATGAGTCAGTCAATATACACCTTTCATCAGAAAATTTCCCTTGTCCGGCATTGCAATACCAAGCAATTTTTAGGTCTTTCTGTGAAGCAGAGATTACATCGCACAATCCGTCCATGTTGATATCAAATGCATAAACATATTCTGCACCGTCAGCGGTGAGAGAAATAATATTTTCATTCGAAAAATTTCCGTTTTCTAGGTTTTCAAACCACACAATTTTATCATCCTTTTCGGAAGCAGCGAGAATATCAAAATCGCCATCCTTATCAAGGTCCGCACAAAATATAGATACAACGCCATTTATATTAGATGATATAACATGTGGAGATGAGAATGTTCCATGTCCATTGTTTTTAATCCAAGAAATTGAGTCATTATCTCGTGATGCGCCTACAATATCTGTTATTCCGTCGTTATTCAGATCTGCCGGTATAATGATCTCTCCGGATGAAAAGGAGTTAAATTGATTTGCTTTAAATCGTTTTCCTCTTTCTATATTCTCAAACCAGACATACTCGTTATTCAGTTTGCCTGAAGAAAAAATATCAAGGTCACCATCTGAATCCAAATCTGCAGCAAAGATATCAAGGCATTCTTTGATACCCGTCGCAATAACGACAGTTGAAAAATGACCCTGTCCGTCATTCTCGTACCAAACGAGTCTCCCTTCCTTGGGAGAAGCTGACAAAACATCCAGGTCTCCATCAATATCGATATCTGCAGAACGAACTGATCGGGCTTGCTCGGCTTTGTTGTCAATCACCATTTGTTCTGAAAAAATGCCGTCACCTAAATTCTCATACCATGCAATTTTATTGTCATAATAAGAGCTGGAGAGAATATCGGGATCACCATCTCCATCAAGATCTGCACTATAGATATCAGTAGGACCAACAACAGCATTTTCATGTATCGACTTTGGTCCAGTGAAAACGGGAGGTTGAGCCATTAGGGCTGCCGGAAAATTTAATACAAAAAGTATAACGAATGATCTTTTCACACTGTCACTCCTCTATGTTTTCTGCAAATATCCCAGCAACATTTACAGAGCCGCCTTAAAATAAAGTTCGTTGAGATCAGGTGTTTTTAATAGAATCTAATGTATCCGGTTTTGCCGCAAATTTTTTATCCTGGCTTTTCACACGGCGCTCCAGTTTTTTGACATCTTCTTCCGGTGGCAGCTCTTCGGGTTTGATGCCGCGTTCCAGCAACAATTTACGCACGCTTTTGTTATTGGTGATATGTTCCCAGGAGATGTCATCGCCCTGGTGAATGTCTTTGTCTTTGACATTGAAAATAGTGATTTCCGCAGCAAAATCTTTGGCCTTGATGGTAATGGTGGGCAAAAAATCCGCCAAAGGCCGATTGGGTTTCACATCCAATTTCTGTTTCATTTGACTGGTTGTAAAACCAAATAGCGCCTGATCACCCTTGCTGCGAATGACGCCAAAATCTTTTTCATTGCCAGTACGTTCAAAAATGAGTTCCGAAAGCTCTTTTTCGGAGAATGTAAGCTTTTGGCGGGCCTGAAGGCGTTCCCAGTCTTTAATACGCTGTTCGATAATTTCAAACTTGCGCGTTTGAACGGCAAAATAGTTTTGCGCAAACGCGATGGCTTCTTTATGCGGATCTCCGTTTTGTGCGATAAGGTAACAGGCATAACGGGTCAGCATAAAATCTTTTATCTCGCGTTCCGTGCCTGAACCGATGGAGACCATTTTCCCGACGTCGGCAAAATGGTCGGTTACGTTGTGACCAGCGGTGTCACAGGCTGTTTTGGCTTTGGAAATCACTTTAACAAAGTTATCCCATTTGGCATAACCCAGCAGATGCTGCAGATCTCTGGCAAACCAGAACTCGATATCATTGGCTGTTTTATTGGCATGAGATTCAAAATCTTTCGTCAATGATTTGACAATGTCCTTTTTCATCTTTTTTTGACCTTTCAGTTATCCGCGGCAATCTGCGACATTCAACTTTATGGGATCGTTTCTCTCAATTCAGGGGAGACCCAACGACCAGTTAAATCTCCCCAGAGAGCTTTTTTAAGTTAATATTCTCCTGTAATAATTCGGCTATCACCGCATTGCGATCTTTGAGAGAGGATTCCAGATCCTCGATTTTCTTTTTTACTTTTTTGTCACTTTTTTTGCTAAAGATAACTTGTGCAGCGTTCTCAAATAATTCCTTGCGCCAGGAATAAAATTGGTTGGGATGGATTCGGTATTTTTCACAAATATCGGCAACCGAGATATCGTTTTCAAAATGATCACGAAGAATGGCTACTTTTTCTTCAGCTGAAAGTCGTTTACGTTTTTTCATAATAAGGTCTCCTGATGGTTTTTAACCACCTTAATTT
>WJME01000329.1 GCA_014728115.1 Candidatus Zhuqueibacterota bacterium | reverse complement strand
TACTACTTGCATCCAAAGCATCCACTTTTAAATGCCAAATTCCTACCGGGACCTCTTCAAATGTTAATTTGGTGCTATCAGATTGAATCGGGACCTGAATAATTTTATCTGAAAAATTTTCTCGGCTTAAAACAGCGATCAACTTGGATACACTTGCTGGTATGTCATTAATGACAAAACTGATACTTGCTTTTTCGTCCTTATCCTTGTCAGGATTCAAAATATCATCAAAAGAGTTACATGAAAAGTAGATAAAAGAAGTTAACAATATTGCAATAATAGATAGTTTTTTCATTTTTTTCTCCTTAAATGAATGGTTGTCCATTAAAATATATTCATTTCCGAGTTATCAAGCAAGTGATTTTTTTTTGCATATGCCAACCCTCTCGGTCAAGTATGGGGGGCTTGTCATATGCAAAAAACAGGGATTTACACAATCAATGCCAGAATGGCGAATGCATCGATGACCAACAGGGTCGGCGTGACCTCGTGTTTTTTGCCCACTGCTAGCTTGATGACGGTCCAGGACAAAAATCCCCATATGATACCCTGAGTGATCGAATAGGTCAGTGGGATCAATAGCATGCCGAGAAAGGCGGGGATAGCATCATCAAAGTGCATCCAGTTTATTTTCAGTACCGGTTTCATCATAAACACACCCACCAGGATCAGTGCCGGGGCGGTTGCGATATCGGGAATGACAGAGAGCAAGGGCGATAAAAAGATAAAGGGCAGAAAAAGTAATCCGGCGACAACGGCAGAGAGTCCGGTACGGCCCCCTTCTTCGATCCCTGTAGCAGACTCGATATAAGCTGTTCCCGGGCTGGTACCAAAGAGTCCGGAAATGGTGGTCGAAAAGCCATCGACGATCAGCGATTCCTTGATGTGACGGGGTTCGCCCTCCTGATCGACCAGGTTGGCGGCTTCGGCAACCCCGATAAAAGTGGACAAACTATCAAACATGTCAGTGAATAAAAACGCAAAAATAACCGGCCATAACGCCAGAGAGAGTGAGCCGGTGAGGTCCAGAGCAAACAGGACGCTAAAGTCCGGTGCCGCAAACAGTCCTTTCCAGGTCACCAGGGTGGGAACACCGAAATTGAGTTCTGCGGCATTTCCCCATAGTCTGCCTATGGGTATTGCCATTAACGTTGTCAGGACAATGCCAAAAATGAGCGCAGCACGAACACGCTTGACCACCAGAATCGCGGTGATGGCCAGTCCGGCCAAAAACGTGATGGTGATTGGATTGAGTTGGCTAAAAGTGACCAGAGTGGCAGGGTTATCGACGATGAAATCGGCGTTCACAAAACCGATAAAAGCGATAAACAGCCCGATCCCCGCAGCGATAGCATATCTCAGCTGTTTGGGAATGGCTTTGACAATCAGGGTCCTGATATTGAGTATCGAAAGGATCAAAAAAACGATACCTGACCAAAAAACCGCACCCAGTGCAACGCGCCAGTCCACCCCCATCCCCATCACCACAGAATAGGCAAAAAAGGCATTCAGCCCCATCCCGGGCGCCAGCACAATGGGATTGTTTGCATATATCCCCATCGCGATGCTGCTGAATGCACTGACCAAAACCGTTGCAGTCAGTACCCCGCTGAATTCGAGTCCGGCCTGACTGATGATGCTGGGATTGACCACAATAATGTACATTGTGGCTAAAAAGGTGGTAATGCCGGCGATGATCTCCACCTTTACTGTGGTATTGTTTGCTTGCAGCCTGAAAAGCTTTTCCATCATCTGATTCCCCTCCGCTTTAGAAAATCCATTTCAAAGCCAGTGTAGGCATGTATTTGACCTCATCAAAAGGCAAAAAGTTTTTGCTGATTTCAAGCTCGCTGCCCATAGCGAGAAATGGGTTTAAATGATACCATATTTGTGGCTCAGCCTGAATGACCCACTTTTTTTCCTGTTCTATATCTTGTGTCCAGATATCCAAATATCCCATAAAATCAAATTTCCCTTTGCCAAATGTTTTAAACCAGACCAGTGTGAGCTGAAAATCCGGTGCTGTCGAGGTATACATTTGACGATAGAGAATATCGGTATTTAAAGTGATTATTCCAAGATCGATTGGATAGCTCAGACCGAACAGCCAGGCGCTGTGCAAGGGTCCCCATGGAGCCACCCCATCATTATACTGTATCGTTGCTGAGATCTTTTGATTGCCTATGGGAAGTGTAACGTATCGAGCGATTTCCCAATAGGCCAATGACATACTCTTGTTGCCCGGGTTATCATAGTCCATATCGACAAACCAAAAAGTAGAGCCAAGCTTGTCGGCTTTGAACATTTCCAGCGTGGTGGTAAAAAAATTCCGATCTTCTCCATAGTCATAGTGAATTTGCAGATTTTGTGCAGATCCAGATATGGCCATGCAAAGGAGAAACAGCATTGTTTTATATTTCACGTTCAACTCCTCTTAAAAATTATCGCGTACTTTTGCGAGGAATGATGATATTTAAAATGACACCCACGATACCGGCCAGTCCGATTCCTGCCAACTGGCATTTTTATTCAGACAGTTCCCGGCTTTTCTTGGGGCAAATATAGTTTTTTATTGACAAATAAGCAATTAATTGTTAGATATATAGATTGTATTTCTGGTCTATGGTTTAACAGGATTTTTGTACACGAATAGCAGGATATGGGTGGTAGATTTTCCGGGTTTTGCCCGTCAACGAGATGTCAGTCAGAGGACCTGGTCAGGGAGCATGAGAATGAATGAAACACGTTGTATGAATCCGGCAACAGCACAGGAGATCGGGCGAGTTGCCGAGACTTGTCGTAAGGAATGGGACTCTATCCTCCGCAACGCTCACAGTGCTCAAAGCGAGTGGTCCGGTCTGGATTTGAAACAGCGAATCAAAATTCTCCGTGACGTGCTGATGGTTTTGGTCGAGCGCAAACATGAAATCGCTGAATTAATCAATAAAGATAACGGCAAACCCCGTGTAGATGCCATGGCGACCGAAGTGTTGCCTGCTGCAATGGCTCTCGACTATTATTGCCGTCATGCACGTGTCTTTCTTAAGGATCGGTCTGTTGGCCGGGGTAATATTTTGTTGTTCAATAAATCTAGCCGAATCGTATGGGAGCCTTTTGGAGTCGTGGGCATCATCTCTCCCTGGAATTACCCCTTTAGCATTCCCTTTTCCGAAGTGGTCATGGCTTTACTTGCAGGGAATACAGTCATTCTCAAAACCGCCAGCGATACACAGTTGGTGGGACAAACTCTTGCGGACTGTTTTAGGGCTGTAGATTTGCCGAGCGGGGTTTTTAATTTTGTTAATATCCCGGGCCGACAAGCAGGCCAATGGTTTCTGGAAGGAGGGGTGAATAAACTTTTTTTTACCGGCTCTGTTCCTGTGGGTAAAAAGTTGATGGCCATGGCAGCCGAACATCTCGTGCCCCTGGTTCTGGAACTGGGTGGAAATGATGCAATGATCGTAGATCGAGATGCAGACCTGTTCAGAGCTGCACGGGGTGCAGTGTGGGCCGGATTGCAAAATGGTGGCCAATCCTGTGGTGGAGTAGAACGTATTTATGTACATAAAGATGTCTATGACGATTATCTGTCTATGCTCGCTGAATATGTCAAGGAAATGAACATTGGCCCGGATACCGATTTTACCATTGATATGGGGCCAATGACCAATGAATCACAGCTCCATATTGTGCACGATCATGTAAACAAAGCTCTCAAGCAAGGTGCCCGGATCGCTGCTCAGGGAAAAATGAGTCCTGAAGCTAAAAAACAAGGATGGTTTTTTCCACCAACCGTGTTAGTGGACGTAAATCATGGTATGAAAGTCATGCGGGAAGAAACATTTGGGCCGGTACTGGCTGTGATGCCTGTGACCGACCTCGAGCAAGCTGTACAGCTTGCAAATGACAGCGAGTTTGGGCTTACGGCCTCTATATGGACTCGGAATCGATCCTTGGCAGACCGAATCGCACTCAAACTTGCGGCAGGGGTGGTTACGGTCAATGATCATTTGATGAGTCATGGACTGCCGGAAACACCGTGGGGAGGATACAAACAGTCCGGGATCGGCCGGACGCATGGCGAACTGGGATTCAAAGAAATGGTTCAATCCAAGGTCATTGTGCATGATTTTATGCCATTTTGTAAAAAAAATATGTGGTGGCCTCCTTATAGTAAGAAATTGTATGACGGTCTTGCGGGTACAATGGATTTTTTATATGGTAAACAAGGAAATCGTTTCAAAGGAATCAAGAAATTATTGAAAATTGTTCCCCGATATTTTAGGGAAAACTAGTCAAAAGATGGTCCGGATGATTAACCGGAATAATTTTGAGATCATAAAATGATACGACTCTTTTTTGTGCTGATCATTTGTAAAAGTTCTTTTTTAGTGGCACAATCCCCATACCAGACATTTTTTTCACTCGAGAATGCAGCAAAGGCTTCTGGACCGGTCTATCGTCTGACCCTTCAGAAATCATCCCTGCATGGTTTGCCAATGATGGAGCGCATTCTAAGCTTTGATCAGCTGAGACAACTCAATCTAACCGATATGGAAATCTCGGCCTGGCCAGATCAGCTCGCGGGTCTGGATTCTTTGACACATCTGGAGCTTCCGGGGAATAAATTGAGCCAAATACCCTCCTCCATTGCCCAATTTTCCAGACTCAAAGTCCTCTCTTTGTGGAATAATCAAATTATCACCATTGCACCTGAAATTTCTTCAGTCGAATCTCTGAATACGGTGGATCTGAGCAGTAATCATCTGACTGCGTGGTATGCCCTGTTTGATCTCCCTTTTTTAAAGCAACTCAATGTCAATAATAACCGGCTCGATCATATTCCGGATGAGGTGGCACGTGCCATTCATTTGCAAATTTTAGAGATGGCCAACAACGAGATTTCTGTCTTACCTGATGCACTCGGCCGTCTGCAAAAGTTGCAATATTTAAACATTGCCGGAAACCGGATTTCGGCAATGCCTGCAGTGTTATACGAGCTGCGCGAACTACGGGATTTGAGTTTTTACAACAATCGGTTAACAGCGATTTCAGATCGCATTGAGAACTTGCAGAAATTATATCGCATTGACGTTCGCAAGAATGAAATTGAAAAACTCCCTGATAAAATTGGCGCTTTACCCGAATTGCATACGTTGCTGGCTTCTGAAAATAATCTCCACGAGCTTCCGTCCTCCATTGGGAATCTCGGTGCTCTGCGGTTGCTGGAATTATCTCATAACCACCTGAACTCACTTCCGAATTCTATTGGTCAGTGCAGGCAACTGAAAACCTTTTATCTCGATCATAATCAATTACACAGTTTACCGGCCAGTTTTCAAATGCTTACTAAACTCACACAGTTGTATCTCTCGGATAATGATTTGGAGCGACTGCCTGATAGTATCGGAAAGCTGAAACATCTCGATAAACTTGATTTGTCCAGAAATCGACTTGTCGACTTGCCAGAAACGATCGGTGGATTATCCCGATTGCGTAAATTATACCTATCCGGCAATCGGCTGGAAAAACTCCCAAATTCAATCATCGAATTACAGAATCTACGAATCCTATGGCTGGCAGACAATCAGTTGACTTCTCTCCCTGCAGGGATGGAAGCCATGCAAGGGTTGCGATATCTCTATTTACAACGGAATCCCATATCCAAAGCTGAGATTGAGCGCTTTAAGACCTTGATGCCCCATGTCGCTATTATCCATTAAACCGGGTGAATCATGACAGCAAAACGAATTTTTTTTACCAATCAACAGGGATTCAAATTATCGGCTCATATCGATATTCCAGAGTCTCCTCGTGCTTTTGCGCTTTATGCCCATTGTTTTACCTGTTCGAAAAACCTCAAAAGTATTGTACGCATCTCTCGTACTTGCCGCGAATCCAACATAGCGGTCTGTCGGTTTGATTTTACAGGCATCGCCGAGAGCGAGGGAGAATTTAGTGACACGACCCTGAGTTCGAATGTTCAGGATGTATTGGATGCTGCTGACTATTGCGCCCAGGAATTCGCTCCTATAGACCTGCTGATAGGTCACTCTTTGGGCGGGGCCGCAGCGATCCTTGCCTCAGAAAAGATTCCCTCTGTCAAGGGATTGGTGACCATCGCCGCCCCTTCGGAACCATCGCATTTGGGAAAGTTGCTCGGTCAGGCACGCCAATCCGCACTGGAAAACGGAACGGCTCAAGTCAAGATAGCGGGGAATACCTATCAGTTAACCCGTGAATTTTTCGAGGATTTGGAACAAAATCGTATTTCGCAAGTGTTAAAACGGCATGCATTGCCAATATTAATCATGCATTCACCCAAAGATCAAACCGTGCTTTTTGAACACGCGGAAACACTGTTTTCCAATGCTTCACACCCAAAGAGTTTGATTTCACTGGGAAACGCAGATCATATATTATCTGATGAAAAAGATGCGATCTATACCGGTCGCATCATCGCTACCTGGATTGAGCGTTATCTTTGATATGGTTATAAAACGTATTACACATATTCCAAGGCCATTGAGTATTGCCCCGATGATGGAGTGGACCGACCGCCATTACCGCACGTTTATTCGTCTTTTGACCCGGCATACATTGTTATATACAGAGATGATTACTGCAAATGCACTTGTACATGGTGATGCTGATACCTTGATGGCATTCTCCCCGATAGAGAAACCTATTGCCATTCAACTTGGAGGTGATAATCCCCAGGACCTATGCCAGGCAGCACATATGGCGCAGGAAGAGGGCTATGATGAAGTCAACCTCAACGTCGGATGTCCCAGCCCAAAGGTTCAGAATGGACGCTTTGGTGCCTGTTTGATGCTGGAACCCGACCTGGTTGCAGAGATTGTATCTCAATTAAAGGCGCGGGTACAAATACCTGTTACGGTAAAGCATCGAATCGGAGTCAATGATCGGGGCGATTATCAGGACTTGTCTGCATTTGTGAGTACTGTTGCTCAGGCAGGGTGTGATCGTTTTATCATTCATGCACGAATCGCCTTGCTTAAAACCCTTTCTCCCAAGGAAAACCGCAGCGTGCCTCCGCTCAGATATGACGACGTTTATCGTTTAAAAACCGAGTATCCGGATTTGCTCATCGATATCAATGGGGGGATTCAGAATATGGATGAGGTACGCTACCATCTGGAATATGTGGATGGTGTTATGCTAGGCAGGGCAGCATATGCTCATCCTTATCGGTTGGCTCATGCTGATGCGATGATTTTCAGAGACCCACGTCCTATACCCAGCCGGCGACAAGTGGTCGAGAGCATGTTACCGTATTTGCAAGCCCATACCGGGCATCCGCTTGCAGTGCTTCGCCACATGTTGGGTTTCTTTCGGGGCATGCCCGGGGGACGACGTTGGCGACAATATATTACAGAGGGGATCCAAAACAAAGACCCGTTTTTAGTACTGAAAGAGAGCTTGTCCGTTCTCGATCAGGATCTTTTGGATGAACCCTGTGGAGAATACGAATAGCAGGAGCCGATGGATTAATTTACGCAAAATCCTCAAGAGCTCTCTTTTTATCTTGAAATTGTAACTCATTCTTTGTATCATAAAACAGAAGGTTGTGAGAAGATTATGTCTAGTAATGAAATAGAAAAAAATCTGCGTTCCATAAATATGGGTCAGGTGCAATCACTGGACGAGCAGATTACCAAAGGAAACGGGTGGGAATACTATGAATCTGCACAGGTCACCCGGGCGACAATTTTTAAAAATAAAATTTCTGCTGAGGTCGGCAACTTTTTAGAAACATATCAGGTTAAACTATCTGTTCACGGACAGGAAATTTCCGGTTCTTGCACATGCGGACGGGCGAGAAGGTTGTGCAAGCACATGGTGGCTCTTTTATATGCTTGGGTGCAGGATGGCAATGATTTTACCGATATTGAGAGACAGCTCGATGAAATCACAAAGATGGATAAAGAAGATCTGGTAAAAATCGTTTCCAATATTATTCGAGCCAATCCCGAATACATTGAATTGTTTATGTTGAAAAACATTCCTGAATGGGATGAAATAGACCCCCTCTCCTGATCCCTGCAGACAAAATCCTGGTTTGGAACAGACAGTTTAAAGGCAATGGCCCGTTTTCTGCAACATGCCAGTATGCCCCCGAAAACAAACGGCAATACCATTGATTTTGTCTTAAAATCTTACAGGTGTAATCAAATTGATACATCCGATGGACTCTTAACTACCGGTGTGCAATATGAAATTTCTTGTCTGTCTGAAATCGCTGCGACACGCGATACTGCTTTTGTTGTTCATCTCTTCCCAACTGTTTGCTGATGTCCTGTTTCCGGTTCCAGAGTCACTGGAAAAAAACATACAGTTCTGGGTTCAGGTGTATTCTCGCTATTCGACGAGTGAGGTGTTGATTCACGATCGAAATCATCTGGATATTGTTTATCAAGTCATTGATCTGAACGATTATTATCCTGAAAATGCCAGTTTGCGAACAAAGTGGCGCAAGGTTTCAGAGATCTCGAATCAATATGAAAGAATTCTGGATCGGCTTTGCCAGGTCGATTCAACAGATCTGGCTTCTCTATCCGATCAGGAGAGATATGTCTATAATTTATGGCTCCATATAGACGATGCCAACAAGTTCCGCACTGCGAGATATAATGTACGAGGCCAAAAAGGATTACGGGAAAAATTTCGAAATGGGGTCATTCGTTCTGGCCGCTTTAAGGAAAAGATCACAGAGATACTCAGAGAATATGATGTTCCCGAAGATTTACAGTATCTGCCTCATGTCGAAAGCTCATTTAATCATAAAGCCTATTCACGCGTAGGAGCTGCGGGAATGTGGCAGTTTATGCGTTCAACGGGTCGTGTATATATGAATGTCGGCTATACCGTGGACGAACGACTCGATCCCATCCTCTCTAGCATTGCAGCGGCGCGTTTGCTGCGGGATAATTATCGGGCGCTGCAAAGTTGGCCTCTGGCTATCACGGCCTATAACCATGGTTTAAATGGCATGAAAAGAGCCAAAGCCCGTCATGGCAGCGATATCGGCAAAATCGTGAGTGAATATCAAAGCAGAATTTTTGGGTTCGCCTCACGAAATTTTTACGCCGAATTCCTGGCTGCCCGAAAAATCGCTTCCAACTATGAATTTTATTTTGGCCCCCTGGAACTCGACAAACCATTGGAATATAAGGTTTTTGAGCTTCCTGATTATGTGACATTGAATACTCTGCTCAGACGATTTGATCTCGATGTGGAATCGATTGCTGAATTGAACCCTGCACTCAGACCTGCTGCCCTAAAATCACAACGCAGAATTCCCAGAGGATATCCACTTCGCTTACCCTCTCATATAAAAAACGACTGGGAAACTCTGTACGCGAGTCTTGATCCGTCTGAAAAATATAATGACCAGATTCGGGACAAATACTATACGATTCGGATGGGCGATAATCTGAGTGACATTGCCCGAAGAGCCGGAACCACCATTAATATGTTAATGGCTTTGAATAATATCAGCAATCCGCACCGTATTCGCGCAGGCCAGATTATCGAAATACCTTCGGATGAAAAAGTTAAAGTGACAGATGAACTGGCTCAAAAAAGGACGGAAAGTCCAGCCCAGGAGAGCCTGGGGGGAGGCACCTTACCTGAACCTGAATATGAGCATGTCAACCTGGCTAAGAAAAGTGATACCCTCGAGGTAGAAACGAGCGAAATCACGCATAACGATGCCGTTGATTTTGAACTCATGGGTCCCATGGCTCCGGGTAATGATGATGCTCAGGGCACGGATTGGACTTTTAAAGTCAGTTTCTCGGAACCACAGGGAAATCGTATCATCGTTCAACCCGAAGAAACTCTGGGCCATTTTGCCGATTGGTTACGGGTATCAACTCATCGTCTGAGAGTCCTGAATGGATTGTCTCCTTATAAAGATATTCAAATCGGTCAATCCCTGCAACTGGTGCTTTCTCAGGTTTCACCTCAGGAATTCCACAGGCAGCGATTGGAATACCATCGGGCATTGCAAAGCGACTTTTTCAGCAATTTTCAAATCGATGCAGTGAAAGAATATACGATCAATCGGGGAGATAATATCTGGTATCTATGCAATCGTGTATTTCAAGTGCCATGGTGGCTATTGGCCCAATATAATGAAAACAAAGACTTGAAAAAGTTATACCCCGGCGACCAAATCCAGGTGCCGATTGTATCTGCATTTGCGGATGAAAGCTTTGAAACCTCTGAATAATTTAATCTTTTTCTTGCTCCTCCTGGCTTGTGCGCAGCCACATGAGGATGTCATGACAGGTCTGGATCTCTTGCATAAAGATGATTTTAAGGTTTTGCAGGGGAAACGAGTTGGACTGATTACCAACCATACTGCAATCGATCATCAGAAAAGGCATGCCGCAGACCTCCTGAATGAGCATATCGACCTCGTCGCTCTTTATGCCCCTGAACATGGAATTAGAGGCCAAAGTGAGGCAGGCGAGAGGATTGAATCGGGTGTCGATCCTGTGACAGGGATCCCCCTCTATAGTCTCTACGGTAAAACTCGCAAACCTACGCCCGACATGCTCAAAGGCGTCGAAGCCCTTGTCTTTGATATACAGGATATCGGCACCAGATTTTATACCTATATCAGTACCCTATATCATTGTATGCAAGCTGCCGCTGAACAGAATATCCCCTTTTATATTCTCGATCGTCCCAACCCTATTTCAGGAGCCATTGTAGAAGGACCGGTTCTGGATCTGGAATTCCAGTCCTTTGTGGGTATCCATAAAATTCCTCTGCGACATGGTATGACCGTTGGCGAATTGGCGCAGATGTTTGCCGGTGAGGGCTGGATTGGTTCTGATTCAGTCGTCTTGACTGTTATACCCGTACAAAACTGGAAACGTGACATGTTTTTTGATGAAACCGGTCTGCCCTGGGTAAAACCTTCACCGAATATAATCGATCTTCAAACTGCTTTGGTCTATCCGGGAACCGGACTTTTGGAAGGGACCAACGTCTCTGAAGGCCGGGGCACGATGCAACCCTTCAGGCTGTTCGGTGCTCCATGGATATCCGCAGAACAGTTGCAAAGTCATCTTGAACAGTTTTCTCTTAAAGGGGTCACCATTCAGGATACCAGCTTTACCCCCACATCTCTTCCGGGTATGTCGACGCATCCTAAATATTTGGATCAACCTTGTTCAGGAATTTTCCTCACAGTCAATGAAATGTCGGACTGGCGTGCAGTGGATTTTGGTATCCATTTACTGTGTTCTCTGAGAGATCTCTATCCTGATTCTGTAAAAATTAAAGCAACATGGCTCAATAAACTTTTGGGCACAAACGAAATAACCGAACGGATCATAAACGGCGAATCCGCAAACGAAATTATTTCCTCCTGGTCTCTTGAATTGACGGCATTTATGCAAAAACGAGAGCCTTATCTTCTTTACCCGCCTCTTGGTGAATAACGTGAGGAGTGGCATTCGGTGACGATGAAGAGAAAGAAAGTCAATCCTGCCAAAGAGCAACTCTATTATCCCAAACTTCGTCCTGGCCTGGAGGCTATTGAAGCCCAAACCCGGGAGGGTGAACCGGTGGTTGGCCTTGCAGATTCCTGGAAAATAACTCCCACCCTTCTTTGGTTTTCACGTGACATGTTCGCTCTCGTTCAATTTCTGGATGGAACCCATTCTACACGCGATCTGGAGCTCTTGTACCTGAACTCTTTTGCAAAGGTTTTGCCAACCGAGCGCCTGGAGGCGGTGCTGGATCTGTTGGATGAGCATCTCTTTCTCGACAACGATCATTTTTGGCAAAAATTCGGCGAAATGCAGCAGGATTATAGACATCAGACAAAAAGAAATGCAAAATTCGCTGGAAAAGCCTATAAAAATGATCCCATAGAACTGCAACGGCAAATGGATAGCTGGCTTCAATCGGCAATAGTTTCTTCGCGTGTCATCAACCGGGTTATCGATCGGTCTATTTCTGCAATGGTCATGCCTCACATCGATCCGGAACTGGGTCGAAAAGGGTATGCCGCAGGATATCATCTTTTGAGTTTCACTCAACCGGCCGATATGTATGTTATTTTGGGGATCGCTCATCAAGGCTTGCTGAATCATTTTGCACTTACAGACAAGACCTTTGTAACTCCATTCGGAGAGGTGCAAACCGCAAGTAATGTGGTGCATCAAATTCAGCAGCAATGTCAGACAGATTATTTTTTCGATGAGTGGATGCATCAATATGAACATACCATAGAATTTCAGGTATTGTTTTTACAACATGTCCTTAAACACGAATTCAAGATTTTACCGATACTATGTTCGTTTTCCCATGCCGCTGAAAAAAATTCGCGAGAAGATGAAATTGTTAAAGAATTTTGTACGGCTCTTAAAATCGTATTGGCGGGAAAAAAGAATGTTCGTATCATCGCCTCTATCGATCTGGCTCATATCGGCCCCCAGTATGGTGATCCATCGAGTCCGTCACGTACTGACCTTGCTCGACTGGAGCAGACCGACCGGGAACTGTTAGAATTGATCTCCGATCCCGACCCTGACCTGCTGAAACAAAGGTTTTGTGGCGACGATAACCGAAATCGTATTTGTGGGTATGCCAGTCTCTATACATTGCTCTGTCTTTTAAAAGAGCAGAAGAAAAAGGGTGAGCTGATCTCATATGGCCAGGCTGAGATGGATGAAAAACGTTCTACTGTAAGTTTTGCCAGCATGATCTATTTTTAAAGATCGGTTCATCATTGGCTGTATAGCTCTATACTTGGGGACGAATCTCTCTCAAAACTGAAAAAGATAAATTTTTTCATTTACACGGTGAATTTTTTTTGCTATATTAGTGTTACTATTTGAATAAAAAGTAACATCATAAATGTCAAAACTGACCCGATTTGGAATGTGTCTCGACAGCGATCTGCTGAAAACATTTGATCAGCATTTAGATCGCAAGGGATATCAAAATCGTTCCGAGGCATTGCGAGATCTGATTCGTAATGCCATTGTACAAGAGCAGTGGATTGATCAACAAGAAATCGTTGTAGGTATCATCACGCTTGTCTATGACCTGAATCGATTAGAGTTGCTTGAATCCATGACAGCCATTCAACATGAATATCAGGATCTCATACTTTCTTCCATGAGCGTCTATTTGGATACAGATCATTCTCTTCAAGTGATTGCCCTCAAGGGGCGAACCGAGAGTTTGAAAAATTTAAGCGACAATCTGATCGCTCTCAAGGGAGTTATTCATGGACAATTAACATTATCGACCACCGGTGTCAACATAAAGTAAAAGAGGTGTGTGTTATGAAACTCTTATATACAGTTTTATTCTTTTCTTGCTCATTGACCGTTGGGGCTGAGCAAATGGGCAGGCCAGACTCGGTCAAGTATCAATTCAATCCCATCGTCGTAACAGCAACCAAAGTTGCCGGGGCGCAGAGGGATATTGCTGCAAGTGTTTCGGTTGTTTCAGAAAAGGAAATAAACCGCTCAACAACCTTTTCAGCTCTAGAGTTGGTAAAAAATCTGGTTCCTGGGGTTTTTATGACCGAACGAGCTCTTATGGGCTATGGAGTGGCAACAAACGCTGCCGGTGGCTTGTCGATACGAGGGATTGGCGGATCTCCGGTAACCGGTGTGCTTGTCCTGAGAGATGGTCGTCCGGATATTATGGGACTTATGGGACATGCCATTCCGGATGCCTATGCATTGGATGGTGTCGAACGCATCGAAGTCATTCGCGGTCCCGGCTCTTTTCTTTATGGAACCAATGCCATGGGAGGAGTGATCAATATTGTCTCTAAAAAACACCGGCGTGATGGCTATGAAACCCGTGTAAAGAGCGCACTGGGGAGTTATGATACCCAAAACTTTTTTGCCAGCCATGGTGGCAAAAAACACAAATTGGACTATCATGTGACTGCAGCCAGACGCCAAACCGATGGTCATCGCGCAGAGTCAAATTATGAATCCGAGATTTTTACCGCCCACGTCGGTTACGCACTGTCAGGAGCGACTTTACTTGAAATTAACGCCAATTATGCCACCATTGATTTGTTGGATCCGGGTCCGACTTTTGCTCTCGCCTCTAATAACTGGTATGATTTGCACAGATCAGGCGTGGATCTGACCTTGAATCATAGCAGCCGTTTGGGGGATACATTTATCAAATGGCATGGTAATTTTGGTGAACACAAGATTTATGACGGATTTCGATCCAATGACCATACGATAGGTCTGATGATTTATCACAATGCGCGTCCCTGGAAAGGTCAGACCCTAACCCTTGGATTTGATGTCAAAAACTATGGAGGGGATGCAAAGAATATCAACCGTGATATGCTTATCGGTGATTTCGACATGACAGAGACTGCCCCCTATATTCATCTACAGCAGCTTTTTGCGCAAAAGGTGGTCGCGTCTGCAGGATTGCGCATCGAGAATCATGAACTGTTTGGTAATGAGGTCTTGCCCAAAGCTGGATTGGTGTTTCATGCAAGACCCAGCACTTCGGTGAGATTTTCTGCTGCCAAGGGATTTCGCAGTCCGTCTATTCGCGAACTCTATCTTTTCCCGCCTGCCAATCCCGAACTTTTGCCAGAAAACCTCTGGAATTTTGAAGCCGGAATTACGCAACAGATCGGAAGGAATGCCCGCCTGGATGCTGTTCTGTTCTCCAGTCAGGGAGAGGGTATGATCAGATTGAAAGGCCAATTCCCAAACGTATCATGGATCAATTCTGCAGAATTTACACATACGGGGTATGAAGTTACATTTGACTGGCAGGTTACCTCTGCGTTTGATGTGAACGTGGGATGGACAAAACTCGATCTCGGCGATGAGACCAGAGGAACACCTGGTAAAAAATTGACGCTGAATACCTATTATAATCTTGGACGAGTCGGATTTGCTTTGAATCTGTTGGCTGCTCAGGATCTTTATGGGGCTGATTTTCATCGGAATCCGTTGCCAAATTATGTCCTTTTGAATAGCCGTGCAGATATCAAAATCAATCGATGGCTCAGCGTTGGGCTACAGGCAAAAAATATCTTGGACGAGGAGTATCAAACCTTGTATGGTTATCCTATGCCAGGTCGGACAGCCCAGGCTGATGTCAGTTTTGCTTTTTGAGGATTTATGCAATATCTAACCCGAAAAATAACGACCAGTGCCATGTTTATTGCTCTGGGCGTGTTGGTACCACTCGTTTTCCATGGACTGGGAATGGGCAGCATCCTGCTTCCCATGTTTTGGCCGGTGGCGATGGGGGCGTTCTTCCTGCCTTTTGGCTATGCTCTGGCTGTTGGTCTGTTAACACCAGTGCTTTCCACTCTGTTCACAGGGATGCCACCCATCAGCCCGCCGATTTTACATGTTATCATGATTGAATTGGCGGCCTTGTCTGTGACGATTGTGATTTTGAAAAAAACAAAACTGGGTGTTTTCTGGATCCTTTTGTTCGCTTTGCTCGTCTCTCGAACGTTTCAAATGATCGCTATCTATTTTCTTTTACCGTTGTTTGGTTTACCACAGTTTCTGACCTTTGCTGCGGTTCTGAAAGGCGGGCCGGGCATTGTGATCATGCTCATCATGATCCCCTTTTTCATGCATCGCCTAAAAGATGCAGAGATATTCACTTTTCATCCTTTATCCCGATCGTGATGCTGTATTATTGTAGATTATTTATGATGACAAGATCTGCAGCGGTTATCCAACCATCGCCATCGATATCGGCAGTGAGATACCCCTTTTTGTTTGTTTTCATCGATTCGATTAAAATACTGATATCAACCTGATTAATTTGGCTATTCTGATCCAGGTCGCCAGCTCGAATCAGGATTTGTCCATTTTCCATGCTGGTGATACCAGGATCGCTCAATAACGACTGATCTGTGGAAAAATCAAGGAGCGTTTTCTCCCTCACCTCGAGCTGTATAGGGTCTCTGGTTGAAATGGCCAGATGATTACGATGTTTCAAAGAGAGATAATAAAATCCTTCGGGTATATTCAGATTCAAGAGACCTTTCCCGGTCTGGGGATCGATGAGCAACCCTTGAGAATTGAACAAGTAATCCTGGCTGTAAATTGCAGGCGAATCAGGCGTTTTACGCAATTCAAGACGTATCCAATCCACTATATTCTCATCGAGGTTTGCACCTTCCTTTACCGGCAAAAGATTTTGATGGTAATATACAGACTGCATAGAGCCTTCTTTATATAGACCTTGCAGAAAAAGTTTGATTTGCAATTTTACCATGGGTTGTTCTTTGATTTCAAAGAATTCAGACGGGGTAAAATCGCTTTTTTCGCCATGAGCTCCGATTGCCTGTACACTCCAATAATAGGATCCTTTTTGCCAATGCCGCGCAATTTCTATGGCATAGGATAAAGGAGAAAGGCGATTAGGGAATTCAAATGTCTGGTCAAAAATGATTTTATTTTCAGGGCTTTTGCCTACCCTCACTCTGAATTTTGTGGCTCGCTGAGGTGCTCTAGATTCCCATGAGAGTTTGACTTTGCTTCCCGACCATGACATATCAAGATTATGGGGTAGGGGAGGGTCGATCAGTTTGGGATGATTGAGTTCATAGATCAACACCCCGCCGGTGTCCTTATCATGGATGCCAGTAATTTCCAGTCGATTGTCTCCGTCAATGTCGAAGATTTGCCACTGACTCGCAGCAAAGGCTCCCCATTCGGTGGTAATATTTTTTGTGAGTTCAATAGAATAAAGATTTTCGTTTTTTGTATAGAAGTACTGGGTCAAATGATCATCCGCCAAAAACTGTCCAAGACCGGCATCGATATCCAATTCCTGGGGTATCCTATAAGTTCCATCTGCAATTGTGAGATCGGTGTCTTGGGTGGGCAACCAATAAAAATCAAGTGTGTTATCCCGATTCCAGTCATATAGGTTGAAAAAAGCCGATGGTGGGTCTGTAAGAATTTGGGAAGCTTTACCCAGCTGTTCAAAGTGGATAGAGATACCATCATACAACACGATTGTCGGATTCGATCGCGATTGATTCGCCAGCAAATCGATCTTACCGTCTGCGTTGAAATCGAGCCAGTGATGGCCTAATAGCGGGTTCGTCACATCAGTAATCATATGTGATTCGCATTGCCAGAGCCCATCAGGGGAACTATTTTTATTCAACATGAATACATTTTGACCATTTTCCAGGGAATAGAACAAATCGGGATTTCCATTCTGATCGACATCGTACCATGATACATCAGCACCTTTGCTTGTGGGTTGGGTGTCCCATAAAGGTTCGAAAAGCCATGTATCATTTGAAATGCCAGAGTTACGCCAAACAATGATATGCCCTTTGCTGTCGATCCCGGCAAGATCCGCGTCATTATCAAGATCCAGATCGCTCCAGCTCCATTGTTCCAGTCCGGGTAATGTGGTCCTGTACACATGATAATGATCAGCTGTAGCGTGCAGGATAGTGACACCCGATTCTGAATAGAGAATCAGATCCAAACGATCATCCTGATCGATGTCGATTATATCAAAATCCTGACAGGAAAGAGAATCTATTGAATGCTCTAGGGCCAGGTGCGAGATCGATTGCGGATGTACTGATGCGTCGCCTAACAGAGTCATGCCATACCACCATCTCGGAGCTTTGTCAGGTTGTGCCAGACTCATTTGATTGAACCAATGGATAAATGCCTGTCCTATGGGCTTGCCCTCTGCCAATTGTTCATAAAACGGCCCCTCATTCCACATTCCTCCGACTTTGGTCGATCCCCAGCTAACCAGAGCCGGAAAGTCCGGATTAAATGTGATATTCCCCAGCAAATAATTGTTCATACCAAAATTTGCAGCAGAGCATACAAAAAATGAGTAAAAAAGCGCAGTCGGATCCGCTTGCAAATAATCGTTAGCAGAGACAGCCTTAATTTGTGAGCGGTTTTGCTCTTCAAACGAGTGGCTATAAGCACTACCGTGCGAGCGAACGTGAATCAACTCGAAAGACTGTTCGAGTTGATTGTGTTTATAATCTGCCGCGGTTGTTGATTCCGGTTCATGCACAAGATCGATACGATTGGGAGCATATAACTGTGCCAGATTGCTTTTGTCATCTGTACCATAGTGCTCCCATTGATCATCGATATAGGCCAGAGCCCTTGCATTGTCCCGATTGCGATGACGCATTCGATGATTTTGGTCCAGAAAATGCTGTAAAAGTTCGATCTCCTCTCCCAGAGAGATCAAGTTATCCACGCGAACTCTGGAGACCCATATTTCAAGGTCCAGAGGATCAGCAATCGTGTCGTAAAATCCATTGTCAGGTTTTACTCTGCCGTCATCTTTGCTATCGGTCCAAATTCCATCCATATCCATATAAAACAAATCACAGGGAAATCGTTCATAGCCGGGATAACCATAGGGTGCTCCCCAGTTCTGATTCATTTCGAACATGATATAGGGAAGATCCCCCATCAAAATCGCTCCTTGCAATGATTGACTCTCTTGATAGAGCTGAATAAGAAATTGCCGCAGTCCCTGTGCATCCCCTTTTTGGAAACTCAAAAGTGTTGAGGAATATCCGGTCTGAAACAGGTCTGCTTGAAATCTTTGCAATTCCTGAGTCAATTCGCTTGCAATATTTTCTGTGACAATGATGCAAATTCGTGAGGAACCTGTTTCAAAAAGTGAGGATGTAAAGTCTGCTTTTCTGATTTGCAGGGGAATATTGGCATTTCCTGCGCCTCGGGGATCTGCCTTGCTCAATGAAAAATCATAGTTTGAATCGATCCATCTGCTGGGGAGCGGTTCTGTTGGACTCTGGGATCTTGTCTGTGCAACCCAGAAAAGACTTGTTAAAACGACGAGTATTAGAGGATATCGTTTTTGCATAGTGAACAGAAAAGGGGCAACCTGGCAGCCTGCAAAAGGTATGAACTCCCTGCTTGCACCGCTGGTTGCCCTATTTTCCTTATTTTAATAGCATCATTTTTCGGGTTTGTTCAAAATTATTGATTTCAATGGTATAGAGATATGGTCCTGAAGGAACCATACGACCATTATAATCCCGGCCATCCCAGACGACTGTGTGAGCTCCTGCTTGAATGGGACCCTGGGCAAGTGTGCGTATAAGCTGTCCTTTCATGTTATAGACACCCAATCTGACATGACCTGCTTGTTTGACTTTAAATCGGATCAGTGTCTCTGGATTGAATGGATTCGGATAGTTTTGCATCAACTCATATTCGTTCGGTTTTGCCATCGTCACATTGATGGGGCCATGCTCAGTGGTGACTCCATTAAAATCGATATCCACGAGCTTGTACCAATAATCCTGATTCGGGGCGAGTCCGGGATCTTTATCCTCATACCGATATGTTTTTGATGTCTGAGAATTTCCCTGGCCCGGAATCATATTTTGGGTGATTTGTGTGTAATCACCCTTTTCCTGTTTCGCGCGATAAATAAGAAATCCTGCATTATCCGACTCACTCTCGGTCGTCCATATCAGCTTTACAATCCCTTCACTGGAATGGGCACTAAAGGAACTCAGTTCAATGGGCACCAACACGGTCACCGTGATATCATCCTGGTTATTGTTGCGATTGGGATCGGAACTGATACTGGATCCAATGGTTGCCTGGTTGAGATTGTCCCCCAGATTTGTATTATTTGCTCTGGTTCTTACAGTGATTTCGAATTCTTCATCTGGCAAGAGATCTCCAATATTCCATATGAGTGGATTGGGCCCCGCGGTTTGAGCAGGTGATGAGTCGATGAAATCCAATCCTTTTGGCAGAATGTCCAGAATTTGTACCTCTTTGGCCGTATCGGGACCGAGATTTGTACAATTCAGGGTAAAAGTTGCAATATTATTAATGTGTACCTGCAAGCTATCCACAGATTTTTCAATCTGAAGATCAGCCAGATAATTTCTTATCAAGCCGGCATCCATATGATCGAGTTGCTCATCGCGATTCAGACTGAATATGGCCGTAAAACCGTTCAAGGGATTGGCATCCGAATCCAGCGCATCATCGTCCACGTCTTGCAAGGTAAAGATGTATGTATCGGGTGAATCAAAGCTGAGGTAATAGTCACCGGGATCAATTTCTTGGAATTCATAGGATCCATTTGTTCCTGTCATTGTCGTGGCGATGACCTGGTCTTGCGAATTATACAGCTGGACGGGAATACCGGTCATGCCTGGTTCTTGGTTGTCCTGGATGCCATTTTCGTTTTCGTCATTCCAGACTCTACCACTGATAAGAGTATTTAACCTGTCCAGCATATTGGTATCACAAGATTCAAGCTGAGGATATCTATTGCCAAGTGCATCCTCAAACGAAACGAGTGCACAGTTTATCATTTCCTGGGGCGCGGAAGCCAGAACAGTGAATGTCACGTCTAGTAGGATAGATTCACCCGGTAGCAGGGGAGAGCCCAGCGTCCAGGAGACGGTATGGTCTGCTTGTGAATAGGTTCCGTTAAGCGTTGCAGATACAAACTCTGTGCCCTCAGGCAAGGAATCTGTAACCCGCACGTCGATGGCAGCAGTACTCCCCTGATTCGATAACGTCAAGTGTGCGGTATATTCCCGGCCAATACGTACCAGATCCACCCCATCATCTTTGATCAACTGTAACTCTGGGCTGGTCGGTTCAGTATCATGAAAGGGGGGACCATAAAAGATAAACTGATTGAAATCTCCCATGGAAAAATCAGCGTGCCACCACCCCGGAGCAGGGTCTACAAATTCGTCGCCACCTGCTGTCGGGAGTTCTGAACTCCCTGTATTCCAGAGCATATCTCCCGAACGGGTCCCGGTAAACGTATTGCCAAGAGGATCGGTATACTCGAGAGTTTGCCCTGGTTCTGTATTATCCATGTCGAAATTGAATAAATTCAATGTGGATTGGCCGTCACTAAAAAACCACAATGTGACATTACCCCCACTAAAGATTTGCATCGTCGTATGCAGGCCTTGTAAAACCAGTTCGTCACCGTTGTTGGGAATGCCATCCGGATCTGATTCTGCAATTCTGAGTTGATAGCTGTTTTGATCATCCAGTGCGGTTCTTGAGTGCAGATAATAAATTCCAGTATTGGTACCGACTGTAAAGGTATGAAAAGGAATCCATAATTCATGCGTTGCATCAGATGGTGGGTAGGTCACTGCATGCAATGGTGTTGTTTCTTGTTCATAATAGAGCTCGAACGTGGTTTCATCCCAGGCTGTACCGCGTTTTCTTTCTTCATCCAGATCTCTTGCATCGATCGTACTCCAGGATTCTGGGTCATAAATCTCTATGGTAATTTCGGTTTCGGGTGCCACATTGGCCGGCACAACCAGGCGGTAAATGTGATCTCCGTTGCCAGCATCAGGATGTTGATTGGTCCACCAATCACCGTCATTATATTCTGCTTCCGGGCCATTGGTTTGCAAAAAGACATGAGAGGTGCGCGGAAAGGTAAACGGTTCAGCCAAGAGTTGAATTGACAAACCAAGACACACCAGTATGATTTTGATGATTTCGGGGCATTTGTTGAACATGATTCCTCCAAACAGGTTGTTGATTGTGACATAAAAGCCACACTCACATCTCACAAAAGGCAATTCACCCACAAATGAAATGTTGTAAATGAAATAAAAACAACAATTTTTTCCATGGGGTGTTCATGGCCTTTATAATCTGGGAATAATACCAACAAAAGGTGTGCCAGG
The DNA here is from genome assembly GCA_014728115.1 of Candidatus Zhuqueibacterota bacterium. Classification (GTDB taxonomy): domain Bacteria; phylum Zhuqueibacterota; class Zhuqueibacteria; order Residuimicrobiales; family Oceaniaggregativiventaceae; genus Oceaniaggregativivens. The sequence goes on along the minus strand of WJME01000329.1, from coordinate 5,332 downwards.
AGAGCAAAAAAAAAGGAGGCTCAAAGACCTCCTTTATTTTTATTTGACGAGTTCCAGTTTTCGGGTCATACTTTGATCATTGAATTCCAGCTGATAGAAATAGATCCCTGAAGGTAAGGGATTATCGTGTTCATCCCGACCATTCCAGATGATCATATGATGGCCTGCCGTTTGGTAGCCATTTACCACTTGCTTGACTCTTTGTCCCATCACATTATAGATACTTAATTTGACCTTTCCTGCCTCTTGTAGAGTATATAGAATTGTGGTTTCCGGATTGAATGGATTGGGATAATTTTGATACAAGGTCATTTCTGTCGGAGCGCTTGTCATTGCCATAATCGGACCATGAAATGTGTGCATACCATTGAAATCTACATCAACCAATTTGTAAAAATAGGTTTCTTTTGTTTTCACAGATTTATCCAGATACCGATAGGTATGGGCTCTATTGGAATTTCCCTGACCGACGATAGCATTAGATGTAATCTTTTCATAAGGGCCTTCCTCATCCTGCGACCTGTAAAGATAAAAACCAAAATTATCGCTTTCAGATTCTGTCGTCCACTTAATCTCGATACCCTGCTCCACACTTTGTGCCGATAACGAGGCCAATTCAATCGGTACCAGGTTATCTATTTCAAGGACAAACCGATTATTTTCGCGGTTGGGATCACAGCTGCTGCTCTGAACGGAAAAAATATTTTCAATACTCCCCAACAGCTCGGTGGTTTGATACCGGATATCGATTTTCACTGTATCATTTGCAGCGACATTCTGAAATTGCCATGTCAAGGGCTCTGAACCAGGAATCGCGTTGGGATCGGTATCGAGTAAAACCAGGCCTTCCGGGATCTCGTCTTCTACAATCACTTCTTCGGCCGGATCAGGGCCATGATTGACGACATATACCCTCACGGTAAATTCTTCGTTCATAATGGTTTCTATTTTATTCGGGTTTACCCATATGGTCATATCCGATCGATCGGGCGGACAAAATCCGGCATCCCAGGTATCCTGAAATTCCCCCTGGGTCAGAGAGATGGTCGTTGTCTTCATTGTCAAAGGATTGAAATCGGAATCGCGGCTATCATCGCTTCCTTCATCCATGGCCATCAAAGGAAACCGGGGAGGGGGAGACACTTTTAGCATGTAATCGCCGGCAGAAAGCCCGGTAAAAGAGTAATACCCGGAGCTGTTTGTAAGTGTCGAATCAAGAGGCTGCATGGTATCTGCATCCAGCAACCATAATTTTACATTTTCCAGACCTGGCTCACCACTATCCTGGAGGTTATTCTGGTTCAGGTCGACCCAGCAAAAATCCCCGATGCCTCCTGTTTGTTCCTCTTCCAGAGGCAATACTGTGCCCAGAGCGAACCAGTTAAAGCTGGCTGCATGATAGCCGGGGACATCTCCAACAGATTCTATTTGGAATGCAGCATATGAATCTCCCGATTGGATCTCTATTCGGTTGGTATAGATATCCATATTATTCTCCACGGGATGGCCAATGGGAGCGGGTAACCCTTCGATAACATTGGCCTGAGGATGATCGATAAGATTCAAAGGTGCAGTTTCGGTACCGGACTGATGCCAAATAGCTGAAAGCCGGGAATTATTTATGATTCCCCCGACCAACAAGGTATATTCAAGAAAACGATCCGAATTCTGCGGTTGCACGTCCACGACTGCCACATGGGAATTTGGACCTCTGGGGGAGTCATATTTATAATATGCAGCATCCAGGCCTTCCAGAATCGATACTTTTTGAACCGGCAAAGCATCATTTTGATATACAACTGCCAGAGCTGCTCCATAATTGTATCGCATGGGCCCAAAATCAGAAATCGTTAGCGTAGAGGTTCCCTGACTCAAAAGATGTGTCACAGCTTTTCTGTAGGTCAAATGCCAGGTTGGGTCTTCCAGCGTCCACCATGGATCAGGGCCATAAGTTGTCTCGGCGATAATCGTATGAACAGGACCATCATCGATGCTCAGATCGATGGCAGGATCGCCTCCTGGCATTCGGTCAAACCCGGTCCAATACAGGACAGCATAAATGGGATCCCCCGGAATATGTATCGTGAACTCGCCTTCTGTGGTCGAGTTCATATCTACACCGGCAGTAACGAGCCCGACATGACCGGTAACACCAAATGATTCTGTCAGGGGCCCTTTTGCAAAGGATGAACTGATTAAAGCGAGCGATATTGCCAGTATCCATCCGATTCTGTTCATGTCGGATAAGACAATTTTTATCAAGAGTTTATAAAGGTTAGACATGAAATATCTCCATCTATTGGTTCATAAACAGACATGGATGAAAATGTACTTTTCATGTCTAAGGCATGCAAATAATGTACCAGTGTTTTGTTTTTGTTTTAAAGTTTTGTTTTTTAATAATTTGAATATGGCGTATATAAGGAGTGAAGTGACGTAAAACTTTGACACATGACAAAAAAAAAGCGCGGATAGAACCGCGCTTTTTAAGAGTTAAAGATTATTGTACATGAACCTATTTCAACAGCTGCATCTTTTTAATGGCGTTAAACTCATTGACAGACATGCGGTAGAAATAGGTCCCGCTGGAGACCTGAATTCCTTGATTATTTCGACCATCCCAGACGATATCGTGAATTCCTGAATCCAGATTTTCATCGACCAGTCGGCGTACTTCCTGTCCGCGAGAGTTAAAGATCGCCAGAACGACTTTACCGGCTTCTTTAACCTTAAATTTGATAGTGGTTTCCGGATTGAATGGATTGGGATAGTTGTTTCCCAATTCATACGTCCTTGGAGGCTGAGCAAGAATGGAGACCAGACCATTATCATTTTGGCGGCCGTTAAAATCCACATCCATCAGTTTGTAGAAATATTCCTTATTGGCCTCCACATCTTCGTCTGTGAACTCGTAGATATTTTCACTGTCACTATTCCCTGCGCCGGAGATCATATTGGGAGTAACCGTTTCAAACGGTCCATTTTCACTGGCTGATCGAAGCACATAAAACCCTGCGTTATTGGTCTCTGACGCCGTGGTCCAGCGAACCATGACCTGGCCGTCAGCCGATTCGGCTTCAAAAGAAGCCAATTCAACAGGTAATATATAGGGTTCCATGGTGAAATTCCGTAACTCGACCGGGATTTCTTGTTCGGTACCTTGGAGCTGATTGATGTCTTGATCCAGAATCATATATAGAGGAGGATACGGATCTTCGAACCATTCAATCGAGCTAAAGGCATCCTGCAGAGGTTCGTAACGCAATTGGATTGTCAAGGCTCTATACCACTCTGTTGTGGCCGGAATGATTGTGGGAGAACCTTTTTCAAAGGTATAGATAAACTGTATAGCCGACATGGTGGAATCCAAGCGAGTAATGACTTTTTCAGATGTGGTATATCCATTACCCGATGCATCAGGTGGGGGAAACATTTGATCCATGAAATGGTGTTCCACCAGATTTTTGGTCAGGTTTTCATCTATGGCTATGGCATTTTGAAATCCAATGACTTCGTGACTTTGCCCATCTCCCTTGATTTCCACTCCAATGGTCAAGGTTGCAATCAAGTCACTAGGATCGGTATAGTTTTCCACCATAACCAATCTGGTATCTATTTGCGCCCAACCCATACTGCACAGCAATAGCAGTATAAGGACAAGAGTTAATTTTTTCATAGGATTACTCCTTTATTAAATTCTAAACTGGTTCTTTACTGGGTAATATAATTCCATACGATTAATATTGATCATCGTTGATACTGCCCTGACCAAGATTAGCTCTGTAAAAGATATAATCAGCATTGGAGATATTGCCGTCCATATTGAAATCTGCATGCCAACGCGTGCTATTATATTTTCCATACGCACTCGGCTCACCCAGATTATTTCGGTAATCGACATAATCTGCATTGTCGACCAATCCATCGTGAAAAGAACTGGCTGTCAAAAGTGCCCACATCTGAGTTCCACCTTTGAGAGTAACTTGCACGTCCCCGTCACCTCTTGCCATGATATTTTCATAGTATTTGTCCTCTTGTGACTGGTCAGTGAAATCATAGGGTTGAGATGCAGAAAGGGTTGAGAGATCGACCGCTTCCTTGCTTGCAACGCTCAGATGGGTACGATGCTTTATGACGATATGATAGGTACCCGGTGCAGCACCCGGCATAGTTATACCTTGTGTCGTACCGTCGACATCTACAAGATTACCATACTTGTCGACAAATGCACTTCTCTCCGAGACGATCTGATTGGGAATGTCGGGATCATTCATCAAAAGAACATAAACCCAGTCAACAACATCTGCGTGGACCGATGCTGCACTCAGACCATCCTTATAGGGTGAAGTTGTGGGTACCAAATCTCCGGCCCAAAAGTTGTCCCTAACTTTCAGGTGCATTATTTGATTGGCCACGGGAGTGCCATCGACATCTGCAGTATAGGCTGCGCCCTGTAGGAGAAATTTTGCAAAAACAATGGCATTTTGAGGATTGGCCAAAATCCAAAAGCTCTCACCGGCAGGAATGATTGCAGATTGTCCAGGTATGGGCGATGTGCTACCCCCTGGCCCATAATCGTTTACAGCCGTACCAAATACTCTAAAAACCCTAAAAGGAGCCGTGAGTGAATTGGTTTCGTCGATATGCTGGTTAGATACGAATGTAAAAGATGTATTCCTTGTCGCATTCGAACCTGCATTGTTGATTCGATAGAATCGGGTCATATTTTCAGGCACATTTGCCGCTCCACCGGTGGGATGGTTTTGACCCGTGTAGCGTGTTACCGTGACAGCCCCCGTAGATATCGTACTCGACCAGTCAAATCCTGCAAAATTGTCAAAATTGGCAGTACGCGCCGAAGATGTGACTTTTCCGAGTAAATACGATCCGGTAGATGTCTCTTCGACAAGATTACCATCCGTCAGCTCTACATAGACCGCATAATCATCATAATCCCCGGAGCCTTTGACGGTTTCAATAACCATTCCGCCACTCAACTCGAGGTCGACTGCTGCGAAACTGCCTGCTGCCATAAAGCACAGGACCATTGTTGCGAGTGTTAACACCTTTTTCATGATTGACCTCTTTTTTTGTAATCTGAACACTAGTTGTTTAAAATTTGAACACAAATTTTACTACAAGTATCGTACCACCTCCTCTTTTGTTCTAAATGTTTGTTTTTAAATAAATAACTAATTTCTGTCCCATTCAAAATTGATCAAATCTCGAATTTTGCCCCAAAACCATGGGATTTGACCAATTAAAAACAAGAGGAATGACGCCCCAGAACAATTGCTTGGAAATACTGATTTGGAAAAAAGGTGTGCGTATC
>WJME01000328.1 GCA_014728115.1 Candidatus Zhuqueibacterota bacterium | reverse complement strand
TTAGGATGAAATTGAACATTCAACCATCCTCCAAGAGTTTAAGAGCCGTGCATCCATTTTGTGCTGGTCATTGCGGGCAGGGGCTGCCCGACCCTTGAAAACCGCAGTTTTACCAAAGCTCATCTGGATGCCCGGCTCGATTCTGCAGCTTGCCGGTTTATGAACCTTATTCATCTGTTTAAAAATTTAGTCCGAAAACCGCACATGTCCATCTATTTTTCATAAAATTTAGTCACTTAAAAGCCTTACGCACAGCCGTAAAGAATAGCTTTTGTGATTGAATGATTATATACTCGACTCTTTTTTGAGTATAATGATGCATGCCACTGAATAATACCAGCTAATTTTCAATGACACGCTATTCGAGAATCCTGGCCATAATTTTTTAGATTTTGCAAATTTCCCCAAAAATGCGTACCATTCAACATAATCAATCTATCCGCTTGACGGATTCTGCTCATTCGGATGTGATAAAGTATAGGAACACAAGACATGACGATACAATTTTTTCAAGGTCTGATCCTGTTGATTTATGGTTTAGCAACCATTGGCTATGTGGGATTTTTTGTGCAGCAAAAAAAGGGTTGGCAGTGGTTTACGACCCCGTTTTTAGGCCTGGGAATGCTTTTGCATATTTTTGCATTTGTCCATATCGCCCGAATCATGGGACGCCTGCCCATAGCCAGTGTGTATGAGGTCTTGTTCAGCGTTACGTTGCTATTTGTTATTCTGTATATCATCCTGGAATTTTATATCAGCGATAAATCTTTGGGAGTGGTGATCGCACCGTTGATTTTTTTGCTGCAGCTGGTCTCCAGTATCGGGCTCGAACCGGAAAAGACATTGTCCCCTCAGCTTTTAGAGATTGGCATGATTTTTCAGATACATGTTATCTTTATGCTGCTGGCCTATGCCGGATTTGTGATCGCTTTTATCGCCAGCGTCATGCATCTCTTGCTCAACCGGGAATTGCATCAAAAGCAGCTTGGATTCTTTTTCTCCAGACTCCCTTCACTAGAGCTGCTCGATCGCATGAATTCTACTGCAGCTTCTTTGGGCCTTTGCTTTGCGACCATTGGTATGCTGCTGGGATTTTTCATGGCCATGCAACTTTGGGGTACCCCATTACCCCTTGATCCAAAGTTTATTTCCTTTGTCATCACGTGGGCTATCTATGCATTCCATCTTTATGCACGCTGGCAATTGGGATGGCAGGGGCAACGAGCAGCCTGGTTATCGGTCATAGGTTTTACGGCACTGATCTTGACCTTTTTGGTCGTTTCATTGTTTTTCACCCAAATGCACCTTTATCATTAAGCCATGCAAATCATAGCTACAGGATTACATAAAAACAGTATCTCCGATAAAGTCTGGGACCAGCTTTATCAGGTTGTGCAGAACCGCGAAACGGTGAATGCGGGTCTGCAATCTCTTGCACCGGATCAGGCTCGTGAGATCTTGTTTGTACCTTCGCGTCATTCGATGGAACTTTTTTATGTGGGAGAGGATACAGAAGGTCAACCGTCCTTACAAGAATTCTATTTCAATCTGATGCCATCACTGCGGACGGATACGCCGTTTCACCGGCTACAGGGATCCGAGGCAGTACGTCATTTCTTGCAAATGAGTGTTGGCCTGGAAACCTTTATCGAAAATCAGGAAAATGACTTTCTGGAACAGACCTCTCGCGCCCTGAATGCCAATAAAGAGACCATTCATACCGTTGGTCCGGTCCTTAACCGGCTTTACCAAACCGCTCTGATACTTTTCAGCCGGATACGGAAAACAGATCAGAGCTATGATTATGTCGCCGTGGCCAGACAGCTGGAAGAACTGATTACCAAGATTTTTCGATCCTTTGGCAAATGCTCACTCTTGGTGGTGGGCTCTAATGAATCCACCGAACCCATCCTGGAGACCTTGCCTGTTCGCAAGTTTCAGGATTGCCTGTTCCTTCATCAGGATCAATTCAAAAGCCATCAGTTGGCGTCCCGTTTTCAGGGCAAGGCATTGGAGGCCGACGAATTGTATGACACCCTGGACGGGATTCAACTTGTCTTGCGGATGAATCAGGATTTTACTCAGGCGTTTACGGTCGACTCGCTGCGTGCAGTTATGGAACGCCGCAAAAATTTGCCATTATTGCTGGTCAATCTCGATACCTCGCTGGTCCCTGATGCCCGAGTGAACAAGATTTATAACCTGTTTTCATATCATATCGATGATTTGCAAACTCGGCATTCATCCGAAGAGAATGGTGTGCGTACACTGATAGAGAATGAGCTGGCTGAATTTTTTTCATGGTTTTACTCCAAAGACAGGTACCGGTTTGGTGATATCATTGGCAAGAGCGATGCTATTGAGCGTATTCTCGAACTGATCGCCCGTATCTCGCAAACCAGTATCACAGTTCTTATTCAGGGAGACAGCGGTACCGGCAAGGAACTGATCGCACAGGCGATACACGAAAACAGTCCACGAAAAGACCGTCCCTTTATCGTGGTGAATTGCGGTGCCATGCCAGATACGCTGCTGGAAAGCGAGTTGTTCGGTCATGTCAAAGGGGCGTTTACCGGTGCCTCTGCCAATAAAAAAGGGTTGCTGGAAGAAGCGGATGGCGGCACCTTTATGCTGGATGAGATCGGAGATACATCACCGGCTTTTCAGGTCAAATTATTGCGTGTTTTGCAGCAGGGAGAGATGCGCAAGGTCGGAAGCAATGAATTTCAGAAAATCGATGTCAGGGTGATCGCCGCGACCAATCGCAGGCTGGATAAACTCGTCGAACAAAACCGGTTCCGCCATGATCTCTATTACCGGTTGAATGTCGTACAAATTGATGTGCCTCCCCTGACAGCGCGTAAGGAAGACATTCTTTTACTCGCAGATCATTTTATGCAAACATATGCCGAAAAAATGAAAAAGCGAGTCATTGGTATTTCCAAAGAAGCGCGAGATCTTTTTCTCGCGTATCCCTGGCCCGGAAATGTGCGGGAACTGGAAAACACCCTGGAACGGGCCGTGGCACTCTGTGTCGGGTTTCAAATCACTGTCGAAGATCTGCCGAAACGCATACAGTTTTGGCAACCCTCTGCAGAGACCAAAGAGGAAAACGAACTGCTGCCCCTGAAAACGGTCGAAGAGCAGCATATTCGTCACGTCCTTCAGACCCTGAATTGGGATTATGACCGTGCCGTAGAGGTGCTCGGCATCGGCAGAACCACCTTGTGGCGAAAGATCAAAGAGTATGGCATAGAAAAAAACGATACCTAGAGTTGGCTCAGTACCTTGCGATGCGCAGACAGGGCCTGGTCCAGTTCCTTCTCACCATGCGCAGCAGAAACGAACATTGCTTCAAACTGCGAGGGGGCCAGGTAAATTCTTTCTGCCAGCATCATGCGGAAATATCGTGCAAAAAGTTCCGTATCCGATTTGGCCGCCTGATCATAGTTGTGCACCGGACCGGCTGTAAAAAACGCACTGGCCATCGAGCCGATCTGGTTCGAAAAGGACGGAATGCCGGCACGATCGAACTCTCCTGCCCATTCCTTGAAAAACCTGGAAGCCTTACCTTCCAGTTGTCCGTAAAATCCTTCCTGGCTCAGGATCTTCAAGGTTGTCAGTCCTGCGGTCAGAGCCAATGGATTGCCGGACAGGGTTCCGGCCTGATAGACAGGTCCCAGGGGAGCCAACAGATCCATGATTTCAGCTTTTCCGCCAAAAGCGCCCACCGGAAGGCCGCCCCCGATGATCTTACCCAGGGTTGTGATATCGGGCAGCACATCGAACCGCTGTTGAGCCCCGCCGAGTCCCAGCCTGAATCCGCTGATCACCTCATCAAAGATCAGGACTATATGGTATTCATCTGCAATGTCCCGCAATCCCTGTAAAAATTCCGGTTTAGGGGGGATCACTCCCATATTGCCTGCGACCGGTTCGACAATGATCGCTGCAAACTCTTCAGGATGCGCAGCGACCAGCGTCTTTACGCTTTCCAGGTCGTTATAGATACCGTTCAGGGTGTGGCGTGCGGTGGCAACCGTCACCCCCGGCGAGCCGGGGATACCCAGGGTCATGGCACCGGAGCCGGCTTTGGATAAAAAGGCATCTCCATGGCCGTGATAGCATCCTTCAAATTTTATGATATTGTCTTTGCCGGTAAACGCCCTGGCCAGACGAATGGCGCTCATGGTCGCTTCTGTGCCGGAATTGACCATCCGCACCTTGTCAATGGAGGGAACGCTGTTGACCACAAAATCGGCCATCTCGACCTCGATTTCACAATTGGCCCCAAAGCTGGTTCCTCTGGACGCTGCCTGCTGTACTGCCTCGATAACCTTGTCGTGGGCATGTCCCAGGATCATGGGCCCCCAGGAGGCGACAAAGTCGATATATTCATTCCCTTCCACATCCCAAATTTTAGCGCCTTTGGCTCGTTCAATAAAGGGGGGACGGCCGCCGACGGCGCGAAAAGCTCTGACCGGCGAATTGACGCCGCCCGGAATCCTCTGTTGTGCATTCTCGAATAGAGTTTTACTGTTGTTCATAAGCCTCATTTCCAGTTTGTAGGATCTTCATTTACAAAGAACGTCATGCTCGCTTTTTTGAATTCCCGCTCGGTAAAAAGAATGTCATAATCGGTGATATGGATCTGTGCGCTTATTTGCCTTGCTATGGCTTTTACCTGATCCCGGGTCTGACCATGGATCATCGCATAAAGGTTGTAGGGCCAATCTGGAAAAGGAGGGCGTTCATAACAGTGACCCACCTGTTTAAAGGAAAGCATTGTGGCTGCCACGGTTTCGACCCTGTCTTTGGGTACAGCCCAGACCGACATGCCATTGGCCACGAATCCGGCTTTACGGTGGTATAGCAAAGCACCCACTCTGCGCAGAATGTCTTTTTCTTGCCAGTCTTGCAAAGTTTGCAATACCCATTCTTCGGTTTCGCCGATTTTACGGGCGATTTCGAGAAAGGGTTGATCGCAAAGGGGGAGATCATCTTGTAAAAGTTTAATCAGAGAGATTTCTTTGGTTGTCATCGAGTCCTCAGAGATGAAACGTGACCTGACGTTGAAAAACCTTGCTTGCCGGAAGCGGATGCAATGCCTGGACACCTGGCAACGCATTGATTTTTTTGATTAGTTCATCCAATACGGTTTGGTTGCTGGTTGTCAGGGTGAACCAGAGATTGTATTCATGACTGCGCTGATAATTGTGCGTCACACCTGGCAATTGGTTGATCTTTTCGGCCACATTTTCGAGATGGTTTATATCCACTTTGGCTGCCACCAGACAGCTGGTATATCCCAGAGTCTGAGAGTCGAACACAGCACCGATGCGGCGGATGATTTTTTCCTGTTTCAGGCGATGTAAACGCTGCATGACCTCTTGTTCACCCATATCGAGCTCCTGAGCCAAATGTGCGAACGGTCTTTGCTCTAGCGGGAACTCGCGTTGCGCCTTGTTCAACAATTCCCGGTCGCGATCATCCATGTTGTGCTTCTCCGCCGGGCGCCGGCCGTTTGGGTTCATAGATGCAATACGGTTCTTCATCGAGATAATCGCCTGTGGTCGCATGAGCCCGTGCACGGCACCCTCCGCAGACCGCTCGATATTCGCAATACCCGCACCGGCCATGATAGCCGTTCAGATCACGCATTTCCTGAAAAACCGGCGAGTCATTCCAAATGGATTCAAAATCATAATTCGCTTTTCGAATATCGCCGCATTCATTCTCCAGAAAACCACAGATTTGCACGCGTCCGACGTGAGAGACAAACGCGAATGATTGTCCTCCCATGCATCCTTTAGACATGGCATCAAAACCGTGTGTCTTGGGGGTTACTGTGCGGCCCTGTTCCTTTTCCCGTTGGCGAAAGATGCGATAATAATGCGGTGCACAGGTGGGTCGCAGTTCTATGGCGCTGTTTTGTTTGCGGTCATAGATCCAGTGCAGCACGCGTTCATATTCGTGCGGATCGATCTCCATCTCGGCCAGTTCTTTGCCGCGGCCGGTGGGAACGAGCAAAAACGGATTAAAAGCCACTGCGCCCACTCTGATCGAGAGATCGAGAATGTCTTCGAGCTCATGCACATTATGCTCTGTGACGGTCGTATTGATCTGGAATTCGAGTCCGGCTTTTTTGGCTGCTTTTATTCCGGCCATAGCATCTTCAAAGGCTCCGGGAACCCGTCTGAAATCGTCATGGCTTTGAGCGGTGGCTCCGTCGACGCTGATGCTGATTCGTTTGATCCCAGCCTTGAGCATTTGGCGCGCCTTTTCTTCGGTGAGATGTTTGCCACAGGGGCTCATCACCATGCGCAATCCCAGATCCGTGCCGATACGGGCGATATCCAGAATATCATCGCGCATGAGCGGATCTCCGCCCGTGAGGATGATAATGGGCTGGCTAAAGCCGGCAATATTTTCAAGGGTCCTGGTGATCTCGTCGAGACTGAGTTCATTGTCGTATTTGCCATAACGCGCAGCCGCGCGACAGTGCCGGCAGTTGAGTTCACAGGTGCGCGTCACCTCCCAGGCAATAAGCCGGGGGACATATTTTTTCTCAGGGTTCATTATAATCCTAACTCGTGAGTTCGGCAACGGTTTTGGCAAAATAGGTCAGGATCAGATCTGCTCCTGCCCGTTTCATGGATAACAGCATTTCCAGCATCACCCGGTCGCCATCGATCCATCCTGCTTTTTCTGCTGCCTTGACCATGGAATATTCACCGCTGACGTTATAGGCGGCCACAGGCATAGCAAAACGCTCCTTGATACGCCAGATCAGATCCATATACGACAAGGCGGGTTTGACCATCACGATATCCGCGCCCTCTTGCACATCCAGCTCCACTTCGCGCAGCGCTTCATCGCCATTGGCGGGGTCCATCTGATAGGCCCGGCGGTCACCGAATTGCGGGGCCGAGTCGGCTGCCTCGCGAAACGGTCCGTAAAAAGCTGAAGCGAATTTGGCGGCATAGGACATGATAGGAATATTGTGATATCCTTTTTCATCCAGAGCCTGACGAATGGCGCCTACCCGGCCATCCATCATATCCGAAGGAGCAACCATATCTGCGCCCGCCTGGACATGAGACAGCGCCATCTGTTGCAGCATGGCGAGGGTCTTGTCATTGTCCACCTCTTGGTTTTCGATCCATCCGCAATGTCCGTGACTGGTATATTCGCAAAAACAGACATCCGTGATCACCATCAGATCTTTAACATTGGATTTGATGGCCTGTACGGCTTGCTGGACGATCCCCTCAGAATCCACTCCCTCGCTGCCATGCTCATCTTTATGCTCGGGGATTCCAAAAAGAATAACTGCCGGAATGCCCAGTGAAGCCACGCTTTCACATTCTTTAACCAGCTCGTCGACAGACATTTGATAATTCCCTGGCATGGAGCTGATTTCGTTTCGTATACCTTTGCCGGGACGTACAAAAAGAGGATAAATCAGATCATCCGGGGAAAGTTTGGTCTCTCGCACCATGCGGCGCAAGGTGTCGTTTTGTCGCAATCTTCTCATACGCTGAACGGGAAATGCCATGACTCGCTCCTGTGGTCTTGTAAGTATATTCTGTCTCACTGCTGTCCAAAATAGTCAGCAAAATCAGAGTTCTAAATTGAAAATACTAGATTTAAAAGTCTTTTCAGATATTTTCTAAAGCAGGTCAAGAGTTCACCACAGAGCACACAGAGATCACGGAGAATAGACTTGAAAAATTAAAAGATATTGCACCATCATTTCGTTGCAACCAACAATTTTTTACAAAACAAATTCTATTCTTTGTTTTTTCTTGCTTTGGTGTAAACTGTCATTAGCTTAATTTTATCGAGTCAGAATAAATTTCTCACTTTCATTTTCTCTGTGTTCCTCTGTGAGCTCTGCAGTTATCTTTCAGGATATATAAAATCTATTTTGGACAAGAGTGATTCTGTCTCTCTTATTCAAAGCACGATAACGACGTGCCATCTGCTGCAGCGATATCCGCATCATCGGTTTCATTCAAGCCGATCTCGGCATCGGTCAAATAGCAAGCCGGATCTGCGGCCCAAAGATCGCCGGTGACGGCTTCGGCCCGCACGCGAAAATTTCCGCCACAGATATTTTTCCATTTGCACAAAGCACAGCGGCCTTTGAGGTGTGGCACTTTAGATTTCAACTTTTCCATCAGGGGATTGGAAAGATCGGTCCATATCTCGCTAAATGGCCGTTCGCGTACATTGCCGAACGAGGTATGGCGCCAGAACTGATCGGCATGTACGGCACCGTCCCAGCTCACACAGCCAATGCCCCTGCCCGAGCTGTTGCCTTCATTCATTTCCAGGAGGCTCATGACATTCCTGGCACGCTCGGGGTCTTCCTGCAACACTCGCAGATAGAGATAAACGCCGTCTGCATGATTGTCTACGGTGAGGACCTCTTTTGGCAATCCTCTTTGATGCAGGTCAGCGGTGAGGTCGATGATCTGGTCGACGACCTGGCGGGTTTCCTCGTGTGTCAGATCCTCTTCGACCAGCTTTGAACCGCGACCGGCATAAACCAGATGATAAAAACAGACCCGCGGGATATTCTCTGTTTCCAGCAACTCAAAGATCCCCGGGATATCCTGATAATTTCGCTTATTGATGGTAAAACGCAGTCCGACTTTGATCCCCTGTTCCTGGCAATTTTTGATGCCCTGCAGGGCCATATCAAAGGCCCCTTTGACCCCACGGAAGCGGTCATTGGTTTCGCCCACCCCATCGAGGCTGACCCCGACATATGAGAGTCCCACCTCTTTTAATTCCCGTGCTTTTTCAGGGGTGATCAGGGTGCCATTGGTCGAGATGACGGCGCGCATGCCCTGGCTTGTGGCGTGTTCGGCCAGTTCGACGAGATCCGGACGCATAAGGGGTTCACCTCCGGAAAACAGTATGACCGGTGCACCGAATTGTGCGAGGTCATCGATAAGTGCTTTGCCTTCTTTTGTGCTCAATTCTCCACTATAGTCGATATCTTTGGAGGCAGAATAACAATGTGCACACCTTAAATTGCATCGCCGGCCCATGTTCCAGACGACCACCGGTTTTTTATCTTTTGAAAACTGGAGCAGATGTGAGGGCATGGCTTTGGATTTTCGGCCATAGCGCAGTGCATCAGACGGTTCGACGGTACCACAATATAATTTTGATATTCCGATCATGAGGAGATCCTCTTGTTTGGCATGATCATTTCAGACTGTTTTTCCTTTTCGGCCTGTTCGACAATGGCGTTTACGAGTGAAGGAATAGTATAGTGTTCAGGAATTATTTTGACCTTGAATCCATGTTTTCGCGCTGTTTTCTCGGTTATGGGCCCGATACACGCGGCACTGCAGTTGGGTAAGGCCTGGCCGTCGAACTGATTGACAAAGTTGGTGACCGTAGATGAGCTGGTAAAGGTGACCAGGTCAAAGTCGCCATTTTTGATGGTCTGCAGGGTATCCGGATCGTGATCGCTTTCGATGACCGTCCGATAGACAATGATCTGATCGACATGTGCGCCCATATCCTGCAGGCCGTTTATCAATGTGTCCCGGGCAATATCCGTGCGTGGCAGTAGAAAATTTTTTCCGGCAAGATCCAGGCCGCCCAAAGATGCCAAAACCTCTTCGGCCACAAATTTTTCCGGCATCAGATCCGCTTTGATTCCATATCGAGCGAGCCGGTCAGCGGTAGCCGGCCCAATCGCTGCTATCTGGCAGGCTGCCAGGGCTCTTGTGTCTTTATTCAAAAGAGTCATCCTTTGAAAAAAGGCATCCACTCCATTCACAGAAGTGAATACGATCCATTGATAGGTGTGCAGACGGTTTATGGCCTGATCCACCGGGTGCCAGGAATCGGGAGCAACGATTTTTATTGTCGGAAAGGTGATCACCTCGGCGCCCAGGTCGGTCAATTGTTGCGCCAGTTCACTGGCTTGAGCACGTGAACGGGTCACCACGATACGTTTGCCCAGGAGCGACAGTTTTTCATACCAGTCGAGTTCATTTTTCAATGTCACCACCGGCCCCACAATGATCACGGCAGGAGCCTCGAGTCTGTTTTGTTTTACCTGCTCGACAATATGTTTCATCGTAGCGGTAACGCTTTTTTGACGGGGTGAGGTGCCATGGCTCACCACTGCCACAGGGGTATCCCCGGACTTGCCGTATCTTTGCAGTTGTTCGACGATATGGGGCAATTGACGCATGCCCATATAGAACACCAGGGTTCCGTGCAGATTGGCCAGGGCTTGCCAGTCCAGTTGCGACGATTCTTTTGTGGGATCTTCGTGGCCGGTGATCAGCGAAACCGAGGTGGCCAATCCGCGATGGGTGACAGGGATACCGGCATACGCTGCGGCAGCAATACCTGCGGTGACTCCGGGTATGATTTCGAATGGGATCTCGTGTTTTTTCAGCATCAGAGCTTCTTCACCGCCCCGGCCAAAGACAAAGGGATCGCCTCCTTTGAGACGAACCACGTGCTGCCCTGTTTTGGCCTTGTCCACCAGTAATTGATTGATTTCCTGTTGAGGCAGGGTATGTTGATCTGCCCTTTTACCTACATAGATATGTTCTGCTTTTTTGGCATGTGCCAGGAGCTCGGGATTGGCCAGGAAATCATAGATCACGACATCGGCGGATTCCAGCGCCCGGACAGCTTTCCATGCCACCAGACCGGGATCTCCGGGGCCGGCGCCGACCAGAGTGACCTTTCCTGTGAGTTTAGCTTTCGATTGCACGGATCTCCTCCAGAATTCGCGTTCCACCGCGTTGTAAAATGGTTTCTGCCAGGGTTTTGCCGGCCTGGGCAGGATTGCCGGGATCCACAGCTAATGAACCATCGAGACTCTGCTGACCATCCAATGATAAAAGTCGACCGTGCAATATAGTCTGTTCTTTTTTTTCTTCACACCAGGCCGCCACAGGAGTTTGACATCCTCCTTCGAGGGTTTGCAAAAAAGCCCGCTCTGCGGTTGCCTGGTTCCATGCCTGGAGATCATGGATGGCTTGCAGCAACGAGTTTGTCTGATGATCGGATTCCCGAATCTGCAATGCCAGCGCACCTTGCGCCGGGGCCGGCATCAGTTCAAACGGCGAAAGAACCGTGCTGATATGCTCGGTCAAACCGAGCCGCTTTAACCCGGCATAGGCGAGAATCATGCCATCCAGATCACTGTCATAGAACTTTTGCAGGCGTGTTTCGACATTGCCACGAATATCCTCGATCTGCAAGTCCGGTCGTGCCGCCAACAGTTGAGCGGTTCTTCGCAGACTGCTGGTTGCGACCCGCGCACGCGGCGGCAGGGTATGCAATGAATGAATCGATTTGGCGATCAATACATCACTTGGCTCTTCGCGTTCGGGAATGGCAGCAATCTTTAATCCATGCGGTTGCAGCGTTGGCATGTCTTTTAGGCTGTGTATGGCCAGGTCGACATGACCGTCCAGCAATGCTTGTTCGATCTCTTTGACAAATAGTCCCTTGTCACCGATTTTCGAAAGGGCGACATCGAGGATAATATCCCCTTTGGTCTTTATAATCTCGATTTTTACATCGAGATCACGGTGGTGTTTTTTTAAAAGATCAGCCACCATATTGCTCTGAGTCAAGGCGAGTTTACTGCCTCGGCTGCCGATGGTCAGGTCCATATCACTCCAATCCAAATACTTGACGAATGGTACAGCGTCCGCATCCGTGGTCGCCGTTGTGTAATTGCATATAGGGGCTGTGCATAATCGCCTTGAGCAGGCTTTTGGAAAATTTATCCATCTGATCCCAGTCTTCCTGGAGAAAATGTTTGCGGTTCTTTTCCACTGTTTGCTGGCGCAACTCTTCCATATGCAGAGAGAGTTCTTTGATCGTTGAGACAACTTTTTGCGTCGCAAGCCATTCCTGAAGGGATGCTATTTCTTGCTCGATAATGTTTTCCGCCTGGGGAATTTCTTTCCGACGCGCATCCAATGTCTTTGCCACGACCTGTTCCAGATCATCGATATCATAGAGAAACGTGTTGTACAGATCACGAATATTCGGTTCGATATCACGAGGAACCGCAATATCGATGAGAAAGAGCGGTCTGTTTTTGCGGCGGTTCATGAGGTCTCTGGTTAATTCGGTTTTGATAATGGGTTGTTTGGCTGCTGTGGAGGTAAGGACAATATCTGCTTCCTGCATGGCCTCATAGAGCTCGGAAAAGGGTCGCACCTGCGCCTGAAACGGTCGAGCCATATCGTGCGCTTTTTGCAGGGTGCGGTTGATAATCGTAATGCGATTCGCACCCTGTTTTGCAAGGTTCATCAGGGCCACCTGGGCAATATCGCCGGCCCCGACAAGCAAAATG
>WJME01000327.1 GCA_014728115.1 Candidatus Zhuqueibacterota bacterium | reverse complement strand
AGGATAATTCAAATCCCTACGGACCAGCAATAATTATGCTTGAGAATGAGCAAGGTGATCAAAGTGATAGACATTTACATGGCACAAGTGGCCCTATGGACGGTGGTAATGAATATATTGGTGGTGATCAACCTGAAGACAGGAAATTTACGCATGGTTGCGTAAGATTTCGAAATAAGGATGTTGTGGCAATTATGCAAGAAGGCGTTGAAAATAAAGCTCCAGTAAATTATGTAGGAAACCCACAACAACAGCAACAACAAAATACTCAGCAAAGAAGCTGGTATGACCCTATAACAAACTTTTTTAGAAATCTATTGGGGAGTGATCAAGATGAATAAAATTATTTATGTATTATTGAGTTATACTTTGATATTTACAGTACAATGCAATTCAAAAAATCAAGATAATATTAAATTATTAATTGAACCATTAAAGGATAATCCACAAGCTGATAATATTGAAATCAAAATTATTTTTTTTAATAACAGCAAAAAAGAAATCGATATATATTGTTGGCAAAAAAAAACCATATCGCATGCAATAAACAACTTTTTAAAATTTAATATTACAGATATTAATTGCGATACATCAGAATTTATTTATCATTATAAAAGTCCACAAGTATTATTACCGTATGAAAATGATTTCATAACCATTAGTCCAAAGGAATCATATGAAGAAGTAATAACTTTAAACAAATATTATATCTTAAAAAGTAAAAAAGACATGGGTAATGAAAGATCATGGGGAATTGGGATGTTTGAGATAAAATGCTATTATCAATATATTCATGATAGTGAATATAAGTACGGAAACAATTTATGGGAGGGGAAAATTTCATCAAACAAAATAACAATAAATGTAAAATAAATCATATTATACATTGTTAAAAACCGTTCGGCTGGTCAAATAGTTTTTTGATTCAGTTGCGCAGCACCGTCAATGACGACCAGGCCGCCAATCTGAGATTCACCGGCAAAGAGCTGGATAAAGAGAGCCACATCGGGTTGTATTATTTTGGCGCCAGGTATTATGATCCCGAGGTAGAGCGGTTTATTAGTGTGGATCCGTTGGCGGAATTTCATTCGCCTTATGTTTATGCCGGGAATAATCCTGTGAACATTACTGACCTTACGGGTCTGGCAACATATCTTGATGGCACCGGAAATGTGTTAAAAGTCGATGATAAAGGACTTGGCATTTATCAGTATAATTTAGGCTCAGATTATGATGGTGGATTCCTGCAAGAGGCTGGGACGTTGGTAGGATATACCTTGCACATGGCCAGCTTTGCAGATCAGGATCTTTATCATAATTCCTTCGGCACCGTATTAAAAGCGGCTGAAAATGCTTATATTGACTTGGGAAATAATTGGGCCATGACGAAAATAGCAGAGAAACTAGCTACTATTACACCATCACCTGTTGGATTTATGAATGATTATGTACCGGAAGCATTAAAAGAGGGAAAGATGAATTTGAAGGTGCATGCTTCAACTATTTACTATGGATCAAAATTGTTTGGAAACACTTACGTGTCTGCACGCGATGCGGGTAATATTCTTGCCGGAGCAGCCGCCAGCCACTGTAAATTACCTTATGAATTCTCCATGTCAATGTTTGGTATTGTAAACGCTGGTGGGAATCAATCTTTGGGAATACTCAAGGCCCTAGCAACATATAGTGCTCATAATCCACTGCCTTTTTATGGTGAAGCTCGCGTCTCACATTGGATGCAGAGATGGGGTTATAAAAATTTAATGGACTAAATATTCGGAAAGTAGTAAAATGAACATGCTCAAAATGGTATTCTTTGGCTGTTTTGTTATGTCATTGTTATTATTTCAATGTGATTATGAAAAAGCAATAGTCGTCAATTATTTCAAGAACAAGTCAAAATTTGAACAATTAAAGGAATTAGTTCAAAATAAACACCCTATTGATTTTTGGATAAAATCGTCAAAGACGATTGATATAGTAATTTATTCATCAAAAGAAATGCTTTGCAAAACAGTAATAGACGTAGATGATATACAAATCAATGATCCAAAATTATTGGATGCACTATACTCTATTGGATGGCAAGAGCTAGAGTTTAAACATGTTTTTTCCTTGGTTAAAAAGTGCAATTGTCGCGGTTTTGGAAATGAACAAAAATATCTAATAATGGAGTTTAGAAAACCAATTTTTTATTCAATGTGTTATGTTCTATTTTTTGAACCATTGACATTGTCGAGGGTCACGTTTATTCCCCACCCAAATCGTTTTAGGCTCATTTATATTCCCCAGGGCAGGCTCACTAATATTCCCCACTAGTTGAGCACTGGGGGTCATTTATATTCCCCACCCGAGGGTCATTAATATTCCCTACCTGTTCATATTTTGAAATTTTTGTTTTATCTTTCTCCAGATCACTCGAACGAAAATGGAGGAAGATATGCCCTACAAAAGGATAACCAGAATGGATATTTGGGAAATAGTTCGCCGCTGGCATCAAAAACAAGCGAAAAGTCAAATTGCTAACTCTTTAGGTTATGACCAAAAAACTATTCGTAAATATATTCATGCAGCCAAATCACTTGGCATTGAACAAGAAAAACCTTTGCCACCGAAAGCGGAGATTTTGAGTAAATTAAAAGCTGTTGAATCTAAACGAAAACGAAGAGCTAAGGCAAAACAACTACTCGAACCCCACCTTGAAGAAATCATCGATCTGGTCAATCGTAAAGAAAATGCACTCAAGCCCAAATATGCATTTATAGTTATATGTAAAAAATATGGGCTGAATAATAATGTCAGCTATTCTAGCTTTAAACGCTTTGTCAAAGATCACTATTATAAAATTTATACAAAAAAAGTAACATGTCGCATTGAACGCCCACCTGGTGAAGAATTGCAAATTGATTATGGTTTTGTTGGTTTTCATTTCGATCCGGTTGAAAAGCGAAAAAGAAAAGTCTATGCGTTTATCGGGACGTTATCATATAGTCGACATGATTTTGTAGAATTTGTGTACAAGCAAGACCAACGGAGCTTTGTTTCTTCACATATTCGCATGTTTGATTTCTTTGAAGGAATTCCCAAACGTATCGTCCTGGACAATCTGAAAGCGGGTGTAATAAAACCCGATTTATACGATCCAAAACTTAACAAGGCCTATGCTGAAATGGCCGAGTACTATAATTGCTTTCTAGATCCCTGCCGTGTTGGAAAGCCAAAGGATAAAGGAAAGGTGGAAAATCAGGTCCCTGTGTTTCGTCAAAAATTCAGAGAACTGATGACCATATATCCGACTTTATCTTTACAAGAACTTGGCAAAAGAGCTCGTCTTTGGTGTTGTCAAGAATATGGTCATCGAACACATGGAACAACCCAACTGCAACCCTATCCTACCTTTGTTGAAATTGAAAAACCTGCACTCCTGTCTATACCAGCTCGCCCGTTTGAGATTCCAATCTGGAAAGAAGCTGTTGTTCATCCGGATCATTATATACAATTCAATAAAAAAGCTTACTCCTTACCGACCGATTTCATTGGCAAAATGGTGTCGGTAAAGGGTAATGGACGAATCGTTCAAATCTTTTATGACCATGAACTGATAGGCCAACATGCAATTACCAATAAATATCGGCATACGAATATGAGTCATTTCCCCGAAAACATCAAAGCAGCATTGGATGAAGGAATCCCTAAAAAGCTTTGTCAAAAAGCAAAGCAAGTTGGCCCTTACTTTGAACAATTGATCACGGCTATTTTAGAGCCACATGCTTTCATTAACATGCGAAAAGCTATGGGTATTGTTAATTTATCGAAAAAATTTGATAATGCACTTTTAGAAAAGAGTGCCCAAGTGATCTTGCAAAAACAATTACCTTTCCAGAGCAAGACAATAAAAAAAGTAATCGAAAAACTCTACAATGAACAAATGACTGAAGATAAGATCCCTATGTCCGAGGAGACACGCTCTTTCCTCAGATCAGGATCATATTTTGAACATCACTCAAATAGTAGGGAGGTTTAGATGAACGAAACTGAACAAATCAAAGCACAATTGAAAAAATTGAAATTATCAGGTATGCGGGACTATTTGGAAACAAGATTAATAGAAGCCAACAGCAATCAACTTTCCTATACGGAATTTTTATGCTCTTTGCTATTGGATGAAATTGAAACCCGAAAGCAAAACAAGCTCAATCGGTTGATCTCTCAGGCACACATCGGGTCTGAAGCTACCATGGAGACTTTTGATTTCAAGTTTTCCCCTTACATTCCAGTAACCCATATTAAAACTCTAGCCACTTGTGAATTTCTTAATAAGGGTGAAAATGTGATTTTTCTCGGACCAACTGGCACAGGGAAAACACATTTAGCTAAATCACTTTGTCACCAGGCATGTAGACGGTATCGATCAGCTCTTTTTAAAAGTTTTTTTGAATTTTTCAAAGAACTCAAAATCATGGAACTTGACGGAAAACTGGATAACTATTTAAAAAAGCTGCTCAAAATTGATGTGCTGGTTATTGATGATTTTGCTTTCCGAAAAATTGATGCAGCAGAAACTGAATTATTTTATTATATTGTGGATGAAAGATATCAGACAAAATCAATGATCTTTACAAGTAATCGGGCTCTATCAGATTGGGCAGCTATTTTCCCGGACCCTGTCACCGCTAATGCGATTATGGATCGGCTGGCTCATAGTGCTCATCAGATTGTGATGAAAGGAGAATCTTATCGTAGCAAACAAAAGCCCAAAATAACAAACGCTAAGACATAAATTGAAGCACTTAATTTAAAACGTTAATTCCCAGAACAGGTAGGGAATATATATGAGCCTGGACTGGGGAATATCGTGAGCCTTGACATATATGATAATGATACAAATCGATGGTAATATTGATGCAATGAAACGTCTTTGTGGCACCCACGGCAGATATCATTACTATGTAGGTGAAACAAAATTAGCAAGATACTGGTTTCAGCATGCTGGTTTTTTAAATTTAAAAATCATCATCTATTATTTTACCAGCTATTTTCCGTTTTTAAGAAAATGGATCATTAAAAAATTCAGGGTTTTTGGATAAGCTGTTTTAATTGTTTGTTTTCAATCATCCTGTTATCCTGTCTATATT